>NZ_JAOQKF010000002.1:150560-286769 GCF_025567565.1 Muriventricola aceti | reverse complement strand
CTGACATCAACAGACAGATGGGCACCAGGCTCCACCTGATCGGCTATGATCTTTCGACCGATGAGGGTCTCCACTGTGTGCTGGAGATAGCGGCGCAGGGGGCGAGCCCCGTAGATGGGGTCATAAGCCGCGTCAATGATATGGGACTTAGCGTCGGCAGTCAGCTCCACGGTGAGCTGCTGATCCGCCAGGCGGCGGTTCAGATCGGCCACCAGAAGGTCAATAATATGGGTGACGTTATCCTTTGTCAGCGGCTTGTAGAACACAATTTCATCCAAACGGTTGAGGAACTCCGGGCGGAAGGACCGCTTGAGCAGCTCGCTCACTTGGTTCCGGGCCTCCTGACTAATCTCACCGTCTGAGCCGATGCCGTCCAGCAGGAACTGGCTGCCCAGATTGGAGGTTAGAATGATGATGGTGTTCTTAAAGTCCACCGTTCTTCCTTGACTGTCCGTAATACGACCGTCATCCAATACCTGAAGTAATATATTGAATACGTCAGGGTGAGCCTTCTCCACCTCATCAAAAAGGATGACGGAGTAGGGCTTTCTCCTCACCGCCTCCGTGAGCTGGCCGCCCTCCTCATAGCCCACATATCCCGGAGGGGCGCCGATGAGCCGGGACACGGAGAATTTCTCCATATATTCGCTCATGTCGATGCGCACCAGGTTCTTTTCGCTGTCAAACAGGGCTTCGGCCAGAGTTTTGGCCAGCTCGGTCTTACCTACGCCGGTAGGGCCCAGGAACAGGAAGGAGCCGATGGGCTTGCTGGGGTCGGCGATCCCGGCCCGGCTGCGCAGGATAGCCTCGGATACCAACCTTACTGCCTCGTCCTGTCCTACCACCCGCTGGTGGAGGATATCCTCCAGGTGGAGCAGCTTGTCCCGCTCCCCCTCCATCAGCCGGGCCACCGGGATGCCGGTCCAGCGTTCAATGATGCGGGCGATTTCCTCCTCGGTGACCTTGTCCCGCAGGAGAGAGCGGGCCTTGCCCTCGTTGGCGATGCTCTCCTCCGCCTCCAGGGCTTTCTTCAGCTCCGGAATGCGGCCATATTGCAGCTCGGCGGCTTTCTCCAGGTCGTACTCCCGCTGGGCTTTCTCCAGGGCGGCGTTGGCCGCCTCCAGCTCCTCCCGCAGCTTCTGTACCTTGCCGATGGCCCCCTTCTCGTTGTCCCACTGGGCTTTCTTGGCCTTGAACTCTTCCCGCATATCGGACAGTTCCCTCTGAATCTCAGCCAGATGCTCCTGGGACAGCTTGTCGGTCTCCTTCTTCAGGGCGGCCTCCTCAATCTCGTGCTGGATGATCTTCCGCTGGATGACGTCCAGTTCAGTGGGCATGGAGTCCATCTCGGTGCGGATCATGGCACAGGCTTCGTCCACCAGGTCGATGGCCTTGTCCGGCAGGAAGCGGTCGGTGATATAGCGGTTGGACAGGGTCGCGGCGGCAATGATAGCCCCGTCCGTGATCTTGACGCCGTGGTACACCTCGTACCGCTCCTTGAGTCCCCGGAGAATGGCGATAGCGTCCTCTACTGTGGGTTCGTTGACCATCACGGGCTGGAACCGACGTTCCAGGGCGGCGTCTTTCTCGATATACTGCCGGTACTCGTTGAGAGTGGTGGCGCCGATGCAGTGGAGCTCGCCACGGGCCAGCATGGGTTTGAGCAGGTTGCCTGCATCCATACTGCCCTCAGTCTTGCCAGCGCCCACAATAGTGTGCAGCTCATCAATGAAAAGGATGATGCGGCCCTCGGACTTTTTGACCTCGTTGAGGACGGCCTTCAGCCGCTCCTCGAACTCCCCCCGGTACTTGGCCCCGGCCACAAGGGAGCCCATGTCCAGGGAGAAGATCGTCTTGTCCTTCAGGGAACCGGGCACATCTCCCTTGACAATCCGTTGAGCCAGACCTTCAGCGATGGCGGTCTTGCCCACGCCGGGCTCGCCAATGAGCACAGGGTTGTTCTTGCTCTTACGGGAAAGGATGCGGATGACATTCCGGATTTCATCGTCCCGGCCGATGACCGGGTCCAGCTTGTTCTGGCGGGCCCGCTCCACCAAGTCGGTGCCGTATTTCTTCAGGGCGTTATAGGTATCCTCCGGGTTGTCCGAGGTCACCCGTTGGTTGCCGCGGACGCTGGCCAGAGCCTGCATCACCTTCTCCCTGTCCACATGGTAGGTGCGGAATAACTCCTTTAAGGCACTGTCAGGCTGTGCCAGCAGACCGAGGAAGATGTGTTCCACTGAGATGTACTCGTCCTTCATGGCCTGGGCCTCTTGCTCCGCGCCGCGGAGGGCCCTGTCCACATCCTGGGACACATAGACCTTGTCCGCTTCCCGGCCGGACCCGGACACTTTAGGCAGTTTCTGGACCTCCCCCTTCACTGCCGCCTCAAAGCTGGGAACAGTCATGCCCATAGCGGCGAGCAGCTGGGGAATGAACCCCTCGTTGTCACTGACCAGGGCCAGCAACAGGTGGGGCTGCTCGATCTGCTGATTGCCGTATTCCTGGGAGATGTCCCTGGCCCCCTGGATGGCGGCCAGGGATTTTTGAGTAAATCGATCCATATTCATGAAAAGAAACCTCCTTTAACTTTGGTTTCAAGATTGTCATAAATTAGCACTTGACTGAATTGTTTGCTAAAACAAAAATACACCAACCTGAGATATTTTGCAAGAAAAAATTTGACGCTCGCTGGCTGGCGTATACACCGGCACCCCCAAAAAAGGGCAGGCTCTGAAGCCTGCCCTTCCTTCTGGTCACTGAATGGCGATCCTTCTGCTTTGAGGCTGTATCTCAGCCATCTTAGGCAGAATCAACGTCAACACTCCGTTCTCATAGGAGGCTCGGATAGCGTCCTCCTGAATGCCAGAGGCATCAAAGGAGCGGACAAAAGAGCCGACCCGGCGCTCCCGACACAGGTATTGGCCCTGGTCGTCCCGCTTCTCCTGCTTTTCCTCGTGCTGGGCAGAGATGGTCAGGATGCCTTCCTTCAGCTCCAAATGGATATCCTCCTTTTGGAAGCCAGGCAGTTCAGCTTCCAAAAGGAAGTGGTCACCCTCATCCCGGATATCGGTCCGAAAGGCGGTGGGCTGGCGGTTTGCGGGAGGGAAGAAGCTGCGCTCCAGGTCATCAAAAATCGTGTCTAGACCGCCGTGATAGCGGCCAAAGGGGATCATACTGTACATCATAAGAAACTCCTTTCTGAGGTGGGGGTCCGATCTCAGCGGCCCTTCCTGCCTCACTTAACTTTGGTCCTAGTATATCGTCCAAATGTGAACAGTTCTTGCACACTTTGTGTATAAATTGTAAATATTAGCACTCTTGTTATTTAAGTGCTAATATTGGAGTGTTGTACCAACCAAAAAAGTGTGCTACAATATTTATATTCTTTCCCAGAGGAAAAAATTTATCAATGACCGGGAGGATGAATCATGAAAGTATTGATTTTAGGGCCGAAGGCACGCTATGAGGCCTATATGCCGGAGTTTGTTGCACAGCTGCCCTTTGAAACGGCCTACTGTTCTCTGGACCAGTCCCCACAACAGGCGGCGCGGGAAAACGCTGATGCCCAGATCCTGTTCACCGACCCCATCGTGGACGTGACGGGAGAACTGATGGACCTGATGCCCGGTCTGAAGCTGATCCAATCGGAGGGGGTGGCCTACAACCGGATTGATCTGGAGGCGGCCAGGGCCAGGAACATTTTTGTGTGCAACAATAAAGGCTGCAACGCCGCTTCAGTGGCGGAGCATACGGTGATGCTCATGCTCATGGCTCTACGTCACGGTATTACTGGCCACAACGCCCTTCGGGCAGGCCGTCAACGCGAGATGAAGGAGGCGGTCATGGCCTCCAACTCTCCGGAGTTGGGTCTATCCACTGTGGGCTTGGTAGGGCTGGGGGACATCGGTACCGCCACAGCCAGGCTGCTGGTTCCCTTCGGCTGCAAGATGTACTACTACACCGCCCACCGCCGTCCACCCCAGGTAGAGGAAGAGCTGAACGTGGAATATCTCCCACTGGAGGAGCTGGTGTCCCGGTGCGACATTGTATCTCTCCATTGTGCAGTCACCCCGGAGACCACTCATATGGTGGACAAGGCTCTGCTAGACAAGTTCAAGCCGGGAGCCATTTTAGTGAACACCTCTCGTGGCCTGTTGGTGGACAGCCTGGCCGTCCGGCAGGCCCTCATCGACGGCCGACTGGGTGCCATCGCTATGGATGTCTTTGAACCGGAGCCCACTCCCGCTGACCACCCCCTGGTGGACCTCCCTCCAGAGGTCGCGGATCGGGCCATCTACTCGCCCCATCTGGGCGGCAATACCGGCGGCTCCTTCCACCGGGCCCACACCAATATGTGGACCTCGGCCCAGCTGGTGCTGGAGGGGAAGCGGCCCAATTTTATCGTCAATGGGCTGTGAGAAAAAAGAAAAGAGGACCCGGTACACCACTGTACCGGGTCCTTTTTTGTTGAGAGGGAAAGCTTAACTGTGGGCATGAGCCAGCTTGGGAGCCACTTCAGGCTGGGGCGCTCTGGGCGCGGGGGACTCCTGATGAGTCAGGCCCTTGGCGTTGGCCAGCATCAGCTTGATGCGGTTCTCCTGGTTGATCTTGGTGGCGCCTGGGTCGTAGTCGATGGCCACCACGTTGGAGTAGGGGTACTCGTCCTTCAGCTTGCGGATCATACCCTTGCCCACGATGTGGTTGGGCAGGCAGCCAAAGGGCTGGGTACACACGATATTATTGGTGCCGGAGTGGATGAGCTCCAACATCTCGGCGGTGAGGAGCCAGCCCTCGCCCATCTTGTTGCCGTCGCCCAGATAGCCATGGACCAGGGAGTGGAGCTCCTGGAAGGTGCCGGGGGCACGGAAGCGGCCGGACTTCTTCAGAGCGGCGATCATATCCTTCTGACAGCCCTCGATATAGGACATGAAGGCCCGGCAGGCGGCCTTCTTGATCCACTTCCCGCCGTACAGATCCACATCGGCCACCCGGTTGTAAATCTTGAAAATAATGAAATCGGTCAGGCCGGGGACTACGGGCTCCACGCCTTCGGAGAGCAGGAACTGCTCCAAATTGTTGTTGCCCAGGGGGGCGAACTTCACATAGATTTCCCCAACCACGCCCACACGAATCTTGGGCTCGCCCTGGACAGGGATGGAGGCGAAGTCGGCGCAGATCTGGTCAAAGAGAGCCCGCATCTGCCCTCGGCTCATGCCCTTCCCACTCTGGAAGCCGTCTACCAGCTTCTGAGACCAGTGGGCGATCATGGCGTCGGCCTTTCCCTGCTCTACTTCATAAGGGCGGACCTGATTGGCCACGTTGACGATGATGTCTCCATACATCATGGCAAAGACCGCCTTGCGAATGAAGGGGAGGGTCAAGGAAAAGCCGGGGTTCTTCTCCAGGCCGGACAGATTGACGGAAACCACAGGAATATAGCCCATGTCCGCTTTCTCCAGAGCCTTGCGCAGCAGGTGGATATAGTTGCTGGCCCGGCAGCCGCCGCCAGTCTGGGTGATGAGCAGGCCCACCTTGTGGGGGTCATAGCCGCCGTGCTTCACCGCGTCGATGAGCTGGCCGATGACCAGCAGAGCGGGATAGCAGGTGTCGTTATGGACATATTTCAGGCCTTCATCCACAATGCCCCGGTGGTTGGTGGTGAGCATATCCACCTTGTAGCCCTCACACTCCAGCAGCTTCTGCATCATGCCGAAGTGGACGGGGAGCATCTGGGGCATCAGGAGGGTATACTCCTCCTTCATCTCCTTGGTGAACAGCAGACGGCCAGTTTCGTCATAAACTAATTTTGCCATAAAAAAGTCCCTTTCTGAAAAGAGTGGAGAGCGGAGATTCAGTGTCCGGCTCCGCCGGGTGATTCAAAACCTGTTCGCCTTCAACGAACACAATATCTCCAAGCTTTACACCTAGAAATACTCAACTCTGTTTTCTGGCTTCAATGGCGGCCATCAGGCTCCGAATGCGGATCTTGACGGCGCCCAGGTTGCTGATGTCGTCGATCTTCAACTGGGTGTACAGCTTGCCGCCGTCCTCCAGGATGGAGCGCATCTCGTCGCCGGTGATAGCGTCGATGCCGCAGCCAAAGGATACCAGCTGGATGAGCTCCATATCCGGCTGGGTGCACACATACCGGGCGGCGTTATACATCCTGGCGTGATAGGTCCACTGGTTGAGAACATGGCGGGGAGCCTTATCCTCCAGATAGGCCACCGCATCCTCGGTGACCAGAACAAAGCCGTAGGAGGTGATAAGATCGTTGATACCGTGGTTGATCTCCGGGTCCATATGGTAGGGGCGGCCAGCCACCACAAGGATGGGGCGTCCCTCTGCCCGCGCCTGGGCGATATACTCCCGGCCGCGGGCCCTTAGATCCTCCTTATAGGCATCGTAGGCCGCATAGGCGGCTTTGACGGCGGCCACAGTCTCCCGCTTAGGGATTTGAAACTCGTTGAAAAACCACTCGCTGGCTTTGCGCTCGAAATCCTTGGGGCGGTGAAGGCCAAAGTAGGGGTAGAGGAACCGGGTCTTTTTCAGGTCGGGTACGTTGGCGGCCAGCAGTTCGGGGTAGTAAGCTACCACCGGGCAGTTGTAGTTGTTGTCGCTGACACCCTCGTCAAAGTTATAGGGCATACAGGGGTAGAAGATGGCGTCCACGCCCTCCTCCACCAGCGCCTCCACATGGCCGTGGAGCAGCTTGGCGGGGTAACACACGGTGTCAGAGGGGATTGTGCGTTGGCCCTTGAGATAGAGCTTGCGGCTGGACTGGGGGGAGAGGACCACCCGGAAATTGAGTCGTGTGAACAACTCGAACCAGAAGGGGAGGTTCTCATACATATTCAGTCCGAAGGGAATACCGATTCTCCCTCTGGAGCCATCTCCCTGCCCCGTTCCATGGAGGGAGCGGAGGTGGTCGTATTTGTAGCGCATCAGGTCGGGCAGATGGCTGGGCTCCTCCCCCAGAGGACGGGAGCACCGGTTGCCGGAGACGAAGCGCCGCCCCCCGTCAAAGGAGTTGACGGTGAGGGAGCAGTGATTGGTGCACAGGCCGCAGGTAGCGGGTCTGGCGGTGTGGGAAAAACGGTCCAGAGCCTCTCGCCCCAGCAGCTGGCTCTTGTCCAGGTGCAGGTCACGGGCAGCCAAAGCGGCGCCGAAGGCGCCCATGATGCCCGAAATCACAGGACGGGTCACATTCCGGCCAAGCTCCTGCTCAAAGGCCCGGAGCACCGCGTCATTGAGGAAGGTGCCTCCCTGGACCACAATGTGTTGTCCCAGATCGTCGGCGGAGGCGGCCCGGATAACCTTATATATGGCGTTTTTCACGATGGAGGTGGACAGACCGGCGGAGATATCTTCCACGCTGGCCCCGTCCTTCTGGGCCTGCTTGACGCTGGAGTTCATGAACACAGTGCACCGGGAGCCCAGATTTACCGGATGTTGGGAGAAGAGTCCCAGCTTGGAGAAATCCGCTATGTTGTAGCCCAGAGCCTTGGCAAAGGTCTCAATGAAGGAGCCACAGCCGGAGGAGCAGGCCTCGTTGAGCATGATGGAGTCCACGGCGCCGTTGCGGATCTTAAAGCACTTCATATCCTGACCGCCGATGTCGATGATGAAATCCACGGAGGGCTCAAAGTGGGCGGCGGCCTTGTAGTGGGCCATAGTCTCCACCAGACCGAGGTCGCAGGAGAAGGCGTTTTTGATCAGGTCCTCGCCATAGCCGGTGACGGCGGCGCCGCGGATCACGATACGGTCACCGCACATGGCGTAGATGGTCCGCAGCTGTTCCAGCACTATGGCCACGGGGTTACCCAGATTGGAGTGGTAATAGGTATACAGCAGGCCGCCGTCGGCGGTGATGAGGGCCAGCTTGGTGGTGGTGGAGCCAGCGTCGATGCCCAGCCAAGCCGGACCGGAGTAGGTATGGATATCCACCTCTGGGGGGCGGCTGGCGTTGTGCCGGGCACTGAATTGGTCGTACTCCTCCTGACTGGAGAACAGGGGAGGCATGGTGTCCACCAGGGTGGTGGCCTCGGCGCTGTCGGCCAGCTTTTTCAGCACCTCCTCAAAGGAGACAGGCTGATAGTCGGTAGCGCACAGAGCCGCGCCCATGGCCGCGAAACAGTCGCCGTCCTCGGGAAAGATGGCGTGCTCACCGTCTAGGGCCAAAGTCTCCACAAAACGCTGGCGCAGGCCCATGAGGAAGTGGAGAGGCCCACCCAGAAACACGATCTTGCCCTTCAGCTCCCGGCCCTGGGTCAGGCCGGCCACCGTCTGGTCCACCACTGCCTGGAAAATGGAAGCGGCCACGTCCTCCTTCCGCCCGCCCTGATTCAGGATGGGCTGGATATCGCTCTTGGCAAATACACCGCAGCGGGAGGCGATGGGGTAGATCTTCTCATGCTTTAGGGACAGAGTATCTAGCTCGTTCACCGTGACGTTCATCAGGGTGGCCATCTGATCGATGAAGGCGCCGGTGCCGCCGGCGCAAGAGCCGTTCATCCGCTCCTCCAGGGAGCCGCCGAAGAAAATGATCTTGGCGTCCTCCCCGCCCAGTTCGATGACCGCGTCCGTGTCGGGGATGTATGTATTCACCGCGGCGGCAGTGGCATATACCTCCTGTACGAAGTCGATGCCCGCAGCGTTGGCTACGCCCAGTCCGGCAGAGCCGGTGATGGTGACCTTGACACGCTGGCCGGACAGCATATCGGAGATGGAGTTCAATGTTTCCAGTGCCCGCTCACGGGTCTTGGAGAAGTGCCGCTCATAGGAGCGGAACAGCAGTTTATTTTGTTCATCCAGCACCACTACCTTGACGGTGGTGGAGCCGATATCGATTCCTACGCGCAGACTCATGATTTTGAAACACCTACAATAGACTGGATATCTTTCTATTTCTTCAGTATTATGATAGCGATTTTGGGGAGCAAAAACAACGGAATTAACGATTTCTTAACAGGACAGAGAGGAGGAAAGACAGGAACTTAACATCCTGTTTTTCGTGATTTTAGACATATTTAAGATAAAAATTTGTCAAGAATGTAAAAGAGTCCCGCCGGATATCCTCCGGCGGGACTCTGCAAAAGTTATTTGTGGATGAAGCGGGAAGTCATCTTTCCGGTTCTGGCTTAATTACCTGGGGATCTCCGCGCTCCAGCCTGACCCCGCCGGTACCCGAGTCTGTACACCTCCAGGTGCCGTCCTCCTGCCGTTCCAGGCAGTATTCCAGGGTGTACAGCCAATGTCCATCTGGTCCTGGATCAAGGCCGGCGCCCGACTGCCAATATATGTTGTTCGCTTCCACCGGATCCACGGCCAGAGTGATGGCGGCGCACAGTCCGCTGGCCGCCTGCTGATAGACCCGGGCCTCATACAGGGCGGCGTAGGTTACGGCCGATGGGTGGCTGGACCCAAAGGAGGAATAGTATTGGGCCAGAGCCCGTCCATAGGCCTCGGCCGCCTTCTGGGGGTCGGTCACCGAGGCGGGGACCACCGGGTCCAGCAGGTCCCGGAGGTTGCTTACCACCACGTCACGAACATAGTCCTGAGTGACCAGTTCCTCATAGCCTTGGCTGCCTACCACTAGGGGGAACTCCCATAGGATGATCTGACTGCGCTCCATATGACCGATCCCCTCCACCGTCAGCAGATGGGGCACATGGCCGTAAGGATGAAACAGACCGTCGCCGTCGGCGTAATTCCCTCCAGCCCAGCCCGCTTCCTCCAAATTCCCGGTGGTCAAGCCGTAGTCGAAGGCGTACAGCTTCACGGTCCCCTCTTTCAGCAGGTCGGGGTAAGAGGACAGCAGGCGGAATTGGGTCAGTTCTACCCCAGTGTAGGGGGCGGACAGGCCGCTGTCGGTAAAGTCCTGGTTCCACTTGGCCAGCTCATCCGCCAGGAGCCGGTCCACCGCCTCCGCCACCGGGGACAGGTCCTCCCGGATGATGCTGCCGGCGGGAGGAGTCCACCGCTGACGGATGAGCTGGTACAGCTCCGGGCTTTCAAAGAGCAGCCCGTCGATGTCCACCTGGTCCTCGACCAGACCGGCGGAGAGATACAGGGTGACGTCCTCGGGCAGCAGGATGTCCAGCGTCCACAGCCGGTGGGAGGAAAAGCTGTCGGATCCGTCCGGCCCCAGATACCGGCCTACCATTCGGTTGAGCATCCCGGCCAGCTGGTCGGACGAGACCGGGAGGTCATAGCGGCCTCCGCTGACGGACTGGATGTCCTGTGGGGTGAGAGCGGACAGACGCTGGGTCAGGTCCTTTTGAATCAACTCCAAAGAGTCCTGCTGGTGGAAGGCCAGCACCTGCTCATTCAGCGCCGCCGGGAAGGTTAGGTCCATAAACATCACACTGCCGCCTCCCCAGACCGTCAACCGATAGCCGTAGCCCCGCCCCCATTGGTCCGGGACCCAGCCGTTGTAGGTGCCGATGACCAGCAGGTCGGGGGAGACGCCTTCCTCCCCCTTCCCCTGGAGGGCGTCGGCCAGCGCCTCCGGGGTGATCCCTAAATACTGGGCGTTTTCGGTGAGAAACGCCTGATCCTGGACTAGCAGCTCCACCAGGGCGGCGATGTGCTCCGGCTTCTCCAGCCGGGTATAGGAGCTGGGTACGTTTCCAACCTGGGTAGAGCGGTTGGCGATAAACTGATATCCGCCGTCCACCGCCCGAAGGACCAACTGGCAGGCCCCGTGGTCCCCATAGTTGAGATAGAGAATGCTGTCATGGCGGGAACCGCTCTCAAAGCTTGGGACTGTATAATTGGTGTCCCCATGGAAGTGGTAGTAGGCGTCATACTCCGGCAGGTAGGTGAAATCGCCCAGCCCCACCAGATTGGTCTCCTCCAAAGTCAGGCCGGTGTGTTCCAGCAGGACGGCGTCCATCTCCTGCCGGGTGATTTTGGTGCAGCCGCAGTCCGGGTCCGCCCCGCCGTAACCCCGGTCGATGACCAGCCGCCGCTCCTCCTCGCTGATGGAGCTGGGATTGCCGGTCCCCAGATAGAACAGCTGGTACAGGTCGATGTCCGCCGGATGGTCATACCAGGAAGTCAGGAACTGGTTGCGAATGGAGAAATTGATGTAGGCATTTCCGCCGCTGCCGGTCCCGTTGTCAAAGAAGGAGCCGTCGTTGAAATAGGCCAGCTCCTCGGCGGTAAGAGGAATGGCGCCGCTCTGTGCCCCCTGGCGGTTCATCAGGTCGTAGAGCTGGACTGCCGCCTGCTGGTGCATCAGGGCGGCCACCCGGCGTCCGGAAACCTCCGTCCCGCTGAGTTCACCGTCAGTAAGCACATAGAAGTCGCCGGAGTTCCCCCGGTCGGCGGGGGCGGCCAGCAGATATCGGACCTCCGCGCCCTGCTGGTCAGTGAGAGTCAGGGTACGCAGAGAGGCCGGGGCCAGGTCCCCCACTACCTGGGGCGGATTGAGCCAGTCCGGGCACTCCTGCTTCAAGATCTCTTTGGCCTCCGCCAGCAGCTCCGGATCGGTGATGGCGGTGGGGTCAAACTGACTGGAGGTGGTGGGCTGTCCCAGGCGGATGCTCTGGGCGCTTTGCACATCACTGAGGAAGCGTCTATAATCGCCTGCCGGACCGCCGCTCTGGTTTCCGTCAGAGAAGGTGAATACTGCTACCAGAGCCAGGGCCACACAAGCCCCAAAGACAGCGGCCGCCCTGGTTTCTGGGTGCTTCACCAGCAGGGCGATGCGCTGTTGAATGGTCTTTTTGCCCCCTGTCATGGCGGTGGAGCAGGACAGCAGATCGGCCGGCCGCAGGGAACGCTGGGCCACCATGCCCACCAGGGTGCGGCCGTAGGGGATGCGCTGGTCCTCCCCCAGACGGCGCACCGCCCCCTCGTCACAGGCCAGTTCTCCGTCCCGTTTGGACAGGAGGACAGCCAGCCATACCAGAGGGTTATACCAGTGGAGGGCCAGGGCCAGACACCGCAGGGGGGCCCAGAGGTGGTCCCTGTGGGCGTAGTGGGTGAGCTCATGGGCCAGCACATGCTCCCGTGCGGCAGAGTCCGCCGCTGCCTGGGGAGTCAGGTAGACCACGGGCCGGAACAGGCCGAACAGGCAGGGAGAGGACAGGTCCTCTATCACGTAGACGGGAAGAGGACACTCAGGAATGTCCAGGGGGCGGCGGGAGCGGCGCAGCCTTGCGGCAAAGCGCAGGTTGCTCCCAATCAGGAACAGGAGCATCACCGCCGCTCCTGTCCCCCACAGGATAGACAGGATACGGGGGACAGTGGAGAAAAAGGCGTAATCGGTATAACCGTTTTCCTCCAAGACTGTGCCGCCGCTGTAATAATCAAAGCCGAACCCTCCCAGAGCGGGGAAGCCACGGCTGGTGATGCCGGCGCTCATGACCGGGTCCTCTCCCTGTTCTTCCCAGATATGCTGAATATAACTCTCTGGCGCGTCTATGTGGTCGGTGGGAAAGGCGTATACCGGGGTGTCCTCCATCTGAGGCGCAAAGTCCACTGCCCCTAAGGAGGACAGGAAGGGGAGCTGAATAGGGATCAGCAGCCGGATCAGCACCACCGCCCAGAGGGCATAGCGGTTCACAGAGGACAGCCGGTTCCGGGTGAGCCAACGGACAGTCAGCACCGCCAGAATTAGTAGGGTGGAGGTGAAGGCCCAGGGGATCAGGGTGGGCATGGCGCTGTTCAGAACGAAAATGCCGCTCATTTCGCTCCCTCCTCTGCCTGTCGAAGAATCTCATACAGCTCGTCAATCTCCTTCCGGGTCAGGGCCTTGTCCTGGGCCATGGCAGACACCATCAACCCCACGCTGCCCCGATACACCTTGTTCAAGAAGGAGCGGGTCTCCCGGCGGACGGCCTTCCGCCGTTCCACCGAGGGCCGATAGTGACGGGTCCGGCCCGTCACTTCACAGTGGACCAGCCCCTTCTCCTCCATCCGCCGCAGGGTAGTGATGGTGGTGCTCTTGGCCCAGCCCACCTTCTGGGACAGGCGCTCCACCAATTCCATCACCGTCAGAGGAGAGTGCTCCCAAAGGCAGTCCAACACATACCATTCGCTGTTGGTCAGGGTGACATCCGGCATAAAAACACCTCCTTAAGTCTACTTTGTAGACCAAACATAACACAACTGGTCTACATTGTCAACCAAAGAAAATGAATTGTAATTAAATTGTAAATCCTGTGTAGATCAGGGCATCTGGCTCACATTGAGGCGAAAGTGGCTTTTCCTGGCGGACAGCAGCCCATCCCGCCTCATTTTGCCCAGCTCATTGGACAGGGCACTCCGGTCCACGCCCAGATAATCAGCCAGCTGCTGGCGGTCAAAGGGGATAGAAAAGGAGGGGCTGTTCTGGAGCACCGCCTGGTCGGACAGATAGGAGAGCAGCCTGCCCCGGATGGTCTTGGAGGAGGTGTAGAAGATGCGCCGAGAGAGGGCCAGGTTTTTTCTGGCCGTGATGGTCAGAAGATTGCGCAAGAGAGTTCCATGGTGGGGTCCCTCGCCGGACAAGAGCAGGCCCATATCCAGGAACAGGACCTCTGTGTCCTGGACGGCCGCAACGTCAACCATCAGTGGTTCCCCGGGGACACAGGCGTAGGTCTCCGCAAAGACCTGGCCGGGGGCAACATGGTCCAAGATGGTCCGGTTTCCCCAGGCGTCGTGATTCTCAATGTTGACGCCCCCGGAGAGCACCAGACCCAGCCGCCCGGTCCGGTCGCCGGTGCGGAGGACGGCCTCCCCACGGGGATAGAAACGAGTCCCGGCTCCCAGACCGGCCAGAAGATCCGGAAGAACGTCCGGGGAGAGCCCTTGGAACAGGAGAATACCAGCCAAAAATTGATAGTCCATATCTTTCTCCTAAAATGTTGTTATAACAACGTACTCTGTGGATCAATGGTACTATACTTAGCCCATCCAAGTCAAGGAAAGGCGGAAAATGACATGATTCGTAGAATCATTGAGATCAACCGAGAGAAGTGTAACGGCTGCGGCCTGTGTTCCCAGGCCTGTCATGAGGGGGCCATCGGCATGGTGGAGGGCAAGGCGCTCCTGCTTCGTGATGACTACTGTGACGGCCTGGGGGACTGTTTACCCACCTGTCCTACCGGGGCCATCACCTTTGTGGAGCGGGAGGCGGCTCCCTATGATGAGGCGGCGGTCCAGGCCCAAAAGAGGGAGCGGGAGAATGGAGAAGGCCAGGGCTGCCCTGGCAGCCGTATCCAGACACTGGGACGGCGTCAGGAGCAGGAAGCCGCCGCGACCGGTCCAGTCTCATCCCAACTGCGCCAGTGGCCTGTCCAGATCAAGCTGGCTCCCCTTACGGCGCCCTACTTTGACGGCGCGAACCTGCTGATTGCCGCCGACTGCACCGCCTTTGCCTATGGAAACTTCCATCAGGATTTTATCCGGGGCAAAGTGACATTGGTGGGCTGCCCCAAGTTGGACGGGGTTGATTACAGTGAAAAGCTGACAGAAATCATCCGTCAAAATAATATCAAGAGCGTGACCATTGCGCGGATGGAGGTCCCCTGCTGCGGCGGCCTACAAATTGCGGCGGAGAAGGCCCTGCGGGACAGCGGGAAGTTTATCCCCTGGCAGGTGGTGACCATTTCAGTGGATGGTAGGATATTGGAGTAAAAGGAATGGACGGTCTTTGGCCGTCCATTCTGTTCTTGACGCCCAAGTTCACCGAGCAGCGGGATTGCGGAGATAGAGGAGAGGAAACAGGGCTCCACCAGGTACACCCGTGGCAGGATATGGATACAGAGAATCGATTGGCTGTCCACTCAATCGAACAAATTTTCCATAAACATTGACTTAGACTATGTCCTGTTATAGAATAGAAACCAACACAAAAGAAGGGGCGCTGTGTTTTGGAACAGGCAAATACCTGCTGCTTTACCGGGCACCGGCCCGACAAACTTCCTTGGGGAACGGATGAGCGGGACCCCAGATGCACACGGCTGAAGGAGCGGTTGGGACAGGCCCTGGAGCGGGCCTATCAGAGTGGCTGCCGCCATTTTATCTGTGGAATGGCACGGGGGGCGGACCTGTATTTTGCCGAGGCTGTGTTGGCCTTGCGGGCGTGCTTTCCGCAGGTGACGCTGGAGGGGGCGCGGCCCTGTGAGAGCCAAGCGGACCGCTGGCCCCGGGAGGAGCGGCTCCGCTATCAGGCTATCCTGGACCAGTGCGACTATGAGACTCTGGTCCAGCATCACTATGACCGGGGCTGCATGGCAAGGCGGAACCGGTACATGGTGGATCGGGCCTGCCGGATTATCGCCGTCTATGACGGTGAACCCAGAGGCGGGACGGCCCAGACCTTGGCCTATGCCATGCGGCAGGGCCTGGAATTAGATATTTTGGAGATTTGAGGTGCGTGTGATGGATAATACCCTGATGCATATGTGCTGTGCCCCCTGCGCCAACCAGCCTATCGCTCAACTGCGGGAGGAGGGGCTGTCGGTCACCGGCTTCTGGTTTAACCCCAACATTCACCCCTATACGGAATATCAGGCCCGGAAGCGCACCTTAGAGGACTACGCAAGGGAGATCGGCATGAAATTGGTCATCGGCGGCACCTATGATCTGCGGCCGTTCGTCACCGCTGTGGCTGGAAATATTGACGGGCGCTGTCCCTACTGCTACCGGGTCCGAATGGAGGAGACAGCCCGATACGCCGCGGAGCATGGCTATGACAGCTTTACCACCTCGCTGCTCATTTCCCCCTATCAGAACCATGATGCCATCGCCGCCATTGCCCGTGAGATGGGGCAGAAGTACGGGGTGGACTTCCTGTACCGGGATTTCAGGCCACTGTTTCAGGCGGGTCAGGCCTTTGCCCGGGAGCACGGCTTCTATATGCAGAAATATTGCGGCTGCATCTTCAGTGAGGAGGACCGCTATATGGCGGCCAAGCGGAAGAAAAAGGAGTCGTCTAGAGGACTGTGAGCCTCTGTATAAATAGTGAAGAAGGGGACAAAGACCTGATAAGATCGTAAAAAAGCGCCCTGCTCATCAGGGGAGCAGGGCGCGGGCTTTTTATCAGCCGAAGATCAACGGCAGTACATTCAGAAACAGGGTAATAATAATTCCGTTGCAGAAATCAATGAACAGCGAGCCGACCAGCGGTACGATAAAGAAAGCCTGGGGAGCAGGGCCGTAATTTTTGGTGATGGCCTGCATATTGGCCATGGCGTTGGGCGTGGCGCCCATACCAAATCCGCAGAAGGCGGAGGTCATGACTGCCGCCTCATAGTCCCGGCCCATGAGCCGGAACACCACGAACCGGGCGAAGAGGAACATGAGTATTACCTGGGCGGCCAGTAGAATGACCATGTCCGTAGCCAGTTCGGCCAGTTCCCAGAGCTTTAGGGACATAAGGGCGATGGCCAGGAAGATAGAGAGGGACACGTTACCCCAGGTATCGATGGCCTTGGCGGGGAGAATAATGCGTTTGACATCACAGAAATTGCGGATGACAGCGGCGATGACCATGGAGCCGATATAGGTGGGGAAGGTGAACTTGATGACCGTGCCGGCAATGGTGATCTGCACGCTATTGAAGGCCATGGTCAGCAGAGTGCCCAGGCCAGATGCGACGATGAGCAGGATGGCGGCGTTGGTAAAGGCCGTATAGTCCATGCGCTCCGCCCGCTCCTTCTCTTCAGGAGTCTCGTCAGCGGCTTCAATGACGGACTCGGTGGTCTCGTTGGAGCGCAGACCATATTTGTTGATAAGGCTGCGGGCGGTAGGGCCGCCCATCAGGGAGCCGGCGACAAGACCAAAGGTGGCGGCGGCCATAGCCAGCACCTCAGCGCCGGCCAGACCCATCTTTTCCAGTTCGGGGCCGTAGGAGCCCGCGGTACCGTGGCCCCCTACCATGGGGATGGAGCCGGTGCACAGGCCGAGACGGGGATCCCAGCCAAGCAGGACGGACAGCACAGAGCTGGCCAAATTTTGCAGGATAACCATTAAGATAGCGACAAACAGGAAGGTAAATACCTTTTTACCCCCCTTTTTCAACAGCCGGAAGCAGGCGGTATAGCCTACGCTGGTAAAGAACAGGGTCATAAAGAAGTTTTTGATGTTCTCATCAAAGGATAGGGCCAGTACACCGCTCATATAGAGTCCCAGATGAACGAGGGCGAAGATCAGGCCCCCCACCACAGGGGCGGGGATACAGCATTTTCTCAGGAACTCGACGCGCTCGGTGAGAAATCGGCCCAGTACGAACAGGAGCATGGCAATGCCTGCAGTCTGGTAGATATCTAAGGTGAATGTGGGCATAGGTGTCCTCCTTTTTGATTGGGTCGGCTGTGGAAAGGGAGAAAATCAGCCGCCGGGAATAATCAGATGTGCCAGAAAAAAGCTCCGGTGCTGAAATCCAGTACCGGAGCGCAATTTCACAGAATTAGGCCAGAGCCTTCTTGGCGGTTTCCGTCAGTTGGACGAAAGCTGCCTTATCGTTGACTGCCAGCTCGGCCAGCATCTTGCGGTTGATGACGATGCCGGACTTCTTCAGGCCGTTCATGAAGGTGGAGTAGTTCATGCCGTTCAGCTTGCAGGCGGCATTGATCCGGGTGATCCAAAGCTGACGGAAGTCGCGCTTCTTCAGCTTGCGGCCGGTATAGGCGTACACACCGGACTTCATGACAGCCTGGTTGGCCATCTTATAATGCTTGGACTTGGAACCCCAGTAGCCCTTGGCCAGCTTGAGGATCTTATTTCTTCTCTTGCGCGTCATCATCGCGCCTTTCACTCTTGCCATTGTTCGTTACCTCCCTCTGTCTTACTTGTACAGGATCATGCGCTTGATCGCGGCCTCATTGGTCTTGTCGGCATAGGTGGTGCCGCGCAGAGCCCGCTTCAGCTTGGTGGTCTTGCCGTGGCCGTTGAGCAGGTGACGCTTCTTGGTCATGGCGCGCTTGACCTTGCCGGTCTTGGTGAGAGAGAAGCGCTTTTTGGCGCCGCTGTGAGTCTTGATCTTGATCTTCGGCATAACAGAAAACTCCTTTACTTACTTTTTGGCATCTTTGGCAGGCTTGGGGGATAGGAAGATGGACATATGACGTCCCTCCAGCTTGGGGCTCTTATCCATAACAGCCAGCTCGCCGCACTCCTCCGCGAACTTGAGCAGCAGATCCTGACCGATATTGGTATGAGCCATCTCACGGCCGCGGAAGCGGACTGTGACCTTGCAGCGGTTGCCCTCAGATAAAAACTTTTGGGCGTTCCTCAGCTTAACGTTGAAGTCATTGAGATCAATACTGGGGGACATCCGGATCTCTTTGATCTCCACCACGCGCTGATTCTTGCGGGCTTCCTTCTCGCGCTTGGTCTGTTCGAACCGATATTTGCCGTAGTCCATGATTTTGCACACAGGGGGAACGGCGTTGGGGGAGATCTTAACCAGATCCAGGTTCTGTTCTTCCGCTAGGCGAAGCGCCTCCTGGGAAGACATGATGCCCAACTGTTCGCCGGCCTGGTCGATCAGTCGAACTTCCTTGTCGCGGATCTCGTCATTGGTTTGATGACCTGTGTTAGCGATGGGAAAGCACCTCCAGACAAAATAAAATACGGATAGCCGATATGGCCCCCGTATCATAGCAAAACACCACTGGACATCCAGTGCTGATCTTCCATGTTGACCCTTTGGCGCTGGCCTGGGGTGAGGACGGGGAACCGTACCTACTTTATTGTACCGCAATATTCTACCACCACGTCCAGCTAATGTCAATAGGAGGAACGAAAAATTTTGTATGGCCGCCGCCAGAGACCTGTGTACAGGTATAAAAGATTTACATAATCGGAATTGTAAAAAGTAAGTACAAAAAGTTATTCACACTTTCCACATGGTTTTCCACAAAAGGGGCGGCTCAAAGCGCCATGATTCGGGCGGCTGTGGATTTCTTACGATTAGAAATAGGGAAAAAATGTAAAGAACCCAAAAATTATGGGTGACATAACGCAAAATTGAGAGGGGAGGTATCCAGACTGTAATACTACAGACGGAGCACAGGGAGAGCCGCCCACTGTTCCGCCAGGCGGGAAACAGTGGGCTTATCCCAGAGAGATATCCCGGGTGGCGTAAGCATTTAGCTCCCAACCGGCTGTGTGGCCAGCCTGCCACTCATAGTACCCCTGACAGCCGACCATAGCGGCGTTGTCGCCGCAGTAGCGCAGTTCGGGGAGGTAGAGCTGATCCCCGCTCTGGGCACAGGCGGCCTGGAGATCGGCCCGGATGCGGCTGTTGGCCGCCACGCCGCCGGCCACCGCCACCTTGCCATAGCCCTTTGCCTTGGCTGCGGCCATAGCACGGGGGACCAGGGACTGGCTCACCGCCCGGCCAAAGCTGGCGGCGAAAGAGGGCAGGTCCAGGGGTTCCCCTTTCTGCTGGGCGTTGTGGATCAGATTCAGGCTGGCTGTTTTGAGGCCGGAGAAAGACATATCCAGCTCGTGCCCGGTCACATGGGCCAGGGGGAGCTCATACCGCAGGTCATCGCCCCCCTGGGCCAGCCGGTCCATGGGAGCGCCGCCAGGATAGCCGATGCCGAGCACCCGCGCCACCTTGTCAAAACACTCGCCGGCGGCATCGTCCCGGGTGGAACCCATGATCTCCATCTCTGTATAGGACCGCACATCCACGATGGCTGTGGTGCCGCCGGATACACACAGGCAGACGAAGGGGGGCTCCAGGTCCGGGTGGGTGATATAATTGGCCGCGATGTGGCCCCGGACATGGTGGACCGGGATGAGGGGCAGGTCCAGAGCCATGGCTGCCCCTTTGGCGAAGTTGACCCCTACCAGCACAGCGCCGATGAGGCCGGGGGCATAGGTGACCGCTACGGCGTCTAGATCGGCGCGGGAGAGCTCGGCGTCAGCCAGAGCTTTGTCGGCTAGACCGGATATGGCCTCGATATGCTTGCGGGAGGCCAGCTCCGGTACCACGCCGCCATAGATGGTATGCATCTCAATTTGGGAGGACACGCAGCTAGACAGCACCGTCCGACCGTCCTTGACAACGGCGGCGGCGGTGTCGTCACAGGAGGATTCAATGGCAAGAATATTCATCGTATCAATACCTACTTTCTGATCGAGGGAACCAGCGGACACCGCTGCGAAGGAGGGGCGCCCCTCACTCCTCCACCCAGTCTCCCATGGAGTTGGGCCGCTGCCCAGGGAGCAGGGGGATCTGGATGAAACGGTCGTATACCTGTTTGGGCATATGTCCACTGTAAATTTTCTGGTGGACGGCCAGCAGCTCACCCGGAGTGACGTCCTCACGGCCTCGGATCAGGGTCTGGTAGTGGACACCAAAGAGGGCGCAGTCATAGCCGCCGTATCGGAACCCGTTGCGCAGATAGAAGCCGAGCCGGCGCCGGCGCAGCTCCTCCCCCTCGGGACTGCCGCCCTCTGGTGCCTCCGCCTCGCCGAAGATGCCTCGGTAATCCTTGTAGTAGCCGGCCAACAGGTCCAGCATAATGGTCCCCAGCCCCTGACTGCGCCTGCCTTCGATGGTTCCCAGATAGTCCAGCAGGGCAAAGGGAATACCGGGCTCCAACCACAGCAGGGCATAGCCCGCCAGTTCATCTCCATCATACAGGCCAAGGGCCTGATACTTCTTCTCAGCCATCAGGTTCAGCATGGCCTTTAGGGGCTTCAGCTCCTGGGGCGGGAAAGCGGCTTTCAGCTCGCTCTCATACAGGGCGGACAACTGCTCCGCGGTCAATTCAATCAGCTTCATGTTCAAACTCCCGTGTCATAATTAAGGCGTCCTCCCGCGGATTTTGGTAGTATCCCGGCCGCAGGCCAGCCTGGTGGAAGCCATACTTTTCATATAGGCCGATGGCGGCAGTGTTGGATACCCGTACCTCCAGAGTGAGGAAGGCCAGATTGGCGGCGCCGAAGCGGCAGTACACATCCAGCAGGGCGGAGGCCACTCCATGCCGCCGGGCGTCGGGGTGGACGGCGATATTGTCGATGTAGCCCTCGTCCAACACCACATGTAAGCCAGCGTAGCCCAGAATATTGCCTTCCCCGTCGTCGGCCACGATAAAGCTGGCCTGGGGGTCGAAAAGGGCGTCAGAGAGCATGGTCTCGCTCCAGGGCGTGGAGAAACATTCCCGCTCCAGGGCGGCAATCTGGTCTATGTGGCTTCGGTCCATGGGGACAATCTCGTAGTACATTGTATTGACTCCTTATGTGATAGGGTAAAGGTTGGGTCTGCCGGTTATTTGTTCGGCCCGCGCAGTTTCCGAACGCCCCAGATGGATAGGAGAATCCCAGTTCCGAAGGGGAACAGGAGGAGAAGGGCCGCCTGAGGCGGGGGACAGGAGGGATAGAATTTGGCGAGCCATTCCAGCTCTATGTACCCGTAGAGGACGCAGACGCACATGGCAGTGAACAGCAGGGCGGTGAGGCTCTCCAGGAAGAAGGCTCCGTAACGGGGTGTTTTCCGCACCGCCGCCAGAACCAAAACCAGCAGAGTGACAGCCAGCATCTGCATGGAGAGAAGGACCATAAGGGGAGGCCGCCATTCAAAGTAGCAGAACTTACCCCAGCATAGCGCCAGGGCAGAGAGCGTACTCATGGGGATGACCAGGGGGAGCCAGGCGGGGCGGAAGAAAAATACAAGGGTAAGCATCAGCAGGGGGAAGAGGAGAAAAACAGTTAAGACAGTCCAGAATGTCATAAGGGAGCCTCCTTGCAAAGCGGATTTACAGTTCAGACGCGGTGGGAATCGCATAGACCCACTTGTTGTTTCATCAGCCAGATGGGATACCAAGGCCAGCAGACAGAGGGCGCAGGACACTCTCCTTTCGTCAAATGATCCCCCACAGGTGAAGGGCGATGGTGTTGATGGCCAGGTTGGCCCCCATGTGGACCAGCCAGCCGGGCCATATGGTCTGGCTTTTTGCGTCCAGAGCGTTGAACAGAAGCCCGGCGCAGGCCAGCCCAGAGGTAAGCAGGACCAGCAGGGCCGGGTGGAACCAGCCGTCCATGATGGACACATGGTACAGGGCAAAAGCTATGGCGGAAAAGGTCCAGGCCAGCTTTTTGTAACCGGATCGGTACAGGGCAAGAAAGGCAAAGCCCCGGAAAAAGAGCTCCTCCAGCAGGGAGTTACCAAAGGTGATATAGAGGGCCGCCAGTGGAAAAGTAGCGGCGGTGAAGCCCTCCTTGGCCTGTAAATTGCCGGAGATGGCGGACAAATCCAGCCAGGGAGAGAGCAGCGTGTACCCGCCCAGCAGCAGGAGGAATACTCCGCCCCCCAGCAGCAGGGGCAGCCTCATCGCCCCCTGTTCGGGCCGGCCGAAGGACCGGAGAATCGTCCGGTCGCCGGAGGCCAGCACATAGGCGGCGGCGCAGCCCAGAAAGACCAGCGCCTTAGCCGACGACTTTACCGGGTAGACGGGGGACAGCACCCACTCCACCCAAAGCATAGCTAGACAGCCCAGAACGGTCAACAAGGTCGCCAGAACTGGGCGGCGGTCGGTCTCACTCATCCTGACACCCCCAGCAGCGCCCACTTGACAAGTCGAGCAGTGGTATAGACGGTACGATCCATGGAGGATACCTCCCTGCTATTCTGTTGTCAGTGTATCAGATTCCTGCCGATCTGACAACAAAACCAGGACAGTCGGTCACTTTCGAGGGATAGGTGGCGGAGATGCGGGGGGAGGAATGCCCATTGGACGTTCCCAACCAAGCAGGTTCAAGGTGAAGTATTCCGAAAGGACAAGAGGATGCGGTCCGGGCCAGCGCGGCGGGCTAATGGGCGTCCGCCCAGCTCTTTCCAGCGTGGGTCTCGGCCAGCAGAGGGACGGACAGAGCAGCCACGCCCTCCATCTCCTCCTCCACCAGGCTGCAGATTCTATCCGCCTCCTCCGCCGGACACTCCACGATCAGCTCGTCGTGGACCTGGAGGACCAGGCGTCCCTTCAGCCCCTCGGCGCGAAGCCGGTCCCGCACCCGGATCATGGCCAGCTTGATGATGTCGGCGGCGGTGCCCTGGATGGGGGCGTTAAGGGCTACCCGCTCCCCAAAGGACCGGGTGTTGAAGTTGGAAGATTTCAGCTCCGGCACCCAGCGGCGTCGACCAAAGAGGGTGGCCACGAAGCCGGTCTGTTTGGCCTGCTCCACTACGCCGTCCATATAGGCCCGGACACCGGAGTAATGGGCGAAATACTTGTCCATATACTCCTTGGCCTCCTGGACAGATACGCCGATGTCCTGGGACAGCGAGAAGGGAGAGATGCCGTACACGATGCCGAAATTCACCGCCTTGGCCGAGCGGCGCATGGAGGGGGTGACCTCCTCGGGCCGGACACCAAAGACCTGGGAGGCGGTGATGGTGTGGATGTCGGCTCCGCTCTTAAAGCCGTCGATCATAGCCGGATCGCCGGCCATATGGGCCAGGAGCCTCAGCTCGATTTGGGAATAATCCGCATCCACCAGCACACGGCCGGCCGGGGCCGCGAACATCTTGCGCAGCTCGGCCCCCAACTGGGTGCGGACGGGAATGTTCTGAAGGTTGGGTTCAGTGGAGGACAGCCGCCCAGTGGCGGTCACCGTATTCTGGAAAGAGGTGCGGAGCCGCCCGTCAGGACCGATGACCTTGGACAGACCGTCCACATAGGTGGACTTCAGCTTGGTGAGCTGGCGGTACTCCAGAATCTCGTCAATGATGGGGTGCTGGCCCCGCAGCTTGTCCAGCACCTCGGCATTGGTGGACCAGCCGGTTTTGGTCTTTTTCACAGGTGGGAGCCCCAGCGTTTCAAATAAAACATGGCCCAGCTGCTGGGTGGAGTTGATGTTGAAGGTGGCCTCCCCAGCCAGCTCGTAGATGCGGGACTGGGCCTGGTCGATGCGCTGGGTGAGCATCCCCCCAAAGGACACCAGGGCGCCCCGGTCAATAAGAAAGCCCTCTGCCTCCATCTCAGCCAGCACCGAGCACAGGGGCAGCTCGATGGTCTCATACAGGTCCCACATCTCCAGCTCCCGCAGGCGCTTTTCCAATACCCCGTGGAGGGCGCCGATGAGGGCGCAGTGGGAGGTGAGGGCGGCGGCGGGGCCCACCGGATCAGCCAGGGGGCCGAAAGCTCCCTCGGCCAAATAGTCGCCAGCCTTGGCGGGCTGAAAGCTGAAATAGGTCAGCCCCAGCTTTTCCAGGTCATAGCTGCCGTCGGTAGGGGCCAGGAGATAGGCGGCCACCTCGGTATCAAAGACAAAGCCGGCGGGGGAGATCCCTTCAGCCAGCAGGGAGCGCCACAGGCCCTTCAGCCCGTGCGTAACCTTTTTAATGTCCGGGTCTGCGAAAAAAGTCCGCAGAAACTCGTTGTGTCCCTGGAATTTGTCTGCGAGGAACAGGGCGGCGTGGTTCTCCTTCTCGTTGAGCCGGCACTCCACACATATTACGTCCAACCCCGGCAGGGCCAGGACATCCACGCTGTCCTTGGTAGACCAGAGGGCCAGCAGCTCCTTCAGCCGGATCTGTGTGGTGACGACCTCGGTGGTACAGGAGTATTCCGCCCCCGGCTGGCTCTGGGCCTCTCCCTCCCCCTGGGGAGCGGCGAGGTGGTACTTGTCGATGAGCTTGGCGAATTCCAGATCCAGGAACAGCTGGTACAGAGCGTTGTTGTCCGGCGGCTGGCGCAGGTTGCGCTCCGGGTCGAAATCGATGGGGGCGTCGGTGTGGATGGTGGCCAGGTCATAGGACATGCGGGCCATCTCTTTGCCCTCGGCCAGCTTTTTTACCACGCCGGGCTTGGCGGGGGTGGACGGAGCCATACAGATATCGGGCATATGGTCATACAGGCAGTCAATAGAGCCGTACAGCTGCACCAGGGCCATGGCGGTCTTTTCACCCACCCCCTTGACACCGGGGATGTTGTCGCTGGCATCCCCCATCAGGGCTTTCAAGTCGATAATGTGGATGGGGTCAAAGCCATACTCCTCCCGAAAGGAGGCCGGGGTCATGTCACGGGTGTCGGTGCGGCCCATGCGGGTGGACACCAGCTTCACTGTGGTGGTGTCTGTCACTAGTTGGAGGGAGTCCTTGTCTCCTGTGACGATGATGGTCTCCCAGCCCGCCGCCCGGTCCTTCACGGAGATGGTGCCGATCAGGTCGTCAGCCTCCCAGCCATCCAGCTCGTACATGGGGATGTTCATGGCCCCCAGCACCTGCTTGAGCAGGGGAAGCTGGCTGGCCAGCTCGTCGGGCATCCCCTTGCGGGTGGCTTTGTATCCCTCGTAGGCCAGGTGGCGGAAGGTGGGGGCGGCCCGGTCAAAGGTGACGCAGAGAGCGTCGGGCTGGCTGTCGTCCAGCAGCTTGTTCAGAATGTTCAAAAAGCCAAAGATGGCGTTGGTAGGCTGACCTTCCCGTGTGGTCAGGTTCTGGCTGACTCCGTAGAAGGCCCGGTTGACGATGGAATTGCCGTCAATGACCATCAGTTTTTTCATAGCGGGAGCTCCCTCTCACTCCGGCAGAAGGCCGGACATAAAATTACATTTTACAGTATAACAGTCTTTCCCAAGAAGGGCAAGGAAAAAACCTGGGTCCCGAAATGGGACCCAGGTTTTTTCGGACTCTGGGGGCCGGTGGGGATAGGAGCTCACAGCCTGGCCCGGTCCACCAGCCCGGCGAGCTGGCAGAGAATGACCGACACCTCGGCCCGGGTGATGTCGCTGCCGCCGTGGAAGCGGCCCTCCTCGTCCCCAGTGAGCACACCGGCCCGGTACCACCGATAGACCACATCGCCCAGCTCATCCCCCTCCCCCAAGTCGGGGACATCGCCGTCCCGGACGGTGTTGATTGCCTCCATCTGGTCATCGGGGATGGCCTGATCCAGAATGGCGACCATATCATACCGTGTGGCCTTGTCGTTCAGACAGGACTGAGGAAAGTCACGGGCGGTGAGGATGCCGTTGTCCAGACAGTACTGGTAATAGGGCATATACCAGCCGCCGGAGGTCTGGGGAAGCGGGCCGCCGCTCTCACGGCTGTGGATCTGATAGGCCAGCACCAGAGTCTGGGCGATAGATAGGTCGCCGCCGGGCTCGAACCTCCCGTCTCCCATGCCGGTCATCAGTCCGTTTTGGACTACCTTCTCCACGTAGGGCTGGAACCACTGGCCCGCCTTGATGTCGGAGAAGTGGGGGGCGGCGCCTTGGTCGGGCCGCTCTGTTTGACCGGGCGTTGAGGTGCCGCTGGGCTTCCTCTCCTGGTCCACCGTCCCTTGGACAGACTGGCCGCTGGGGGTAAAGATACCGTCAATGAGAACCTCGCCATCTGGGGCGTGGAGGGAGCCATCAGAGCAGAGAGCGGTATTGGCGATAACAGTGTCCTCCCCGGTTTTGATGGGGAAGCTCTGGACGTGGAAGCCGTAGCTGGAAACCGTGTCGCCCCCCTCTTCGGTAATGCCCCAGGTGTATAGATCACCGCTTTTTAATACGGCGGCGCCCCGCTCGGCGGAGATTACATCCCGGTCAATGATCTTGACGGGCGTGGACTGCCCGACTCCCTCGCTCCAAGGGGTGACGGTGTCATAGGCCATGCCGTTGCCCACCTCGCCGTTGTCATTGACACCCCAGGTCCACAGGCCGCCCTCCTGATCGATGGCCCAGCCGCTCTCCCCCTCCATACCGACGGAGATCATGCCGTCCAGCAGTTTGGTCAGGGGCAGAGGAGCGTCGCCGTTGTAGAGAATCATCTTGCCGTCGCCGCCATAGCCGTCGGCGCCCCAGACCCAGACGGAGCCATCCTCTTTCAGGGCCACGTAGCGGGACAGGCCGGCATCCACCATGACCACATTGTCCATCACATGGTGGGGGCCGTAGGAATCGGGGTCGGCGGCGCCATAGTCGGTGCCCGAACCGTCCTCTCCCGCGCTCACCAGGCCGTAGTACCACAGAGAGCCGTCGGTACGCACCACCATGGCGCCGAATTTGCCGGTGGCCACAGATCGGACATTGTCCGCCACCTTGATGGGAGTTTCAGACCAGGCGTCAAAGCTGTCCAGCAGCCCTAGGGAGCCCACATAGTAGCCCCAGGCCCAGAGAGTGTCGTCCTCCTTTACGGCCAGGAGCAGGTCGTTGTCTGAGCAACAGATCTGGCGCACGCCATCCATGAGCTTGACAGGGTACTGGGCCTTCTCCTCTTCGGTGAGATAGCCGGGGCCTGCGCCCCACAGGGAGCCGTCCTCCCGGATAGCCAGACGGCTGGGGTTGCTCAGTACGATCCGGCGGGAGAGAAGATCGGCCTGCTCCACAGCCTGCCGAATGGTGGCTGCCTGGCGGGGATCGGACAGGGCGGAGGGCCGGCTGGGCCGCTCCGGCTGTTCAGGCTCCGCGGGCGGCTCAGACTCCTCTCCCGCTGTGGGGTAAGCGGTGACACCGTCCTCGTCTAGAACATAGAACACGGGGACGGAGTCATCGGTGGCGTACCACACCACTTGTCCGTTGTAGACGATGGGGGTGCAGTCGGAGGCCATGACGCCCTCGGCGGTCCTGAGGTCAGACACCGAGCCCTCGGCGGAGTAGCGGGCATAGCCGATGGAATCGGTGTTGTAGTAGTAGCCGTTGTCCGCCTTCTCCGCCATAGACCAGATGATATAGCCATCCTCCAGGCTGGTGGGGACAAGGACGGGCTGGGAACCATAGATGTTCCCGCCGTTGGCGTAAGAGGTGATCTGGCGGGTCCTGGTGCCGCTTTGAGAGAAATCATCTTTGCTGGTGTAAGCCAGATAGATGTTTTTCACGTCGGCGGTCAGGTTGGAGGAAGCGCCCTTCCCAGTGTAGCTGTACGCGGTGAGGTAGCCGGTGGAGGTCTCGGCCAGACCGGTGACCTGGGCGCCGGTCACGTTGGCGCCGATGGAACCAGGCCAGCTGGCTACTAGGAGCTGGGTCCCCCGCCGCCCGCTTTGGCCGTCACAGCGGTACAGGGACGCCCCACGGGGATAGGCGTCGCCGTGGTCCAGCGCGACCAGCCTGCCCTCCTGGTCCACCAGCATCAGCTGGTTGAAGGAGTGGGATACATAGCCCGTGGCGGGATTGGACACAGCGGAGGCCACGTCGGAGATGGTCATGTCCTCCTGGCGGACTGTGAAGGACAGGCTGGCCTGGTGGTTCAGACCGTCGGAGCTGGCGTACATCTCGTGGCTGGTGCGGATGTACAGCAGGCCGCCGTCCTCGGCGCAGGTAAAGCCGCCGGCGTCAAAGGGGATGGTGGTGTTGGCCCCTCTTAGGCTGGCCTGGTCCAGCCGCTCCCAGCTCTTGGAGTATTTGACCACCCGGACTACCTCGGCGCTGTCGCTCTCTGAGGGATTCTCCTGGCCGAAAACCACGAAGTTGTAGTCCTCCCCGGCAAAGAAGCCGCCCCAGATTGGGAGCTCTACTTCCAGTTCTCTAGTCTCCTTCAACTGGAAGTGGCTGTCATAGGTCTCTACCACTAGGGTGGTGGGTGTGAGCCACTCCAGGAACTGGCCAGTCTGGCCATTCACCAGCTGGCTGCCTTTCCGGTACTCCACCCGAACCAGGTCCTGGCCATCCTGGTATAGATAGGAGGAGCGGGGGACGGCCCAGTTACCGTTGTAGTAGCCATATCGGTTGGTGGAGATCAGGGGCTCCGGCTGGCTGGCGGCCGAGACGGCAGGGACAAGGGACAGGGACATGGCCAGAGTGCAGAGCAGGCTGGTCAGGCGGGGAAAAAACCTCTTGTGCTTCATATACGTGTCATCCTTTCTGAACAGTCAGGCGGCTGAACCGCCGGGTAAGGTGGGGGATAGGGACCGGCCTTCGTGGGTGGGCCCCGTGGTTACAGTACCCTATCCGGCGGAGAAAGGAAGAGAGAAGGGAAAATGAGAAAAAATTTTGGAGCGCCATATGGCGCTCCAAATCTAAGGAGGGGCGGGGACTATCCCTGAAGGCACATCGGCTCCTGGGCCAGCTGGCGGGCCAGGGAAGCGGCCCTATCTCCGGCACGGCGAAGGACAGCCTGGACGTCGGTTCCCTGGATATCCAGGCCCTCCGCGGCCACACAGTAGGCGTGGGGAATCCCAAACATAGCGCCCAGGGCTTTTAGGTAGTCAAAGCCGTAATTCTGCCCCTCTACGGGGCCGCCGGCGGAGGTGAGATAGACCAGGGCGCGGGCCTGGCTCAGTCCGACCTGCCGCCCGTCCTCGGTATAGCGGAAAGTGATGCCCAGCGCACTGGACCACTCCAAATAGACCTTCAAAACGGCGGGAAAGGAGAGGTCCCAGTAAGGGGCGCCCACGACCACCAGATCGGCCGAGGCGATCTCGCGGGCGGGGGTCAGCCGTGGATCATCTTCCCCGCGGGCAATCCAGCCGTCACGCTGGCGGGCCAGCTCCCCTGTCAGGATGGGCAGAGACTCTCTCAAATCTCTGTGGCAGACCTGCACCTGGGGATGTAGCGTAGTATATTCCTCCAAAAAACGCTGGCACAACCGCCAGGTGCGGGACAGCTCAGGCCCCCGTACACAGGCATCCAAAAAAAGCAGACGTTCCATGCTTAGAGTCCTTTCTCCGCCTCATGGGCGGTTTTGACAAGATATTCCATCGCCCGGACAGGGTACTGGCCCGCGGCGGTTTCCCCGGTGAGCATCAGAGAGGAGGCCCCGTCCAGCACGCCGTTGTAAATATCGCATACCTCGGCCCGGGTGGGCACCGGACGATGCTCCATGGACCACAATAGCTGGGTGACCAGGCAGAAGTCACGACCCGCGGCCACGCACCGCCGGGCGATATCCTTCTGAACCCCAGGCAGCTCCCAGAGGGGCATGGAGTTTCCAAGGTCGCCCCGTGCGATGCAGAGCTGGTCGGCGGCGGAGATGATCTCCTCCAGATGGTCCAGACCCTGGCGGTTCTCTATTTTGGCCATGATTTGGATGCGGCCCAGCCCACGCTGGTCCAAGGCCTGGCGCAGTGCCCGGATATCCTCCTGTCCCCGGACAAAGGGCTGAAGAATGTGGGTCACTCCAAACTGTCCAGCCAGGTCCAGATTCATCAGATCCTCCTGGGTGAGGACTGGTGTATCCGGGTATACTCCTAGAATAGCCAGGCTTTTCCTGCTGTGTAGAGTGCCGCCCCGCAGCACCCGGCACAGCAGCACAGAGGAGCTGGCCTTTTTCACCTCTAGGAGAATGGCGCTGTCGTCAATGGAGATCTGGTCCCCCGGCTTGGCGCTGGACACCACTACCTGGGGGACAGGGAGGCCGTCCTGGCCAAGCAGGATATCGTCTCCGGTCTTGATGGGGATGGGGATGGGGAGTGTGCCTAGCCGCAGCTCCGGCCCCTGCAGGTCGATGATGAGATGGGGGCGGTCCACCCCGGCCTGTCGTGCCGCGGGAAAGAAATGCTCCTCTAGCAGAGCGGAGCATTGGGACAGGCTGGTGTGGGACAGGTTGAGCCTGGCCCCGGTCATCCCGGCTCGGAACAGGCGGACCAACAGAGCCCGGTCACGGCAGAGCCCGCCTAAGGTCCCATAAAATTCCATGAGGGTACCTCCCGTGTATGTGATGCCTTACGGTATCTATTATTATGAGGAAAGAGCGGAGGAAAGTCAACGGTAAGAAAGCGCAGGTGTTCCAATGTCCGCCTTGGACAAACCTTCATGGAAAATTCATAGACTTTTTTGCCAGAGCGTGGTAAAATACTATAATCCTGGCATATGCCCATTGGGCAATGCTTTACTGTTCCCTGGGAGGGATGGCTTTGAAGAAAGATATTCTGGGTGTCCGGTTTGACGACGTGTCCCGGCAGGAGGCTGCCCAGCTGGGCACCGCCATGCTGGAGCAGGAGCAGTTCCACTATGTGGTGACACCCAATCCGGAATTTATCCTGGCGGCGGAAAAAGACGCCGACTTCCGTCAGGTGCTCAACAGTGCCGACCTGGTCATCCCAGACGGCATTGGTGTGGTCTATTCGGCCAAGATACTGGGCACACCCCTGAAGGAGCGGGTTCCCGGTATCGAATTTGCCGCTGATATGCTGGCCAAGCTGGACCAGATGGGGGGTCGGCTCTACCTGCTGGGGGCGAAGCCCGGCGTGGCCCAAGAGGCCGGCCGCCGCATCCTGGAGCGGCATCCTAATATCGTCCTGTGCGGCACTCATGACGGCTATTTTAAGGACGAGGAGGCCGTGCTGCTGGAGGTGGCCGCCGCTCGGCCCGATCTGCTGTTTGTCTGCCTGGGCGCGCCCAAGCAGGAGAAGTGGATGGCCCGGTGGGGCAGGCACACAGGCGCTCGTCTGGCCATTGGCCTGGGGGGCGCCCTGGATGTCTTTGCCGGCAACGTGGAGCGGGCGCCCGAATCTTGGCGGAAGCTGGGTTTGGAGTGGGCCTACCGCCTGAAGAAGGAGCCCCAGCGGGCGGGCCGGATGGCCAAGCTGCCTCTTGTGCTGGTTAAGTCCGCTGGCGCCCGCCTGCGGGGCAGGAGGGACCAGTCATGAGGGGCCGGCTGATCGTCATTGAAGGGACCGACGGCTCTGGCAAGTCCACTCAGTTCGGCCAGCTGTGCCAGCGGCTGGACGCCATGGGCCAAGGGTACAAAAAGCTGGTATTTCCCCAGTACCAGGAGCCGTCCTCCGCTCTGATCCGGATGTACCTAGGGGGTGAGTTCGGCAGCCATCCAGGGGACGTAAATCCCTACGCCGCCTCCGCGTTTTACGCGGTGGACCGATACGCCTCCTTAAAAAAGGTGTGGGGGGAATACTACGACGGGGGGGGCCTGGTCCTTACCGACCGGTATACCACCTCCAACGCGGTCCACCAGGGGGCCAAGTGCCCAGAGGGGGAGCGGACCGCCTTCCTCCGCTGGCTGGACGATTTTGAACACGACAAGCTGGGACTGCCCCGGCCTGACCTGGTGCTCTATTTGGATATGCCTACTGAAAAGTCGGTGGAGCTGCTGCGCGGCCGGGAGTCGGCCACCCATACCAAGGCGGACATCCATGAGCTGGACACGGAGTATCTAGCCACCTGCCGCGCCTGCGCCCACCAGGCCATTGGGGAGCTGGGCTGGAAGCGGATCTCCTGTTTAGACAGGGAGGGGCAGCTCCGCTCCATCCAGGAGATACACCAGGAGATCTGGTCCCTGGTGACCCCCTTACTGTAAAAGGAGGTATTCTAATATGGTCTATATCCTGCTCGCTCCCGGCTTTGAAGAGGCGGAGGCCCTGGTCCCCGCCGACCTGCTCCGCCGAGGAGGCGTGGAAACGGCCCTGGTGTCCACAGACGGAGCGGTGGTGGCCGGAGGCCGGCAGATCACAATAAAAGCGGATCTGACTTTGGACCAGGTGGAGCTGGACCGGGCCGACATGTTGGTTTTGCCCGGCGGTGGTGTGGGAGTACAGAAGCTGGGCCAGGAACCTACTGTGGAGAAGCTGGTCCGGGAGGCGGCGAAGCGGGGAATCCCTCTGGCCGCCATCTGTGCGGCCCCTACGCTGTTGGGCAGGTGGGGGCTGCTGGAGGGCAGACGGGCCATCTGCTATCCCGGCATGGAGGGACAGATGAACGGAGCCGTGGCAGCTGACAGCCCGTCCCACGTGGTGGTGGATGGCCCAGCCAAGCTGATTACCGGGCAGGCGGCCGGCTCCGCCTTTGATTTCGGACTGGCGCTGGTGGAATACCTGGCCGGCCGGGAGAGAGCGGAGGAAGTCCGTGCTTCCATCTGTTACTGAAGAGAAGGCGGCGCTGCGCCGAACAGTCCGCCGCTGGCTGGCGGCTTTGCCCTCGTCAGAGCGGCGGGAGAGCGACCGGGCCCTCTTTGCCCACTTCCTATCTCTGCCCCAAGTGGAGGGCGCAAAGACAATCTTCGCCTTTTGGGGCATCCCAGAGCGGGAACCGGACACTGGAGAGCTGGTCCGCCAGCTGGCGGAGCGGGGGAAGGTGGTGGGCCTGCCCCGGATGCTCCCCGGCAGGGGGATGGAGGTCCGTGGGTATGCCTCGGACCGCCCGCTGGTGCCGGCGGCCTTTGGCCTTCTGGAGCCGGACGAACAGGCCCCTCTGCTGGAGCGGGCGGCCATCGACCTGATCCTGGTCCCCGGCCTGTGCTATGACCGGGAGGGCTACCGCCTGGGCTTCGGCGGCGGCTACTATGACCGGTGGCTGGCCGGCTGCTCCGGGTGGAAGGTGGGGCTGTGCCGGGCCGCTCTCCTGCAGGACCGTTTGCCTAGGGGACCTTATGATATCCCGGTGGACCTGGTGGTCACCGAGGAGGAGTGCCTGTCCCACCTTTCTTCGGCAAAAAGCGGGGGTTGATCCCCCGCCCTTTTGCCGGTCCACTCAGCAGCAGCCGCAGTTGTCGTTGCCGCAGCCGTTGTCGCAGCCACAGCCGCAACTGTTGTTGCAGCCGCAGCCGTTGCCGCCCCAGCCGCCGCAGGCGAACAGGATGATGATGAGCAGGATGATCCACAGGCAGCCGTTGCCGCCCCAGCCGTTGTTTCCACAACACATATGTTTTCACACCTCTCTAAAATCCCGCCGGGACGGTGTGTCCCGTGCGTTCTGTACTATTCTATGGAGGTCCCTTGTCCCTGGTGACAAGGACCCAGAAAAATTTTATTAGGAGCTGACCTGAATGCCCCAGGAACGAAGAAGTGAACGAAGAAGCGGGCGGGAGGAGCGCACCGCCGCCCGCCGTCCCCGCCGCGGCTCGACCGGCCGGACCGCCGGCTTCGCCGTGCTCTATGTGGTAGGAGTCATCGGAGTGTCCATCCTGCTGGCCTGCCTGCTTTGGATCGCCGCAAACGATGTGCTGGCCCTGAATAAGGATGAGAAGGAAGTGACCATTACCATCTCCTCGGAGGACAGCTTCAACAGCATCGTGAACCGGCTGGAGGATGAGGGGCTGATCGAGTATAAGTGGCTCTTCAAGCTCTTTGCCGCCTTCACAGGGGGCAAGGACGATGTGACGATGGGTACCTATACCCTGAACACGGATATGGATTACCGGGCTCTGCTGGCTGGCATGAGTGCCAACTCCGCCACCCGGTCGGTGGTGGATGTGGTCATCCCAGAGGGCTATACCCTGGACCAGATCTTCGCCCTGCTGGAAGAGAAGGGGGTGGCCACGGTGGAGGAGCTTCAGGAAGCCGCCGCCAACCACGACTACGCCTTCTCCTTCCTCCAGGATATCCCACTGGGGGATTACCACCGGCTGGAAGGCTACCTCATGCCGTCCACCTATGAGTTCTATACCCCCCACGATCCGGTGTATGCCATCAATAAGCTGTTGGTCTACTTTGACTCCATGGTCACCGATGATATACGGGCCCAAGTGGAGGAAACAGGCTATTCCCTGCGGGAAATCCTGACTATCGCCTCCATGATCGAGCGGGAAACGGACGGATCTGACCGGGAGGAGATTGCCTCCGTCATTTATAACCGCCTGGAGCATCCTGAGGGTGAAACTGTGGGCCTGCTCCAGATCGACGCTACCCTGGCCTATATCAACGGCGGAAAGGTGCCGACGGAGGCGGACAAGGCCATCGATTCCCCCTATAACACTTATATGTATAAGGGCCTGCCCCCGGCGCCCATCGCCAATCCTGGCATGGAGGCCATCATGGCTGCCCTGGAGCCAGCGGATACCAGCTACTTCTATTACGCTCTGGGCGACGATAATCTCCACCACTTCTTCAATACCTATGACCAGCTCCAGAGCTTCCTCAATTCCCAGGAGCGATACAAGTGATTCCCAAAGGGGCAAGGGCCGGCGCCCTTGCCCCTTTCTGAAGGAGATAGATAAACATGAGAAACAAGATCGAGCTGCTGGCCCCGGCGGGGGACATGGAGAGACTGGAGATGGCGGTGGCCTATGGGGCGGACGCTGTCTATCTGGCCGGAACCGACTTCGGAATGCGGTCTTTTGCCGGAAATTTCTCCCGGACAGAGCTGAAACAGGCCGTGGACCTATGCCGCTCCCATAGGGTCAGAGTCCATGTGACCTGCAACACCATGCCGCGCAACCAAGAAGTAGCCCGGCTGCCGGAGTGGCTGGAATATCTCAATGAGGTGGGCGTGGACGCCATCATTCTGGCAGATGTGGGCACCCTGGCCCTGGCCAGGAGACACGCCCCCAAGGTCCAGTGTCATATCTCCACTCAGGCCAGCATCGTCAATTACCAGTCCGCCCAGGCCTGGCACGACCTGGGGGCTAGTCGGGTGATTCTAGCCAGGGAGCTGTCCCTGGAGGAGATTCAGGAGATCAGGGCCAAGACTCCAAAGGAGCTGGAGATCGAAGTCTTTGCCCACGGGGCCATGTGCGTCAGCTATTCCGGCCGGTGCCTGCTGTCTAACTACATGACCGGGCGGGACTCCAATCGGGGGGAGTGCGCCCAGCCCTGCCGGTATCAGTACGCCCTGATGGAGGAGAAGCGGCCGGGAGAGTACTTCCCTGTCTATGAGGAGAATGGACAGACCTATATCATGAACTCCAAGGATATGTGCATGATCGACCATGTGGCCGACTTGATGGAGGCGGGGGTGGACTCTCTAAAGCTGGAGGGGAGGGCAAAGTCCGCCTACTACGCGGCCATCGTCACCGGAGCCTACCGCCACGCCATCGACGCGGCGGCGGCGGGAGAGCCGCTGGACCCGGTGTGGCGGGACGAGGTGGAGCATATCAGCCACCGCCACTACTCCACCGGCTTTTTCTATGGACAGCCGGGGCAGTACACCGAGAATTCCCGATATGTCCGGGACTGGCAGATCGTGGCCAAGGTGCAGTCCTGTGACGGGGAGGGAAATGCCCTTTTGACCCTGAACAATAAATTCCGAGTGGGCGACAGTCTGGAGCTGGTGGGGCCCAATGTCCGGCCCCAGGCTTTGTGGGTGGAGGGCCTCTGGGATGGGGATGGCCTTCCACTGGAGGAGGTCCGCCACCCTCAGATGACCTTCCGCATGAAGCTGCCCTGTCAGGTGCCGCCCCTCTCCCTGCTCCGCCGAAAAGCGGACCTGAGTCCCCAGTAAGGAGGAGAGGATCATGGTACCCACCTATGAACAGATGGGCGACTGGCTGGAGGAGATCGCCGGCGGGTTCCCCGACGCCTTCTTTCTGGACCTGGACGGGGGCATCCAGCTGGAGGAGAGAGCCCTGCCTGATCCGGACTTTCCCCCCGGCGAGATGTACATTATGGGAGAGTATGTCCACGATATGCTGGGGCGGTATATCGTCCTGTATTACGGCTCCTTTGCCGCCCTGCTGCCGGAGGAGGACGAGGAGGGATGGAAGGACGAGATCTTTGCCACCGTGGCCCACGAGTTCACCCACCATCTGGAGGAAACTGCCGGCCTCCACGCCCTGGACGACAAGGACGCGGAGTTTTTAAGGCAGGCGCTGGAGGAGTATGGAGAGGAGAAAAAATGATGCTGTGCCCATGGTGTAATCAGGAGATGAAGCAAGGCTTTCTGCAGAGTAGCCGGAGTATTATCTTTTCCCCTGAAATTGCGGAAGGGGTGGTCATGGCTCTGAGGGAGGGAGAGGTCAAACTGACCAAGCACTTCTGGAGCACGCCTAGGGCGCCGGCGTGGCACTGTGCCGGATGTAAGCGGGTAGTTGCTGAATATGGAACGGAGGAGTAACATGATCGGCCGCTTTGCCCCCAGCCCCAGCGGACGGATGCACCTGGGCAACCTGTGGTCCTGCCTGCTGGCCTGGCTGGCCGCCCGGAGCGCGGGAGGTTCCATCGTCCTGCGGCTGGAGGATCTGGATCCGGACCGGTGCCGGCAGGAGTATTGCGACCAGGTGATGCGGGATCTGGAGTGGCTGGGGCTGGACTGGGATGGGGAGCCGGTCTATCAGTCCCGGCGGACAGAGGCCTACGCCGCCGCCTTCCGGGAGCTGGAGAGGCAGGGGCTGGTCTATCCCTGCTACTGTACACGTGCAGAGCGTCTGGCTTCCTCTGCCCCCCACCGCTCGGACGGAATAACTGTGTATGACGGACGGTGCAGGAGCTTGACGGCTCCGGAGCGGGAGAAGCTGGAAAAGACACGCCGCCCTGCCTGGCGGGCGGCAGTGGGGGAAAAATCCATTTCTTTTTGTGATATGTTATGCGGAAAATACGAAGAGGATTTAAAAATGGACTGCGGAGACTTTATTCTCCGCCGGTCCGACGGGGTGTACGCCTATCAGTTGGCGGTGGTGGTGGATGACGCCGAGATGGGGGTGACCCAGGTGGTGCGGGGGAGCGACCTGCTCTCCTCCACCCCCCGGCAGATCTGGCTCCAGGAGCGGCTGAACCTGCCCCATCCCCAGTACGGCCATGTCCCCCTGCTGCTGGCCCCGGATGGCAGGCGGCTGGCAAAGAGGGACCGGGACCAGGAGCTGGGGCAGCTCCAGAGTCGGTTTACTGCCCCACAGATCGTGGGAACGCTGGCCCATGCCGCCGGGCTGCTGGACCGGGAGGAGGAGGTTGCGCCGGAGGAACTGCTCCCTCTATTCCGCTGGGACAAACTCCCCCGAAAGGACCTCACGCTGTCCATAGGAGAGAAAATATAACGGCCTGACGGTATTCGTCAGGCCGTTATATTTGTATGTCATACCCGTTCCTTCCCAAATTCTCTCAGAAAATAGTGTACCATGATGGTGCCGGAAATGAGGAAGGCTGCCAGGTCGGAGACGGCCTGGGTGAGCTCCAGACCGGTGAGACCCAACTGCCAGGACAGGAGGTAGACCAGAGGGATGAACACGCCCTGGCGGCAGACGGCCAGGATGGTGGCCCGGACAGACTTGCCCAGGGACTGGAAGAACATATTGGCGAAGGTGAGCACCGCCCCCAGTGGGAGGGTAAAGCACTGGTAGCGGAAGGCCCGGGTGCCGATGTCGATGACCATAAGGTCGTCCCGGAACAGGGTGACGATTTGGGGGGCGAAGGCAAAGCCTACCACTGCGCATACTGTCAAGATGATGGTGCAGGTCTTGACGGACAACTTCACCGCCTCCTTGACCCGGTCCAGCCGTCCGGCCCCGTAATTATAGCCTAACACTGGCTGGAAGCCCTGGCCGAAGCCGATGACGATGGACTGGATGAAGGTGAACACCTTGGTAACGATGGCCAGAGCGGCCACCGCCGCGTCGCCGTATATCTTGGCGTTGAAGTTCAGTGCCATAGTGGACAGGGACAGGATGCCCTGGCGGAAGAAGGAGGGCATTCCCTGCTTCAGAATGGACAGATAGAGCTTGGGGGAGCGGGAGATACAAGAGGGGCTGACTCTTAAATCACTTTTCTTCAACAGGAAGAAGGAGGCGAGAATGCACAGACTGACACACTGACTCAGCAGGGTAGCGATGGCCGCCCCGGCGATGCCCAGGTCAAAGATAAAGATGAAGACGGGGTCCAGGACCATGTTGAGCACACCACCAGTGCCCAGGCCAAAGACGGCCAGGCTGGCCTTCCCCTGCCAGCGGAGCAGGTTGTTCAGGGTAAAGGACAGGACCATCACTGGGCAGCCCATCAGAATATAGCGGGCGTAGTCCATGGCGTAGGGGTAGATGGTCTCCGTACTGCCCAGGGCCCAAATCAGGCTGCCCAGGTTACCCAGGCCGAGGGCGGCCAGCAGCAGCCCGAGGACCAGGGCCATGAGGACGGCGCTGGAGGCGTAGGCATCCGCGTCACGGTGATTCCCCTGGCCCATCAGACGGGCGGCAATGGAGCCGGAGCCCATGCCCACCGTGAAGCCAACGGCCTGGATGATGGACATGATGGAAAAGACGATACCTACCGCGCCGGAGGCGCTGGTGCTCAACTGGGACACGAAATAGGTATCGGCCATGTTGTAGATGGAGGTGACCATCATGCTGATGATGGTGGGGATGGCCAGTGTGACGATCAGAGAAGGGACGGGGGTTTCCAGCATCTTGGTCCGCTGGTCAGGCGGTTCATGGAGCTGGTGCTGATGAAACAGGGGCATTTCCTCACTTCTTTCCAGACAGTGAAAGCTCCCGCCCCGGCGCCGCCACGCCGGACAGAGAGGGGAGGGGTCACTGTTCTCTTTTTCTTTCATTTTATACTGATTTTAGCTCTATGGCAAGAAAAAAAGCAGGACCGAAAGCCCGGTCCTGCATTTGTAATAGTCAACTCTGTTCCTTTGGCCGAATCCAGATGCGGTAAGTCAGATACACCAGGGGGAGCCGGGCAAGGGGAAGGAGGAGCCAGGGATACCAGCCCTTCCAGAGATACAGCCCACCAGTGATGAGAGAGGACAGAACGGTCAGGCAGGCGAATACGCCGAACCACATGGCGGCCTGAACGCAAAACCGCGCCTCCCCCTCCTCTTCATAGCGGATCTGGTCATAAAAGGACATACGGGCAAAACTATATATGGGGAAACAGATGGGGAAAAACAGTCTTGAGATAACTTGTGGGAAAGAAGAGTAGAGGATCCAGAGAGAGGACTCGATTCCCCAAGTAATTAAAATCAGGGTGGCTGGGATCTCTTGCTTATACCTGCGTTTTATAATGAGCCCCCCTTCGATAAAACATGGACTTGTATGAGATTGATATTTATAGCATGGTAAAAACATACTATAAAATCAAATAATTGTCAAATAAAACTGTAAAAATAAATAAAAAGCCGCCCGGTTTGGGCGGCTTGAAGGGTTAAAAATCAGAAAGGAAGACCCAGTCCACCGGTGATGGACTGCATAGTGGAGGCGGCGTCGCTGTCAGCGGCCCGCATGGCCTCATTGACGGCGGCCACGATCATGTCCTGGAGCATCTCCACGTCGTCGGGGTCCACGGCCTCCGGGTCGATGACCAGAGCCTTCAGCTCATGCTTGCCATTGACGGTGGCGGACACCACCCCGCCGCCGGCCGCGGCCTGGTACTCCTTCTCCTGCAGCTCCTGCTGCAAACGCATCATGTCCTGCTGCATCTTCTGGGCCTGCTTGAGCATATTCATGTTCATGCCGCCGCCCATGCCGGGCATACCGCGGCCGCCAAAACCTTTTGCCATATCAAACACTCCTTTTTGTCCTGAATCTTATTGTATGATGATGTTGTCAAACTTTTCCCCAAAGGCCAGCAGCTGGTCCAGAGCATCACCGGAGCCCTTCGACTGGGGGGAGGGCTGGCTGGGAGCGGGAGACAGGTCCTCCTCGGGGGGCCTGCCGGCGACGATGCTCACTCTGGGCTGTCCGCCGAAAGCGTCGCCCGCAGCGCGGGCCAGCCCCTCCAGAATGGCGGGCTTGTTGAGCATGGAGCGGGTGAACTCACTGTCTGTCCACAGGGTCAACTGCCCATTTTTCCACACGCCGGTCACCTTGGACGGATTGTGGAGATAGGGCAGGACGGAGGGTGACACCTTTCCCTTCAACCCAGCCGCAAAGGCGGGCCAAAAAGACCGATCCCCTCCGCCAGAGCCGGGCACGGCGGGCACCGGCGTGGGGGCGGGAGCCTCCACGGGAACATCAAATACGCGCTCCGGTTCTTCCGGAGGCTCCTCTGGCAGCGGGGGGCGGTCATCCCAGGGGGGCGGATCCTCCGCGGGAGAGGGCGCCGGTCCGGCGGGAACGCTGGGGGCGGTAGGGGTGGATGGAGGGGGAGCGGCCGGAACAGGCGCCCCGCCAGCCAGCAGCTCCTCCAGCCGTGCCACCCGGGCAGACAGTCCGGCGGCGGAGCCATCTAGACTCTCATCGCATAAGCGGATCAGGCACAGCTCCGCGTCGGTCCGGCGGTTGCTGCTCCGCGGCAGCTCCGCGGCGGTGGATTGGAGTAAAGTCAGCGCCTGGAGCAAACGGGCGGCGGAGAATTGCCCGCCTAGCTGGCGCATAGTGGCCTCGTCGTACCCTCCGGCCAGCAGGGAAGTCCCTCCCTGGGGCGCCGTCTTCCGCAGTAGCAGGTCTCGGGCCAGGGAGGACAACTCACCGAGCACGGAGCCCACATCCTTACCGTTGCCGTACAGACGGCCTAGGGTGTCCAGGGCGGCGGCGGCGTCCCGCCCGGCAATATGGCCCATGAGTTTAGCGGTTTCCAGGTTGCCCGCCAGACCCAGCGTGTCCAGAATGGTCTGCTCGTCTACCCTCTGCCCCCCGCCGGAGCACTGGTCCAGCAGGGATAGGGCATCCCGCAGTCCACCATCCGCCAGGCGGGCCAGCAGAGCCGCGCCCTCGGCGGTCAGGTCGATGCCCTCCTGCCCAGCCACATATTCCAAACGCTGTGCAATTTGACCGGGGAGGATCCGCTTGAAGGAGAACTGTTGACACCGGCTTTTGATGGTAGCGGGCACCTTATGCAGCTCGGTGGTAGCCAGGATGAACAGAAGGTGGGGAGGCGGCTCCTCCAGTATTTTCAGCAGGGCGTTAAAAGCGGGGGTGGACAGCATATGGACCTCGTCCACGATGTAGACCCGTTTTTTGACGGCGGCAGGGGTGTAGACCGCCTCATCCCGCAGGGCTCGGACTTGGTCTACGCCGTTGTTGGAGGCGGCGTCCAGCTCCAGTACATCCAAAATGGAGCCATTCTCAATGCCCAGGCAGGCGGGGCACTGGTTGCAGGGGTCACCGTTCTGAGGGTTTTCACAGTTGACCGCCCGAGCCAGAATCTTGGCGCAGGTTGTCTTGCCGGTGCCTCGGGTGCCAGTGAACAGATAGGCGTGGGACAGCCTGCCACCTGCCACCTGTTGGCGCAGAGTCTCGGTGATGTGGGATTGGCCTACCACATCCTCAAAGGTGCGGGGCCGCCACTTTCGGTATAGGGCCTGGTACATCAAATCACCTCACGGAGAAAAACAGCCCCGCCGTTTGGGGCGGAGCCAATTTAAAAACAAAAACCACAGAATGGATGAGGACTGCCGCTTGCGGCAGTAGGAATAATATGGAGTTTGCAGGAAAAAGAGGGCCGTAATCGGCCCCCAAAGGACAGCCCAGCGGAGCGGGTGTCCTTTGGAAAAGGAGAAGCAACGAAATGAGTGAGGACTGCCGCTTGCGGCAGTACGAATGATATGGAGTTTGCTTCGACGCGGAGTAAGACCGCACACCGGCCTTTGAAGCGTGAAATATGCCCGTTACCTGGACAGCCGGCTCAAGAACAGTGACCCCACGGCACACGGAGCGGACCGCTTAGTGCTGCTCGGTTCCCCGCCTGACACGGTTCACGGGACCCCGTTGCGCGGGACCGGTCTATCATCACTGCTTATCCAGGGCAGACGACACATTACACGTCCGGGGGCCGGGATTCATCCCCGCTGTAGCGGATTGCGGGTATAGGGCACCGCTATCTCCCCGACTAGTGCGGCCTTGCTCCGCGCCGAAGCGGAACAACGCTATCATGTATTTTACTATATCCGAGGGAATTTATCAATGAAAAATTTAAAAGGGGGAAAACAGAGGCGAGAGCCTGGAAGAATGCCTCTTTTCAAGGCGGACTGCACAAAAAACAAGGCCCGGCGCACAGAAATTCCACTGTGAGAGAATAAATGTCCACCAGAGGTTGACAAAATCCGCCGGGTGTGGTATGGTAACGGAGCAACTGAATAGGACAGACGAAGTATCCAGGAAAATGGCCAGACGGCATGCCGAAGGAGTAACACTCTCAGGTGTCCCCAGAGGGGATGAGGACTGGATGCGGATGTAACTCTGGAGAAACTCGAAAACGAGTGCCGAAGGTGCAAGGCGGGGCGGCGTGTCCCGTTAATCTCTCAGGCAAAAGGACAGAGGAAACAGATGCCCTGTGGGCATCTGTTTTACACGTGCGCAGGTGCGCTGGGCGTGTATTCTCCGGAGCGGTCGGTTTATTCGGTCGTTCCGTTTTTATTTTTGTAGGAGAGGAAAGAGTATCAAATGCAAGAATTGGTTGCGTCCATGGAATCGGCACTATATCCTGTCGTAGTAAGCATTAATACCTATTTGTCCAACTATATCCTGGTCTTCCTGCTCATCGGAGTCGGTCTCTGGTACTCCATCAAGACCCGCTTTGTCCAGGTGCGCTGCTTTGGGGAGGGGATGAGAAAGGTTTTTGGGAACCTGTCCCTCCACGGCGGAAAACAGGAGCACGGCATGAGTTCCTTCCAGGCCTTAGCTACCGCCATCGCGGCCCAGGTGGGCACCGGCAACATCGTGGGCGGATCGGGGGCCATCCTGGCCGGCGGCCCCGGCGCCATCTTCTGGATGTGGGTCATCGCCTTCTTTGGTATGGCTACCATCTACGCGGAAGCCACCCTGGCTATCCAGACCAGGCAGAAGAGCGACGATGGCTCCTACAAGGGCGGGCCCGTTTACTACATCACGACTGCCTTTAAGGGCGGCTTCGGCAAGTTCCTTGCCGGATTCTTTGCTGTGGCCATCATCCTGGCCCTGGGCTTCATGGGCTGCATGGTTCAGTCCAACTCTATCGGCTCCACCTTTGAAACAGCCTTCGGTGTGCCCTCCTGGATCGTGGGCATCGTGCTGGTAGTCATCTGTGGCTTCATCTTCGTGGGTGGTGTACAGCGGCTGGCCTCTGTCACTGAAAAGCTGGTCCCCATCATGGCTGTGATTTTTCTGGTAGGCGGACTGGGTGTCCTTGCCGCCCGCATCCAGTATATCCCCGCCACCTTCGCCATGATCTTTCAGTACGCCTTCCAGCCCCAGGCCATCATCGGCGGCGCTTTCGGCTACGCCTTGAAGGAGGCCATCAGTCAGGGCGCGAAGCGGGGCCTGTTCTCCAACGAGGCCGGCATGGGCTCCACCCCCCACGCCCACGCCCAGGCCAATGTTACCGACCCCCACGATCAGGGAGTGGTGGCTATGATCGGTGTATTCATGGATACCTTTGTGGTGCTGACTCTGAATGCTCTTGTGGTCATCTCCACCCTGTATACCCCCGGCGGGCCGCTGGCCGAGTGCGGCGCGGCCGCCGCCAGCCAGGTACTGAATAAGACCAACCTGGCCCAGACCGCCTTCGGCTCCGTCTTTGGCGCCGAGGCGGGGGCTATGTTCGTGGCCATCTGTCTGTTCTTCTTCGCCTTCTCTACTATCCTGAGCTGGAATCTGTTTGGCAAGATCAACGTAGTCTATCTGTTCGGCAAGAAGGGCGCCGTAGTCTACTCGATCCTGGCGCTTGGGTTTATTTTCCTGGGTACTGTGACCGGAAGCGACTTTGTGTGGGAGCTGACCGATATGTTCAACAACCTGATGGTTATCCCCAACGCCATTGCCCTCTTCGCCCTGACCGGTTTGGTGGTCAGGACCACTCACGGTGTGGGTGTGAAAAAGTAACGCGAGTCTGTCCCTCTCCAGGGGGGCGTCCGGACTGGTCCGGGCGCCCCTTTTTGTCCTTTACCACAGAGGCGGGACATGATATAGTATTGCTGAAAAGAAAGTGGGGTGGCCTCATGGCGGATTGGAAGAAGAATAGTATCCACGCCTTGGATATCACCGGATACACCGCAGAGGGGATGGGGGTGGCCCGGCTGGAGGGCCGGGTGGTCTTTGTGCCCTTTACCATCGCGGGCGAGCGATGGAACGTCCGGTTAGAGAAGGTGAATAAGACGGTGGCCTGGGGCCGGGGAGTGGAGCTGTTGCGGCCGTCGCCGGAGCGGTTGGAACCCGGTTGCCCTGTTTTCGGCAGATGCGGTGGCTGCCAGTTCCGACACATGACTTACGACGAGGAGCTTCGGGCCAAGGGGCAGCGCATCGCCGACGCCCTGGAGCGGGTAGGCGGCGTAAGACTGGAGCTGCCCCCGGTGCTGGGGGCAGAGAAGCCCGACCGCTATCGAAACAAGGTCCAATTCCCAGTGGATCGAGCGGAAGACAGGGTCCGGGCGGGTTATTACCGGGCCAGGAGCCACCAAGTGTTGGAGGTGGAGGACTGCCTGCTTCAGCCGGAGCGGGTCTCGCGCCTCCAACGCGCCTTTGAAGAATGGGCGGCTCATCTCCCTTCCGAGTATCATATGGAGGGCCGGTTCGTCGTGCGCCACCTCTATGTCCGGACCAACAGTAGGGGTGAGGCGCTGGTCTGTGTCGTGGCCTGGAAGCCTGTGCTGCCCGGTGCGGACCGACTGGTGTCAGCCCTGCGGGAGTGCGAGCCAGGTGTAGTGGGTGTGGTGCTCAATGTCAACCCGGCGGACACCAACGTCATCCTGGGTCCGGAGTACCACACCCTCTGGGGGAGGGACTATCTGGAGGAGGAACTGTGCGCCTATACCTTCCGCCTGTCTGTGCCATCCTTTTTCCAGATCAACCGGGCACAGACAGAGCGGCTATACGCTGTGGCTCTGGACTTTGCCGCCCTGACCGGAAGGGAGACCGTGCTGGATCTGTACTGCGGCATCGGCACCATCTCCCTGGCCCTCTCCCGGAGGGCCGCAAAAGTGATCGGCGCGGAGATCGTTCCCCAGGCCATCCAGGACGCCAGAGAGAACGCCAGGAGAAACGGCGTGGAAAACACAGAATTTTTCTGCGGTGACGCCGGGGCGGTGGCCGCCAGGCTAAGTGGGGAGGGAGTTCGCCCCCAGGTCATCTGTGTGGACCCGCCCCGGAAGGGGCTCCAACCGGAGGTGCCTGCCATCCTGGCCGGCATGGCTCCGGAACGGATCGTCTATGTGTCCTGTGATCCGGCCACCCTGGCCAGGGATGTGAGGCGGTTTGGGGAGCTGGGCTATCGGGCGGTGAAGGCACAGGGGGTGGATCTGTTTCCACGGACCGCCCATGTGGAAACGGTGGTGCTTCTGTCGCGGGAGTCGGAGATCGATGTTGGTTAAGGAGGAGCATATGAAGACAAAAAGATATAAATATTTTTTGGGGGGTAATAAAGAAATCAAGAATAAGTCCATGGTACTAGACAGTCTATTCCTTTTGTGATAGTATAAAAAACTGATTCGCTGGAGCAGATCTTTTAAAAAGTGAAACTTGAAATTAGGAGAATCAGAGTATGGCAAATCAGAAAAAACACCAGAACGGGGGATTTAGTTCCTCCATAGGCTTTGTCATCGCCTGTGTTGGTTCAGCTGTGGGGCTGGGTAACATTTGGTTGTTTCCCTATCGGCTGGGCCAGTATGGAGGGGCGGCCTTCCTGATCCCCTATCTGCTGTTCGTTTTCCTGTTTGGCTGGGTGGGCCTGTCCGCTGAGTTCGGCATCGGCCGTCTGGCGGGTACTGGGACCATCGGCGCCTATGAGCGGTGCTTTCAGGAGCGGGACCCTAGACTGAAGCGGGTGGGCAGCGTGGTCAGCTGGCTGCCTCTGATGGGATCCCTGGGTATCGCCATCGGCTATGCTGTCATTCTGGGCTGGGTGCTCAACAGCCTGGCCGGCGCCCTGTCCGGAACTTTGATGACGGCGGAGCCCACTGCCTTCTTCACGGCGGCCGCCTCTCACTTTGGCAATCCCCTGTGGCATACCGTAGTGATAGCTATGGTCTGCCTGGTGCTGATGTTCGGCGTCACCTCTGGTATCGAAAAGGTGAGCCGTATCCTAATGCCCTTGTTCTATGTCCTGTTCATCATTCTGGCCATCTGGGTGGCTACTTTACCTGGGGCGGGAGAGGGCTACCGCTTCCTGCTGGTCCCAGACTGGTCCAAGCTGCTGGAGCCATACACCTGGGTCATGGCCATGGGGCAGGCTTTTTTCTCCCTGTCTATCACTGGCTCTGGAATGATCGTGTACGGAGCTTATTTGGACAAGAAGGAGGATATCCCCAAGGCGTCCCTGCGGACGGCAATCTTTGATACCATGGCCGCCCTGCTGTCCGCCTTGGCCATCATGCCGGCTGTCTTTGCCTATGGCCTAGACGTGAAATCCGGCCCGCCTCTCATGTTCATCACTCTGCCCACCGTGTTCCAGCAGATGCCTATGGGCCGGCTGTTTGCCGCGTTTTTCTTCCTGTCAGTCCTGTTTGCCGGTCTTACCTCTCTGATCAATATGTTTGAGGCCGTGTCCGAGAGCTGGCAGACACACTTCAAGCTGGGGAGAAAGACGGCGGTAGTCATCTGTTCTGCACTGACAATTGGAGTAGGGATCTTCATGGAGTCAGAGGAGCGGGTAGGAGCTTGGATGGACTTTATCACCATCCAAGTGGTCCCCATCGGAGCTGTGCTGGGTGCCATCTCCATCTACTATGTGCTGGGGTGGAGCAAGCTTCGGAAAGAACTGGAGACCGGCAGGCAAAAGCCACTGAGCAGGGCGTTTGGTCCTGTGGGAAAGTATGTCTATGTGCCCTTGACGATCTTGGTGGTCATTCTGGGATTTGTGTTCCACGGGATTGGCTGAGTGAGGAATTTGAGAAATTGGAAGGGAGAGGTCTGTGTTGAAACAGAGGAGCGTCAAGAGGCGATATGAGATCGATATGTGCAACGGGTCCATAGCGGATAAGATCCTTCTCTTTGCTTTGCCGCTGATGGCCTCCAGTCTGTTGCAGCTGCTGTTCAACGCCGCCGACGTAGTGGTGGTGGGTAAATTCGCCGGCAAGGAAGCCCTGGCGGCAGTAGGGTCCAATACGGCCCTGATTAACCTGCTGATCAATCTGTTTGTGGGCCTCTCCGTGGGCACCAATGTGGTGGTAGCCAGAGATTTGGGGGCCGGGCGCCACGACAATGTGAGCCGCAGCGTCCACACCTCCATGACCCTGGCGCTCATCAGTGGTGTGGTCATGACGGTGTTCGGCACAGTCATGGTCCGCCAGCTGCTAGAGTGGATGTCCTCCCCCACCGACGTCATCGACTTGGCCACCGTCTACCTGCGCATCTACTTCTTTGGGATGCCCGCCCTGCTTACTTACAACTTTGGGGCGGCCATCCTGCGGGCTCAGGGGGACACCCGCCGTCCCCTGTACTTTCTCTTTTTATCCGGCGTAGTCAACGTGGTACTAAACCTGTTTTTCGTCATCGTCCTGCATATGGATGTGGCCGGTGTGGCGCTGGCCACTATCATCTCCCAGTATATCTCCGCCGCTCTAGTGGTTTGGTGCCTGGTGCGGGAGGAGGGGGCTCTCCGGTTGGAATTGAATAAGCTGGGCCTTCAGTGGTCGGTCATCCGCCGTATCCTCCAGGTGGGCCTGCCGGCGGGCTGCCAGGGAGTGGTGTTCTCCCTGTCTAACGTGGTCATCCAGTCGGCCATCAACTCCTTTGATGACCCAGTGCTGGCCGCCGGCTCCTCTGCCTCCGCCAGCATTGAGGGCTTTGTCTACGCCGCCATGAACGCCTTTTATCAGACGGCCATCACCTTTGTGGGGCAGAACTACGGAGCCGGAAAGTGCAAGCGAGTGGACCGCATCGCGGTCCAGTGCGTCTCTTTTTCGGTCATAAGCGGCCTGGCATTTGGTAATCTTGCCTATTTCTTTGGCGAGACTCTGGCTGGCTTCTATGTCCCTGCCGGGGAGCATGAGGTCATTGCCCAGGCGCTTATCCGGTTGTCTTTTATCGCCTGCCCCTATTTTATCTGCGGCATCATGGATACGCTGGTAGGTGTCCTTCGGGGGATCGGCTATTCGGTGGTTCCCATGGTGGTCTCCCTAGTGGGGGCCTGCGGCCTGCGTCTGGTGTGGGTGGCGGTGATATTCCCGGTCTATCACACAGCCTCCTGCCTGTACATCTCCTATCCCATCAGTTGGCTGGTCACTGGTGCGGTCCATCTGATCTTCTTCCTGTGTGTACGGAAGCGGGCATATGCCAAGGTGGAGGGCAGCGACTTAACAGCGTTGGAGGGTCGGCATCCCCCGCTCTCCCAGGAGGCAGAGCGGCAGTAAAAAAACAGAGCGGGTCCCATAGGGGACCCGCTCTGTTTTTATAGTAATTTTGAGAGAAAATCAGACCAGGCGGCGTCCGCCCACAAAGCCGGTGGTGTAATAGGCGTAATCCATATCGCTGACAATGACGCCCACCGTGGAAGTGGAGGCATGGACAAACTGGTTGTTGCCGATGTAAATTCCCACATGGGATGCCCGCTTGCTGCCGGTACCGGATTTTTTGAACATGACCAGGTCGCCGGGCTGGAGCTCGCTCATGGAAACAGGAGTACCGTTATCCAGCTGGGTGGAGGCGGTGCGATTGATGGTGATGCCAAACTGCTTATAGACATAGCTGGTAAAGCCAGAGCAGTCAAAGCCTTTGGGGCTGCTGCCGCCATACACATAGGGATACCCCACGAACTGGAGGGCATAATCGGCGATTTCCTGTCCCTTGCTGATTTGGGAGGGGTCTACGATGGTCACATACTCGGTGCTGATATAGCCGTTTTCAATACGGTACCAGCCGTCGCTCTCCTCCAGCAGTTCGACGACCCTGCCCGCGGCTAGGCTCCCTACCTTTTCGTGGTCAGTGCTGGGGCCAGAGCGAACGTTCAGGGAGGAGGCGGTAATCCGGCCAAAGGTACTGACAGCTTCCGCGTCAGCCTCTGCGGCCAATGCGACGGCCTGCTCCTGGCCCTCCTCATGGACCACCAGATACTCCCCCGAAACGAAGCCGGAGATTCCCTCATGGGCGATTTTGTACCAGCCGTTTTCGGCCTGTTCCAGCACCTCTACCTGGGTGCCGTCGGACAGCTTGGTTAGAATTTGACTGCTGGTGTTGGGATCGGCCCGGACCCGAAGGGGGTCGCCCCCGGAATTGACAGTACCCGAGGCGGCCAGGACAGGGGCCGCGAGGGTGCTGGAAACCAGAAGGGCGGCGGTGAGCCGGGTGATGGTCATCTTCAGGTGCATAGCTGAGATCCTCCCAAATCCTTTTCTATTTCTGATGGTCAGCCAACAGGGGTCACTTGCCGTTCAAAGAGCGGTCCAGCCACACGGCGGCGATATCCATGGCCGCATAGAGGCTGTCTTTTTCACTTTTCTTGACCACACGGTCCCGTCCCCGCAGATCGGGGTCAGTCAGCTGGAGCTGGACGGCCACCTTATCTGCCATCTCCAGGCCGTTGACGGTCTTGGTAGACAGGATCTGGAGCATGATAATATATTTCTCGGCCATAGTGCCGTAGTAAATCAGGTTGTCTTTCCGACGCAGGGGATGCCCTTTATAGGAAAGAGGAATATTCTCAGAAGCCACTATGAATCCCTCCTTGCTCAAAACTTGTAACCGAATTGTAACATATTTGCCGCCGTCTGTCAAATCCTTTCCCAAAGAATTGGATGGAAAAATACGGAGAGAAAAGAAAAAAGCCGCTCTATGGGCGGCTTTTATGCTGAGAGCGGACCTGATATGGGAAAGAAGGCCGTTTCCAAGGCCTATTTTGTATGTTGCCGGACATGGGCTTTAATCTTTTCAAAGGATTCATCGCTGAGGTCATGTTCGATCTTACAAGCGTCCGCCGCCGCGGTCTTTGGGTCAACCCCCAGCCGAACCAGAAGCTGAGTCAACAGCTTGTGGCGGTCATAAATCCGCTGGGCAATCGCCTCTCCCGGGGGAAGCAGAGTGATATGCCCGTCCCCATCCATTTCAATGTATCCGTTTTCCCGCAGCCGTTTCATAGCCACGCTGACGCTGGGCTTTGTGTAATCCAGGTGGTGGACAATGTCTATGGAGCGGACCATTCCCAGCTGTTCCCGCAGGATCAAAATGGCCTCCAGATAATCCTCAGCCGATTCGTGGATATTCATCTAAAGTCCTTCCTTCCTGGCAACTCTTTGTACCAAGGGTAACATAAACGCCAGAAAAAGGCAAGGACTTTCAAATAGGGGTTGACAAGGAAAGTTAGTTGTGATAAACTCCACAGACGAAAAGGGGTTAGTAAATGCTAACCTAGTTTTTCTGAGTGCGAGTTAGCTTTCGCTAATCATCTGAAGGAGGAGAGCTATGATGCCGCTGACGATGGCGAAGTCTGGGGAACGGGTTACGATCAAAAAGATCACAGGCAAGGACGAGATCCGTCAGCACCTGGCTGAATTGGGCTTTGTAGTGGACAGTGATATCACTGTGGTAAGTGAGATCGCGGGAAACCTGATCGTACAGGTCAAAGACAGCCGGATCGCCCTAGACAAGAGTATGGCGAACCGCATTATGATTTGAGGGGGAATAAGCATGAAGACATTGAAGGATGTGGCCGTGGGCCAGACTGCGGTTGTGGCCAAGCTCCATGGAGAAGGGCCGGTAAAGCGCCGGATCATGGACATGGGAATCACCAAGGGCGTCGAGATATTCGTCCGCAAAGTGGCTCCACTTGGAGACCCCATGGAATTAAATGTCCGGGGTTACGAGCTGTCGGTCCGGAAAAGTGACGCGGAGATGATCGAGGTCGTCTGAAAAGGCTCGGCTCCAGACGGTAAAATGCCGTCTGGCGAGAGCCGCTTTTTTCAGACAAAAAGTTAGCTATAACTAACAATCGAGAGGAGCAGAGGCGAGAAATGAACATCAAGATCGCATTGGCCGGCAATCCCAACTGTGGCAAGACCACCTTGTTCAACAGTTTGACCGGCGCAAACCAGTATGTGGGCAACTGGCCCGGCGTAACGGTAGAAAAGAAGGAAGGCAAGCTGAAGGGCTATAAGGACGTGATCATCCAGGACCTGCCCGGTATCTATTCCCTGTCCCCCTATACACTGGAGGAGGTAGTGGCCAGAAATTATCTGGTTAAGGAGCAACCCGACACCATTCTGAACATCGTGGACGGCACGAATATCGAGCGCAACCTGTACCTGACGACTCAGCTCATCGAACTGGGCCTGCCCGTAGTGGTGGCGGTCAACATGATCGACCTGGTCCGTAAGAATGGGGACCAGATCGACCTGAAAAAGCTGGGTGACTCTCTGGGCTGCCTAGTGGTGGAGATGTCAGCCCTGAAAGGGGAGGGCGGCATGGCGGCGGCCGAACAGGCTGTCTCGATGGCTAAAGCCCACCGGGTAGGAGAGCTGCCCCATGTGTTTACCGGCAGCGTGGAGCACGCCATCGCCCACATTGAGGAGTCCATTGAGGGAAGGGTGGCCGATCAGTATTTGCGCTGGTATGCCATCAAGGTCTTCGAGCGGGACGAGAAGGTGTTGGAGGAGTTGGCACTGGACAGCGAGCTGGCGGCCCATCTGGAGTCCCATATCGCTGACTGTGAGAAGGAACTGGATGACGATGCTGAGTCCATCATTACCAATCAGCGATATGCATACATAAACGGTGTCGTGTCCAGGGCGGTAAAGAAAAAGGCGGCCAAGGGCAGCCTCTCCATCTCCGACAGAATCGATCAGATCGTGACCAACCGAATCCTGGCCCTGCCCATATTCGCGGTGATCATGTATCTGATTTACACCATCGCCATGGGGACCTCTATTGTGGACGGCGGCATCGGGATCGGCACCTTCGGTACAGACTGGGCCAACGACACCCTTTTCGGTGAGATCGTGCCCGGCTGGTTCGACGCGATCCTGGGCGCCCTGGGCGTAGTGGAAGGCACCTGGGTCTACGGTCTGATCCAGGATGGTATTGTGGCCGGTGTGGGTGCTGTGCTCGGCTTTGTGCCCCAGATGCTGGTGCTGTTCCTCCTGCTGGCCATTCTGGAGGATGTGGGCTATATGGCTCGTATCGCCTTCATCATGGACCGGATTTTCCGCCGCTTTGGTCTGTCCGGCAAGAGCTTCATCCCCATGCTGGTGGCTACCGGCTGCGGCGTCCCCGGTATCATGGCTTCCCGAACCATCGAGCAGGACCGGGACCGGAAGATGACCGTTATGACCACCGGCTTCATCCCCTGCGGCGCGAAGATGCCCATCATCGGCCTGTTCGCCGGCGCTATCTTCGGAAACTCCTCCTGGGTAGCCACCTCTGCCTACTTTATTGGTATCGCCGCTGTCATCATCTCTGGCGTCATGCTCAAGAAATTCAAAGCATTTGCTGGTGAGCCCGCCCCCTTTGTCATGGAGCTGCCCACCTACCATGCCCCCTCTGCCGGCAATGTACTGCGGGCCACCTGGGAGCGGGGATGGTCCTTCATCAAGCGGGCTGGCACCGTTATCCTGCTTTCCTCCATCGTTCTCTGGTTCCTCCAGGGCTACGGCTTTGTGGAGGGCGTGTTCCAGGCTGTGGAGGACAACAACGACTCCCTGCTGGCCGTCATCGGCAACGCGGTCGCCTGGATCTTCTACCCCCTGGGCTGGGCCGGCGACTGGGCCTGGAAGGCTACGGTTGCCACAGTTACCGGACTCATCGCCAAGGAGGAGGTAGTCAACACCTTCGGCGTGCTGTACCACTATGCCGGCGAGATCGACCTGATGGAGGACTCCTCCCCCATCTGGACCATGGTGGCTGGCGACTTCAATGGCATCACCGCCTACTCCTTTATGATTTTCAACCTGCTGTGCGCTCCCTGCTTTGCCGCTATGGGCGCCATCAAGCGGGAGATGAACAACCCCAAGTGGACCCTGGGCGCCATCGGGTATATGTGCGGCTTTGCCTACGTCATCTCCATGATCGTCTATCAGATCGGCGGGCTCATCGCCGGTGTGGCCTCCTTCAGCGTGTGGACCGTAGTAGCGGCGGCTGCTCTGGTTCTCCTCCTCTTCCTGCTGTTTCGCAAGGGCTATCAGCCTGAGGGCGAGATCCACCACCTGACTTCCGTGGCCGCCGCTGAGGCGAAGAAAACTGCGAAGAAGTAAGAGAGCATTCATTTTCCTATCCTAAGCTATGAAAGGAGGGCGTGACGATGATACCGCCCATGATAGGAAACCTCATCGTGATCGCGGCCCTTGTGGCCGTGGCAGCCCTGGCAGTCCGCTCTATCTGGAAGGGCCATAAGAAGGGCGGACACTGCGGCGGCGACTGCGGCCAATGCGGCGGCTGCCATCATAAATAGACTTTCTCCCCCTTTATGAAAGGCCGGACGGGATAGCACCCGTCCGGCTTTCTTCCTTTCACATGGGGGTGGTAGATTGAAAACTGCTGTGTCCAAAGTCCGGATAGGTCTCCAGATAAGGTTTTATACCAAGGAAATTTTGGGAAAATAAAAGGAAGGCGCTTGACACAGCGCCTTCCCCATGGTACAATAAAATGCTTTTATGTCCCCTAAAAGAAAGAGCATAATCTCCCATGCTCTATCTTTAGTTTATCACAGGGCGGACAGAAAGACAAGAGTGACTTCAAGCAAAATAGCAACGCGCCCGGGTGTGCGGAAAAGCGGCGGAGTGCCGGATTTGTATAAATCGACGGCGAAAACGGCTGTTTTTCCCTGCATCCAGAGGAAAAAACGGAAGGACCAACCGTGGAATCAGAAGAAAGCGAGTTGATTTTTTAGCATGGTCAAGGACGTAATGTACGGCAAGACCCCGAGAAAGAGCTTTGCCCGCTACCAGGAGATCCTGGAGATGCCTAACCTGCTGGAGGTGCAGAAGACCTCCTACCAGTGGTTCCTGGACACCGGCCTGCGGGAGGTGTTCAAGGACGTCGGCCCCATCACCGACTATGCCGGCAATCTGGAGCTGACCTTTGTGGACTACTCCATGGATGAGAAGCCCAAGTACGACGTGGAGGAGTGCAAGGCCAGGGACGCCACCTACGCCGCCCCCATCAAGGTGAAGGTCCAGCTGCGCAACACCCAGAAGAAGAACGACCGGGTGTCGGAGCAGATCGCCGAGCAGGAGATCTTTATGGGAGACTTTCCCATCATGACCCAGGCCGGCACCTTCGTCATCAATGGCGCCGAGCGGGTCATCGTCTCCCAGATCGTCCGCTCTCCCGGTATGTATTACACCCGGACCGCGGACAAGGCGGACAACCTGACCTACACCACTACCGTCATCCCCTACCGGGGTGCCTGGCTGGAGTATGAAACCGATTTGTCCGACCTGTTCTATGTCCGCATCGATAAGAACCGCAAGCTGCCCATCACCTGCCTTATCCGTGCCCTGGGGCCCCGGACCGACGCTGAAATCATCGAGATGTTCGGCGAGGACGAGCGTATCCTGGCCACGATGGAGAAGGATGCCTGTAAGACCTATGAGGACGCCCTGCTGGAGATCTACCGCAAGCTCCGTCCTGGCGAGCCCCCCACGGTGGACTCCGCCCGGACCCTGCTGGACGCCACCTTCTTTGATCCCCGGCGCTATGATTTGTCCGCTGTGGGCCGCTATAAGTTCAACAAGAAGATGGCTCTGTGGTCCCGGCTGTCCGGCCAGAAGCTGGCCCTGCCCGTAGCCGATCCCCGCACCGGCGAGATCATCGCCGAGGAGGGAGAGGTCCTGACACGGGAGAGGGCCCACTTCCTGGACGACCGGGGCGTCAACGAGGCTGTCATCGACGTGGACGGTAAGCAGGTCAAGGTGTTTTCTAACAACATGGTCCACCTGAAGGACTTTGTGGACTTTGACCCTCAAGAGGTCGGCGTCAGCGAGATGGTCTATTTCCCCGCCCTGTGCGAGCTGCTGGACCAGTTCCAGGGGGAGGAACTGAAGGACGCCATCCGCGGCCATCTGGACGACCTGATCCCCAAGCACATCACTGTGCCTGACATCATGGCCTCTATCAATTACCTCAACTGTTTGGCCCACAACTCCGGCACCCCGGATGACATCGACCACCTGGGTAACCGCCGGCTGCGCTGTGTGGGCGAGCTGATTCAGAATCAGTTCCGCATCGGCTTCTCCCGTATGGAACGTGTTATCCGGGAGCGGATGACCACTCAGGACCTGGATGTGGTCACCCCCCAGAGCCTGATTAACATCCGCCCTGTCACCGCCGCCATCAAGGAGTTCTTCGGCTCCAGCCCCCTGTCCCAGTTCATGGACCAGACAAACCCCCTGGCCGAGCTGACCCACAAGCGCCGTCTGTCCGCTCTGGGCCCCGGCGGCCTGTCACGTGACCGGGCCTCCTTCGATGTCCGTGACGTCCATTACAGCCACTACGGACGCCTGTGCCCCATCGAGACCCCCGAAGGTCCCAATATCGGCCTGATTTCCTATCTGGCCTCCTACGCCCGTATCAACCGTTTCGGCTTTATTGAGACCCCCTACCGTAAGGTGGATAAGGAGACTGGCCGGGTTACCGACGAAATCACCTATATGACCGCCGATGTAGAGGACGAGTACACCATCGGCCAGGCCACTGAGCCCGTGGACGAGAACGGCTGCTTCGTCAACGAGCGTATCACCTGCCGTCACCGGAATGAGACCATTTCTGTGGATAAACACCAGGTGGACTATGTGGACGTGTCCCCCAAGATGATGGTGTCCGTGGCTACCGCCATGATCCCCTTCCTCCAGAACGACGACGCCAACCGTGCGCTGATGGGCGCCAACATGCAGCGCCAGGCCGTCCCCCTGCTCCGGCCCGAGGCTCCCATCGTGGCCACCGGCCAGGAGCACAAGAACTGCATCGACTCCGAAGTGGCCATCCTGGCGGAAGGCCCCGGCACGGTCACCAAGGTGTCCGCCCGGTATATCACCGTGGCTTATGACAACGGCCAGACCAAGGAGTACCGCCTAACTAAGTACCTGCGCTCCAACCACACCACCTGTATCAACCAGCGGCCCATCGTGGATGCCGGACAGCGGGTAGACTTCCAGGACGTGCTGGCAGACGGTCCCTCTACCGACCACGGCGAAATCGCCCTGGGCCGGAATATCCTCATGGGCTTCATGACCTGGGAGGGCTACAACTACGAGGATGCCATCCTGCTCAACGAGCGGATGGTGAAGGACGATGTATTTACCTCCATCCACATCGAGGAGTATGAGACCGAGGCACGGGACACCAAGCTGGGTCCCGAGACCATCACCCGTGATATCCCCAACGTGGGCGAGGACGCTCTGCGGGACCTGGACGAGCACGGCATCATCCGGGTGGGCGCCGAAGTCCATGCCGGCGACTACCTGGTGGGTAAGGTCACCCCCAAGGGCGAGGCGGAGGCCACTGCTGAGGAGAAGCTGCTCCGGGCCATCTTTGGAGAGAAGGCCCGTGAGGTCCGCGACACCTCTCTGAAGGTGCCCCACGGCGAGAGCGGCATCGTGGTGGATGTAAAGATCTTTACCCGTGAGAACGGCGACGAGATGTCCCCTGGCGTTAACCAGACCGTCCGGGTGTATATTGCTCAGAAGCGGAAGATCTCCGTGGGTGACAAGATGGCCGGCCGCCACGGCAACAAGGGCGTGGTGTCCCGCATCCTGCCCCAGGAGGATATGCCCTTCCTGCCCGACGGCACCCCCCTGGACATTGTGCTGAACCCCCTGGGCGTGCCCTCCCGTATGAACATCGGCCAGGTGCTGGAGGTCCATCTGGGATACGCCGCCAAGACCCTGGGCTGGAAGGTGGCCACCCCCATCTTCAACGGCGCCACCGAGAGCGATATTCAGGAGTGCCTGAAAATGGCCGGCCTGGCCCGTGAGGTGGGCTATGACGAGCCCCTTATCGGCAAGCAGCTCTATCTGGCCGGCGAGGGCGAGGAGGAGATGCGTGCCCTGTCCTCCGAGGAGATGGCCGACAGCGCCCAGGTCCGGGAGTGGCAGAAGGCGGGCAAACTTCGCCTGGTGGACGGCAAGAACTGGCTGTATGACGGCCGTACCGGCCAGCGATTTGACAACCCGGTTACCGTGGGCTATGTCTACTTCCTGAAGCTGCACCACCTGGTGGACGACAAGATCCACGCCCGTGCCACCGGCCCCTACTCCCTGGTCACCCAGCAGCCTCTGGGCGGCAAGGCCCAGTTCGGCGGCCAGCGGTTTGGCGAGATGGAGGTGTGGGCTCTGGAGGCCTACGGCGCCGCCTACACCCTACAGGAGATCCTGACGGTCAAGTCGGACGACGTGACCGGCCGTGTCAAGACCTACGAGGCCATCGTCAAGGGTCTGAATGTGCCCAAGCCCGGCGTGCCCGAGTCCTTCAAGGTACTGATTAAAGAGCTCCAGTCCCTGTGTCTGGACATCAAGGTACTGGACGACCAAGGGCAGGAGATCGAGCTGAAGGATGACGACGAGGACAACTACCAGCCCGTCCGGGACGATTTCTATGACCGGGACGATGACTTCGGCTATGAGAAGGACGCCGACTTCGCCTCCGCTGGAGGCTTCACCTTCAAGGGAGAGAGCGATGACGACGACCTTACCTTGGATGTGACCGATGAGGAGAGCCCGGAGGACGGGCTGTTCTCTGACGAGGACTTTTGAGTACGGGAGGAGATTTGAAACATGAGTTACGCTGAATTTGACGCCATCCAGATCGGGATCGCCTCCCCCGAACAGATCCGTGAGTGGTCCTACGGCGAGGTCAAGCGCCCTGAGACCATCAACTACCGCACTCTGAAGCCGGAGAAGGACGGCCTGTTCTGTGAAAAGATCTTTGGCCCCACCAAGGACTGGGAGTGCAACTGCGGCAAGTATAAGAAGATCCGCTACAAGGGCAAGGTGTGCGACCGCTGCGGCGTGGAAATCACCAAGGCCAAAGTCCGCCGGGAGCGGATGGGCCACATCGAGCTGGCCGCCCCCGTGTCCCATATCTGGTACTTTAAGGGAATCCCCTCCCGGATGGGATTGCTGCTGGATATCAGCCCCCGGATCCTGGAGAAGGTTCTGTACTTTGCCGCCTATATTGTCATCGACCCCGGCTTCTCCCCCCTCTCCAAAAACCAGATCCTGTCCGAGAAGGAATATCGGGATATGCGGGAGAAGTACGAGGACGACTTTGACGCCGGTATGGGCGCCGAGGCTGTCAAGAAGCTGCTCCAGCAGATTGATTTGGAGGAGCTGTCTGCCCAGCTGCGTGCCGAACTGAAAGACGCCTCCGGTCAGAAGAAGGCCCGCATTGTTAAGCGTCTGGAGGTGGTAGACGCCTTCCGCGTCTCTGGCAACAAGCCCGAGTGGATGATTATCGATGTACTGCCTGTGATTCCCCCGGAGATCCGGCCAATGGTCCCCCTGGACGGCGGGCGGTACGCCTCCTCTGACCTGAATGATCTGTACCGCCGGGTCATCAACCGCAATAACCGCCTGAAGCGGCTTATCCAGCTCAACGCTCCGGACATCATCGTGCGCAACGAGAAACGGATGCTCCAGGAGGCTGTGGACGCCCTCATCGACAACGGCCGCCGGGGCCGGGCCGTCACCGGCGCCAACAACCGGGCCCTCAAATCCCTGTCCGACATGCTCAAGGGCAAGCAGGGACGCTTCCGTCAGAACCTGCTGGGCAAGCGTGTGGACTACTCCGGCCGTTCCGTCATCGTGGTGGGCCCCAGCCTGAAGATATATCAGTGCGGCCTGCCCAAAGAGATGGCCATTGAGTTGTTCCGCCCCTTCGTTATGAAGAAGCTGGTGGACGACGGCGCCGCCCACAACATCAAGCAGGCCAAGAAGATGGTGGAGAAGGGCGAGGCTGCCGTGTGGGACGCCCTGGAATTTGTCATCAAAGACCACCCCGTCATGCTCAACCGCGCCCCCACCCTGCACCGCCTGGGCATCCAGGCATTTGAGCCTGTTCTGGTGGAAGGCCGGGCCATCAAGCTGCACCCCCTGGTGTGTACCGCCTTCAACGCCGACTTCGACGGCGACCAGATGGCTGTCCACGTCCCCCTGTCTGCCGAGGCCCAGACCGAGGCGCGGGTGCTGATGCTGTCTGCTAATAACCTGCTCCGTCCCCAGGACGGCGGCCCGGTTACCATCCCCTCCCAGGATATGATCCTGGGTGCCTACTACCTGACCTTCACCCGGGACGAGGCTGGCACTGGCCACTGTTTTGCCGACAAGGACGAGGCTATGCTGGCCTATGACGCCGGGGTAGTCACCCTTCACTCTCCCATCAAGGTCCGTATGTACCGGGAAGTAGATGGTGAGATGCGCCACAAGCTGGTGGAGACCACGGTGGGCCGCCTGATCTATAACGAGGCCATCCCCCAGGACTTGGGCTTTGTGGACCGCGACGACCCTGAGACCATGTTCGACCCAGAGATCAACTTCGTGGTGGGCAAAAAGCAACTGGGCAAAATCATCGACAAGTGTATCTCCAAGCACGGCTTTACCGTGTCCGCCGGAGTGCTGGACGCCATCAAAGACTTGGGCTACCATTACTCCACCCGGGGCTCCCTGACCGTGGCCATCGCCGACATGACGGTCCCGGCCAAGAAGTACGAGCTGATTGCCGAGACCGAGAAGGAGATCATCAAGATCGACCGCCTGTACCGCCGGGGTATGCTGACAAACGAGGAGCGGTACCGCAAGTCTGTGGAAGCCTGGGAACAGACCACCGCCGACGTGACCGCCGCCCTGCAGGAGTCCATGGACCGGTACAACCCCATCTGGATGATGGCCGACTCCGGCGCCCGTGGTTCTATGGCCCAGATCCGTCAGCTGGCCGGTATGCGCGGCCTGATGGCCGATACCGCCGGCCGTACCATCGAGATCCCCATCAAGGCCAACTTCCGTGAGGGCCTGTCTGTATTGGAATACTTCATCTCCTCCAGGGGCGCCCGGAAGGGCATGGCCGATACCGCTCTGCGTACCGCCGACTCGGGCTACCTGACCCGCCGCCTGGTGGACGTGTCCCAGGAGGTCATTATCCGGGAGGAGGACTGCGGCACCTCCGACGGAATCCTGGTCAGCGAGATCGAGGAGCACGGCCAGGTCATCGAGACCTTTGCCGAGCGCGTCCACGGCCGCTATCCCGCGGAGGACATCGTGGACCCCGCCACTGGCGAGGTGCTCTTCAATCGAGATACCATGCTTCTCAACGAGGACGCCAAGACTCTGGAAAAACACGGTATCCATGAAGTGAAGATCCGCTCTGTCCTTACCTGCCGGGCCCGCAGCGGCGTGTGCGCCAAGTGCTACGGCATCAACCTGGCCATTGGTGAGCCTGTGGGCGCTGGCGAGGCGGTGGGTATCATCGCCGCCCAGTCCATCGGTGAGCCCGGCACCCAGCTGACCATGCGTACCTTCCACACCGGCGGTGTGGCCGGCGGTGATATCACCCAGGGTCTGCCCCGCGTGGAGGAGCTGTTCGAGGCCCGCAAGCCCAAGAAGATGGCCCAGCTGGCTGAAATCAGCGGTGTGGTGTCCATGGAGGAGACCAAGCGCAACGTGATGTGCAACGTGACCATCACCGCCGATGACGGCGAGGTGGTGACCTACGCCCTGCCTTACTCCGCCGGCATTAAGGTGAAGGAGGGCGACACGGTGGAAAAGGGCTACCAGCTTACCGAGGGCGCCCTGTCCCCCCATGAGGTGCTGCGTATCCGCGGCCTGTCCGACTGCCACAACTACCTGATCCGCGAGGTGCAGAAGGTGTACCGTCAGCAGGGCGTGGACACCAATGATAAGCATATCGAGGTTATTGTCCGCCAGATGATGCGGAAGGTCCGGGTGGAGGACGCTGGGGACTCCGATTTGTTGTCCGGCGCTACCGTGGACATCACCGAGTTCCGGGACGCCGAGGAGGCGGTCCAGGCCCGCATTGACGCCGGGGAGAAGAACGAGATGGGCGAGGATCTGCGCCTGCCCACCTGCACCCGCCTGCTCATGGGAATTACCAAGGCATCTCTGGCTACTGAGTCCTTCCTGTCCGCCGCCTCCTTCCAAGAGACCACCAAGGTGCTCACTGAAGCGGCGATCAAGGGCAAGGTGGACCACCTGCAGGGTCTGAAGGAGAACGTCATCATCGGCAAGCTTATCCCCGCCGGCTCTGGTCTGGCCCAGTACCGTAAGGAGGATGTTATCGACGACGAGGGCAACCTAGTCTCTGACCAGAGCGGGGCCATCGTAGCCGATGCCCTGGAGGAACCCACCCAGATGGAAAACGAGGAGGACCTGTCCTTTGAGGTTGGCTCTATCGAGCTGGAAACAGCCGCTGGAAGCCAGAGCGAGGACGCGCTGGTCTAAAATGACCAGGAAACCTGCACAGTAAAGCGGACCGAGGGAGTGTATAACGCTCCCTCGGTCCGCTCTTTTTTCAACTTTTAAAAGAGAAAAATTCGTTTTTTCAAAAGCCTCACCTTTTTAAAGCGAAAAACAGTTGCTATCGGGCCTAAAAGAAAGAAAAAATGATGGCTCAAATATCTTCTCTTGCAATTTTGCGGGACTGTCTTTATAATGTTTCTAAAAGAGGGAGAGGGATGATCGACAATGCTGGAGATGCTTACATCAGTCAACAGCGCCTTGAATGGCTTTGTATGGGGCCCCGTCATGCTGGCTCTGCTGGTGGGAACCGGCATCTACCTTACCTGCCGCACCGGCTGGATTCAGGTGCGGCGCTTCGGCTATATCATGAAAAGCACGGTGGGCTCTCTGTTCCGCAAGTCGGAAAAAGATCACGGCAGCAACCTGTCCCCCTTTCAGGCGGTGACCACAGCCCTGGCCGGGACAGTGGGCACGGGCAACATCGCCGGTGTCACTGGCGCCATCTTTGTGGGCGGGCCCGGCGCTGTGTTCTGGATGTGGGTGTCCGCCTTTTTTGGAATGTGTACCAAGTATGCCGAGATCGCCCTATCCATCCAGTACCGGGAGACAGATGAGGGCGGCGCCCACCGGGGCGGCCCCATGTATTACATCGAAAAGGGGCTGGGCAGGGGGTGGAAGCCCCTGGCTGTTTTGTTTGCCCTGTTTGGGGGCTTCGCCTCTTTTGGGATCGGAAATATCTCCCAGTCCAGTGAAATTGCCGGCGCCATGAACGGACTGTTCGGAATTGATCCTCTGGTTACCGGTATTCTTTTGGCAGTTATTGTAGGAGTGGTGATCATCGGCGGCGTCAAGCGCATCGGCCAGGTGGCCTCCTATCTGGTCCCCTTTATGGCCAGCTTCTATATCCTGGCCGGCATCGCTGTTATTTTGCTGCGGTTTACCCAGATTCCCGCCGCTTTGGCATCCATTGTCACCAGCGCCTTCAGCTTTGAGGCAGTGGGAGGGGGCGTCTTTGGCTACGCCATCATGGCGGCCATGAAGCAGGGATTCGCCCGTGGGGTGTTCTCCAACGAGGCCGGCCTCGGCTCCGCCCCGATGGCCCATGCGGCCTCCTCCACCGACGAGCCTGCCGAGCAGGCCATGTGGGGCGTGTTTGAGGTGTTTGTGGATACCATCGTGATCTGCACCATTACCTCCCTCACCGTGCTGCTGTCCGGCCTGCCTCTGGGGGAGGCAGCCCTGGACAGCTATACCTCCAATGGCGCCGCCGCTGTGGCCGCCTTCAACACGATCCTGCCTGGTACCATAGGGGGCGTGGTCATTCAAATCAGCCTGCTCTTTTTTGCCCTGTCCACCATTTTGGGCTGGAGTTACTACGGCGAGCAGTGCTGGGGCTATCTGACCCATGACAGCAAGGTGGTCAAGGCTCTTTTCAAAGCTGTATTCGCCTTAGTCTGCATCGTGGGAGCCACCGGCTCCGGCAAACTGATGTGGGATATCGCCGATACCCTGAACGGCATGATGGCGATTCCAAACCTGGTGGGCCTTCTAGCCCTGTCGGGAGTGGTGGCCCAGATCACTAGGGACTATTTCAAGGAGCGGTAAGCTGATTGTGTGTATAAAAAATAATATTTGAATTTCTGCTATCGAAAGACCTCGAACCGCAAAAATCCCTGCAAATACAGACTTTTTTGCTCATTATGACACTTATGGAAGCAATGCTTTTTGATGTTTTGGTGTCCAGATTTTCTATAGCGATATAAAACGATATGGGCAGATATGAGAAAAAACATGGCATCCAAATTTGCCTCGGTCTTTTTTGCTTTTTAGAAAATTATGATACCGATAAATTGAAGTTGTAGGAAGAAATAGATATGCAAGAAAGATATAATTTTTGTGAATGGGATGAAGAAACATTCAAACTCCCAGATGAATACTTACTTGATGAAAATAGTGATTTGGCAGAGGCTTTGAATGTCTTTTATTCAGCAGGTGGTTACGATTTTTTTAATGCTATGGAACCTAAATATTATTCTGGTAATTGGTTGGATTTTGTAGGGAATTTATATGCTGAAATAGAGGATAATAAATATCAACCCAGAGGAAAGAAATATATTATCCCCTTGACTGGTTCACAAAAACAAGAATTACTTGACAGAGGTGTTCCAAAAATTTTTTAACAAACTTGTGAAGTTGAATTTAGCGCACAGTCAATACAATAAGGCGGAAATATTATTTGTACTGCTAAAATGGTACTCAACTTTACAGAACCAACTTATGCGGGGATATGGGAAAATACACACAGAAACGGGAAGACCATGGAAAATACAGGTTTTTTCTTCCCTTATATAAATACTTGTAAGAAGTTATAAGACGAGTTTCGTCTATAAAACCCATAAAAAAATCCGCCCATACCGATGCGTGGGCGGATTTTTTATGGGGAAAGATACCTCTCCAGGGCGGAGAGAAGGGCGGAGCGCTCGTTGGGCAGCTCTCCTTGGGCCACCTGGTCCAGGAGCTCGTGCAGAGCCTGTCCGATTTGGGGACCGGCCAGACCGACCTTCAGGGCGTCGTGACCGTTGACCGCCAGAGTCCGGAGGGAAAGACAGGCACTTTCCTCCAACAACTGCCGCCCCAGCGCCTCTGTCCGCTCCAGCGGAGCGGACTCCTCCGCCTTGAGCGGCGGGGCACAGGCGGATGCGTCCGCCCCTTTGAGAGCCAGCAATTGGAAGAAGCACTCCTCTCCCAGCCTGGACAGCCACCGGCCGGCCCACCGCCGGGTAGGCTCCACCGGCAGGTGATGGCGGGAGATCAGGATGGCCGCCCGCTCCCGGGTGGCGTTGTCCAGGCGAAGGCGGGCCATAGCCCGCTCGGCCAGCGGTACGCCCAGGCGGTCGTGGCCATAGAAATGCCCGATGCCCCGCTCATCCAGGAAAAAGGAGGCGGGCTTCCCCACGTCATGAAGAAGGGCGGCAAGTCGGAGAGCGGGGGAGGGGGGGACCAGGGCAGCCGTCTTGACGCTGTGGGTATACACGTCCCAGCGGTGGTGTGGATTACGCTGGTCAAAGCCCACCGCAGGGCCCAGCTCCGGAAGAATTTGGGTCACTACGTCGGGGAAGTCCAACAACACCTGCTCCGCTCCGGGGGAGCAGAGTAGCCGGAGAAATTCAGCGGAAATACGTTCCCAAGCCACCATGGACAGCTGGGAAGCGTGTCCGTGGATGGCGTCGGCGGTGTCCGGGTGGATGGTAAAACGAAGCTGACCGGCCAGCCGGAGTCCCCGGAGGAGCCGCAGGGCGTCCTCCTCCATTCGCCGGTCCGGATCCCCTACGCAGCGGATCAGCCGAGCGTTCAGATCCTCTTGACCGCCAAACCGGTCGATCAGTCCCTCCGGACCCCAGGCCATGGCGTTGATCGTGAAGTCCCGGCGGGCCAGGTCATCAGTGAGGTCGCTGGTAAATTCCACCTGGTCCGGATGCCGGTGGTCGGAGTAGCTCCCCTCCCGGCGGAAGGTGGTTACCTCCACAGAGAGGCCGCCGGACAGGACAGTGACCGTGCCGTGCTTCAGACCGGTATTCAGACATGGAAAGCCGGCGCAGCAGGACAGTATCTCCCAAGGCAGGGCGGAGGTGGTCACATCGTAGTCATGGGGCGGGATGGACAGAAGGCTGTCCCGGACGCAGCCCCCCACCAGCACCGCCTGATGGCCGGACCGCCTCAACTGCTGGACGACCGCCAGCGCCCTGCTGTCCCAGTTTGTCATGCCACTCACCTCCTGTTGGGATTATCTTATCAGAGCGGGTGAAAAAAAACAAGGCCGGGACGTCCCAATGTCCCGGCCCGGAAATCACCGCCCCAGAACAAAAAGATTCTGGTCGGTGGCAAAATTGGAGAAAGAGTAGAGCACAAGCACCGAGTCAATGCCGTTGTCTGCTACATAGTCCTTCACGCTGCTCAGATTGTTCCGGGGATCAAAGAGGTGAACCTCAGAAAATCGCTCCGTCAGGAAGGGAGCCAGGGAGTCGGAGTAGGAATCCCGGATGACCAGCACCTTGGGGCCATCCACCTGTGGGTTCTCGATGACGCACAGGGGCTGGCGCCCCCCCAGGAAGTAGGAGTATTTATCCTTCACTTCTAAAAAGCTGTCCACATATAGACTGCCTTCACTGGGCTCAGAGCCGAACCAGGAGGTCACCTTCAGCCCCTCGCCAGACACATAGGTATCGATGGAGTCAGGGGCCACCCAGCGAACTCCGGAGGTGGAGAAGGTAGTGCCGAAGAACTGGTCAGTGACCGTAGTCTTCTGGTAATCATCCAGATCCAGCGGATCCAGACTCATAGCCTCAAAGATGGCGTTGGCCCCGTAGAAGGCCCCCAGGCTGGTCCAGTGGTGGTCGGTGCGGTAGTAGATGTCCTCGCCGCTGTGGGCGGCCAGAGCGCCTGCCATGTCGATGGTAGAGGCCCCGCTCTGAAAATACATCTGGTCAATGAGGGAAAACTCGTCCGCTGTGGGCGCACCAGCGGGCAGGCGGTCTGCCCAGATGGCAGAGGAGGAGGGGATGATGCCCAGGTACACCGGGACAGACACATTGCCTGCCAGCGTGTCCACAAAGCCGAGGCGGGTCAGAAGCCCCTGCTTGGCGGAAACGCCCGCCTGAGCGGGGGTATCCTCCCAGGCGGGGGTATCCACCCGGTTCAGGAGGGTGTCCTGCTTACCGAAATAGACCCCGTTGTTCTCCCGCTTGCCGGACAGACGCTCACACCAGGCTTTGGCGGCCACCCAGAAGTCCCGGCCGGCGATATGGTCGGCCACATAGTCCTCGGCCTGTTCCATAAAGGTGCCGTCTGTGACTGTTTCCACGCTGAATTTGGGCGGCTTCTGGAGATAGCGGTTCTCCAGCTCGGACATCTCCTTGTCCGGCAGGAGAGTGCTGACCACCAGCATCCCGCCAAGGAAGGTGCAGAACAGGGCAGTGATAAACTTGTTGTACTTGTTTGACATAGTCTGCGCCTCCTTAGAAACGGAAATAGAGGAAGGGATTGTAGGTGCCGTCCACCAGATAGGCGGTGCACACCAACAGGCCGGCTATGATGGCGGCGGCACCTGTTACCTGCGCTGCCCGCTGAGGGAGCCTGTGGTACAGTTTTGCGCCCAGAGGGGTGGAGGAGAGGGCCGCCAGCGCCAGGATGGGCAGATAGCTGATGAAATAGTAGCCCAAAGTGCCGTCCGCCAGAGGAGCGCCCCCCAGACCGAACATCACCTTCAGATAGCCGCCCAGCCGAGAGGCGTCCTCGATGCCAAAGATAGCCCAGCTGACAAGGACAAAAAACATGGTATAGACATGGCCCACCAGGGCTGGGGCCTTTTTCAACGCATCCAGCAGGAAAAACTTTTCTACCATCAGAAGGGCAAAGAAATACAGTCCCCAGATGAGATAGTTCCAACTGGCCCCGTGCCAGATGCCGGTGGCCGCCCACACGACGAACAGGTTGAACATCCAGCGGCCCTTGGAGCAGCGGTTGCCCCCCAGGGGGATATACAGGTATTCCCGGAACCAGGTGGACAGGGAGATGTGCCACCGCCGCCAGAACTCGGTGATACTCTTGGAAATATAGGGGTAGTTGAAGTTGGGCAGGAACTCAAAGCCCAGCATCCGGCCCAGGCCTACCGCCATGTCGGAGTAGCCAGAGAAGTCAAAGTAGATCTGGAAGGTGAAGGCCAGCACACCCAGCCAAGCCCCCGCCACGGTCAGGTCCGCCAGCGCCATGGTCTTATAGCTGTCCCACAGCATCCCCACGTTGTTGGCGATGAGCAGCTTTTTGCCAAGGCCGATCATAAACATCTGGACGCCAGAGGCAAACTTGTCCACAGTGCAGTCCCGCTGATCGATTTGGTCTCCCAGGTCCTTATACTTGATGATGGGACCGGCGATGAGCTGGGGAAACAGAGTGACGAAGGTGCCAAAGTTAAGGATGGATCGCTGCGCTCGGGCGTCTCCCCGGTACACATCGATGGTGTAGCTCATGGTTTGGAAGGTATAGAAGGAGATACCGATAGGCAGGTGGATACCCAGCACCGGCATGAAGTTCAGCCCGACCGACTGGAGAGAGGCGGCGATAAAGTCCCAGTACTTGAAGAAGAACAGCAGGGCCAGGTTGAACACGATGGAGGAGGCCACCGCCATCCGGGCACCCCTATCGTTGTCCCTCCGCTTGCAGCGTTCTACCAGCAGGCCGTGGGTATAGTCGATGGCGGTGGACAGGAACATGATGACGACATAGACCCGCTCCCCCCAGTAGTAGAAAAACAGAGAGGCGCACAGGATTACTACGTTCCGGAACTTTCGGGGCACCAAGTAGTAGATCAGCAGAGTGAGCGCCAGAAAATAAAATAAAAAGGTAGGGGTGGAAAAGACCATGAGCAACACTCCTTAAAGGAACGGCGGACGACTTGTCGTCCGCCGTGGGATCATATGGATTATAACGCTGGGGATAGGGACTTTTGCTTCGAATCAGAACAGGGCGTTGAAGGCGTCTACGATGGCGTCGCAGTTCTCATGGACGACCATCATGACATAGTTGCCGTTGCTGACAACACGGGAGTTTTCGGTCCAGATCCGGGTGGGTTCGGGATACCAGGCTCCTCCGTTGATCATACCATCGATCCGGGTCTGGAAGATGGACTTCACAGTATCCACGTCCTTACTGTCCTTCACCTGGACCAGGCCGAACTCGCCGTTGTTCATGGTCATCAGTGTGCCATAGATCAATTTTTGTTCCGCGCTTACCGCGCCCATGCCAGGATAGAGCTGTTCCATCAGATCGGCGTCTAAGAGTTGGAGCATACCAAACTCATACTGGCCCATGATATCGCTAGCAAAGGCGGATAGGTCCACGTTGCCGGCAGGGGTGGAAGTATCGCCGGAGGAGCTGCCGCTGGAGGAATCGCTGCCATCTGCGGGGCCACCCTCCTCGGGCTTCTGTTCCTCCCAGTTGCACCGGACGATGCAGGAGGCGGTCAGGCCCGTTTCGCTGTCGGTAACAGTGATAGTGGCGTTTCCAACGGCCACAGCGGTGACCAGGCCCTTGTCAGACACAGTGGCCACAGACTCATCGCTGGATTTCCAGGCCAGAGCACCGCCGGCGGGATCAGCCTTGGCCTTCATTTGGAAGGTGGCTCCCGCCTTGAACAGGGTAAAGTCGCTGCGGTTTAGGGACAGGGAGGCCTGTGCCTGGGGCTCGTCCACAGGGGGCTGGGAGCTATCAGAGGAGGTGCTCCCAGAACCGTCCGGCTGGCTGCCGTCCGGCTGAGAGGCATCCGGAGCGGAGCTATCGGGGATGGAGGTGGAGCCGTCCGGGGCCATAGTGCTCATGTCAGAATTGCTGCCAGTAGAAGAGGACTGATTGCCGGAGGAGTTATCCTCCCCCTTGGGACCACAGGCGGCCAGCAGGACCATGGACAGCGCCAAAGTCAGAGCGAATACACGTCGTTTCATGGTATTGATCTCCTTTTCTTGGGGATGGTATGGGGTTCCCCTGATGGGGATTACGACTAGTTTGACGAGGGCGGAAGAAAAAAGTTCCCTGGTAGAGAAAAAATATTTAACAGATTCATTATATTTTGTTTTTGTCTGAACAGCAAGATTTTTGTTGGAAAGACAGGAAATGAAATTTCCCCCGGCCTCTTGACAAAAGAGGAGCGGTACGCTATTATAATATCAACATATGAATAGATGTTCATATATTGAAAGGAGATGAGAGAATGGAGCGTGAAGTTATCCCCTGCTGCCAGGAGGACCGGGTCCATGTGGACGCGGTGGACCAGGTGCGCGCCCTGCTCCCCCCGGATGAGGAGCTGTATGACTTGGCGGAGCTGTTCAAAATATTTGGGGACAGCACCCGAATCAAGATCCTGTACGCCTTGCTGGAGGGAGAGCTGTGCGTCTGTGATATCGCCAAGCTCATGGAGGTCACCCAGAGCGCCGTGTCCCACCAGCTCCGGGTGCTGAAGAGCAGCAAGCTGGTCAAATTCCGCCGGGAGGGCAAGACAGTTTATTATTCCCTGGCGGACGAACATGTAGTCCGCATCTTAAGCCAGGGAATGGAGCATATCGAGGAGTAACCTGTATGCCGCGATCCAATGGATCGAGAAAAGGAGAGTATACAATGAAAAAGACGTATAAGATGATTGACCTGGACTGTGCCAACTGTGCCGCTAAGATGGAGGAGGCCATCAAGAAGATTGACGGCGTTACCTCCGCCTCTGTCAGCTTTATGACCCAGAAAATGACCATAGAGGGGGACGATGCCCGTTTTGATCAGATCGTCAAGGAGGCGGTCAAGGTGTGCAGAAAAGTAGAACCCGACTGCGAGATTGTACTGAAATAAACGTGAGGCGGCCTAAGGCCACCCATGTCCATATCCCTGTGAGAGGAGCTTTCGCCATGACGAGAAAGCAGAAAAAGACGCTCTGGCGTATTATCTTCAGCTTTGTCCTGCTGGCCGCCGCCGCCCTGCTGCCGGAGATCGAGGTACCATTTAATATGTGGCCTTATTTCGGTCAGCCCCTGGTGAATGAGGCTGGCGAACCCTATTACGCATTCCCCAGGCTGTACCTGTTTCTGATCCCCTATCTGGTCATTGGCTGGGATGTACTGTGGAGAGCTGTGCGCAATATTAAAAACGGCCAGGTCTTTGATGAAAACTTCCTTATGTCTGTCGCCACCGTGGGTGCTATGGCAGTGGGCGAATACGCCGAGGGCGTGGCAGTGATGCTGTTTTACCAGGTGGGCGAGCTGTTCCAGAACGTGGCCGTCAGCCGCAGCCGCCAGTCTATCTCCGAGCTTATGGATATCCGCCCGGACTACGCCAATGTGGAGCGGGAGGGACAACTGGTCCAGGTGGATCCGGAGGAGGTCCAGGTGGATGATATCATCGTTATCAAGGCGGGGGAGCGGGTGCCATTGGACGGGACTGTCACCCAAGGGAGCTCCGCTCTGGACACCGCCGCTCTCACCGGCGAGTCCCTGCCACGGGACGTGGAGCCGGGGGATGAGGTGATATCGGGCTGTGTCAACTTGTCCGGCCTGCTCCATGTGAAAGTGAGTAAGCCCTACGGACAGTCCACCGTGGCCCGTATCTTGGACCTGGTGGAGAACTCCAGCGAGAAAAAGGCCCAGGCGGAGCATTTTATTACCAAATTCGCCCGGTACTATACCCCTGCTGTGGTTTTTGCTGCCCTGGCCCTGGGGCTGCTTCCCTCCCTGCTGACTGGCCGGTGGGGGGTGTGGGTCCCCCGTGCCCTGAACTTCCTGGTCGTATCCTGCCCATGCGCCCTGGTCATCTCCATTCCCCTGTCCTTTTTTGGCGGGCTGGGCGGAGCGTCCAAGCAGGGTATCCTGGTGAAGGGGAGCAACTATCTGGAGGCCCTGGCCAATACCGGAATCGTGGTGCTGGACAAGACAGGCACTCTGACTAAGGGCACCTTTGTTGTCACCGGAGTCCACCCCAAAGACTGCGCTCCAGAGGAGCTGTTGGAAACCGCCGCCCTGGCAGAGCAGTTCTCTACCCACCCCATCTCCAGGTCCATCGTCAAGGCCTGGGGCGGTGTTCCAGAGCAGAATAGGGTCTGCGACGTGGAGGAGATCGCCGGCCACGGGGTCCGGGCCAAGGTGGACGGCCGGGAGGTGCTGGCGGGGAACCAGAAGCTGATGGACTTGGAGAATATTCCGGTGACCACGGACCATCAACACCCTGGGACCGTCATCCATGTGGCGGTGGAAGGGGAATACGCTGGACACCTTGTTATCTCCGACCAGGTGAAGGAGGGGTCCGCCCAGGCTCTGCGGGAGCTCAAGCAGGTCGGGGTCCGAAGGACCGTCATGCTCACCGGCGACAGCCAGGGGGCCGCTCAGGCGGTGGCGGATCAGTTGGGGCTGGATCAGTTCTTTGCCCAGCTTCTGCCTGGGGACAAGGTGGAGCGGGTGGAGGATCTGCTCCGCTCCAAAGGCCCAAAGGAGAACCTGGTCTTTGTGGGGGATGGTATCAACGACGCCCCCGTCTTGTCCCGTGCGGACATCGGGGTGGCCATGGGGGCCCTGGGCTCTGACGCGGCCATCGAGGCGGCCGATGTGGTCCTGATGGACGACGACCTGCGCAAGTTGCCCGTGGCGGTGCGCATCGCCCGGAAAACGCTGACCATTGTGCGGCAAAATGTGGTGTTCGCTCTGGGGGTGAAATTCCTAGTGCTGGGGCTGTCCGCCGTTGGCCGGGCCAATATGTGGATGGCTGTCTTTGCCGATGTGGGCGTATCTGTCATCGCCATCTTAAATGCGAGCCGGATGCTGAAAGCCAGATAACCCAAAAGCCGCGGCCTAAGAGCCGCGGCTTTTTCCATAGATAGGACGGATGGGATATTACTCCAATATCTGGAACAGGCAGCCCCAGACATAGTCCAGAGCTTCAAAGCTTACCTGGGGAGAGAGGTGAAAGACCGCCCGATCCCCCTCCAGGTCCACCAAAATGCCGTGGTCCCGCTCCAACCGCGCAACCACGCTTTCCGTGGAGCGGCCGGGAAAACGGGCGAATATGGTTCCAGATGCCTGGTCCGCCTCCAGCACCTCCGGGCCGTCAGGTCCAAAGTCCCGCAGCCGGGCCTCCAGGTGTCGGACCTGCCTGGCCCGAAGGGCCTCCTTCCCGGCGGCGGAATATGTATGACGAAGGTCGATCTCTCTCATAGTCTGGTCTCCATCGGGGTATATACCACGAAATGCTCGTACCGAAGCTGACGCAGCAGCGCGGACAGGATTCGGGCGGTATTTTCCCCTCCCTCTAAAGTCAGATAAGTAGTCCTGGTACGGCCCTCCAGGCGGTTGAGGGTGTTGACCGCGAAGGTGTTGGGGCCCACGGTACCAGATGGGGAGAGGGCCATGGTCTGGTCCCAGCACACCCACCCCTCCTGCTCCAGCAGCTCCCGCTGGCCGTCAGGGACATACGCCACCGTGGTCCTGGTGTAGGCCAGATGCTCCAAAGCCCGGTTGCCCTCCTCCAGCAGCGCGCGGGTCTGGTCCGGGGTTCCTCCCTCCGCCAGGATACCGACGCTGTGTCCAGTACCCAGAATCCGCCGTACCAGGTCATCCTCCTGCTCCAGGGCCTCTGGGGTAAAGAAGAATAGTGCCTGATTGCCCGCGCTGTCCAGGGCAGACAGAATCTGATCGAGTCCATGGCCATCCTTACAGAGAAAGGCCAGATAGGTGGATACGTTCGTGGTATTGGACTCATCCGGCTCGGTGGGAGGGGATGTGGGAGTAGTGGTATCGGGAGCGGGATTGATGGATTGGTTATATTCACGGAGGTAGCGGTTTATCAGGTTGCTGGCCGCGTCGATCAGCTTGGCGTCGGACAGGACCACCGAGTCGTTGTTGATGCGGACCAGGTAGCCCTGGCTGAAGGCGGTATAAGAGAAATCCAGACCGAAGAAGTTGCATACCATGACCACAGGCAGGTAGGGTATGCCATTTCGCATGATGGCCTGAGCGGGATAGCTCTCACCGGAGATCTCCTCCCGGCAGGTGCCGTTTTTCAGATCAAAGGTGAGCATCTGTTGTAACGTGTACAGGGTGAGCTTGTGGGTGGTGCTGGTATGAATATAGCTGTAATCCACATCCACCAGCTTGAAGCCGCCGTTGTACTGGGCCAGAAAGACCGTATAGGGCACATAGAGGACGCCGCCGGACCAGGTAGGCATGGTGTCCGCGGTCAAAGGGCGTAAATTGTCGTTGATGGAAGTGAAGTATACCGTGGAGGAGGCGGAGGAGGCGGGGGGGACAAAGACTGCCCCGCACAGGACCAGGGACAGCAGCAGCGAGATCATTCTTTTTTTCAGGTCCATGGGCGCTCCTCCTTTCGACTTCTGGTTGCGGATATCATTATATCATAGTATAATCCAATGGGCAAGACAGCCAAAGGGTGCGTTCTTTAATGAAACTTTAAGAATCGGTAAATTCCCTTTCAACACTGGTGTGGTATCCTGACCATAGAGAAAAAATGACCACTCCGGAGGAAAGGAGTTCCCATCATGGATATCACGTTGGAGCAGGTGGAGCGCCTGCGGGAAAAGGCGGATGTGAGCTACGCCCAGGCCAAGGAGGCTTTGGAGTACAGCGGAGGCAACCTGCTGGACGCCCTGATCTATTTGGAGGAGAGGGGAATGATCCCGCGGCCCGAGGGGGCTTACTACTCCACCAGGGGGGGAACTTCCCCCCAGCCCGCCTCCGCCGCGGACAGCGCCTCTCAGGGTGGGGAGCGGAAGGAAAAGAAAGAGAAAAAGAAAAAGGGCGGCAGTATGGAAGTCGTCGTGGTAAAGCCAGAGAGAGGGGCGGTCAGGGGCCTGCTCCACACCTTGCGCCGCTGGCTGATCGAAAATGAGTTGGAGATCTGGCGAAAAGACAAGCCGGTCACGGCCCTGCCGGTGTTGATCCTGGTCCTGCTGGTCATCTGCGCCCCCTGGGTGGTGCTGCCCGCTTTGGTGCTGGGATTGTTCCTGGGCTTTCGGTACCGCTTCTCCGGCCCGGACTTGGAGCGGGACGAGCTGAATGACATGATGGGCACGGTGGCCGATACCGCCGCCGACATTGGGCACAAGGTCATGGAGGAATTGAAGCATGACTGGCACTCGGATGAGCCGGGCAGACAGGACCGGAACAAAGAGCGGGAAGAATAAAAAGGTCTGAGGTGATGGAGATGGCGGAGCACATCCTCCTGGTGGAGGACGAGGAGAAGCTGGCCCGCATGGTGGAGCTGGAGCTGAAATATGAGGGGTACTCTGTGGAGAAAGCCTTTGATGGCCGAAAGGGGCTGGAGCTGGCCCTGAGCGGGGCGTTTGACCTGGTGCTGCTGGACATCATGCTGCCCCAGCTGTCTGGCATGGAGGTGCTGCGCCGCCTGCGGCGGGAGAGTCAGGTCCCCGTCATCATGCTTACCGCCCGGGACAGCGTAGTGGATAAGGTGTCCGGCCTGGACTCTGGCGCGGACGACTATATTACAAAGCCCTTCGCCATCGAGGAGCTGCTGGCCCGCATCCGGGCGGCCCTGCGGACCAAGAGTGGCCGGGACAGCCAGATGCTGGCCGTCGGTCCCCTTGCAATGGAGGTGGAGAGCCGCCGGGTGACAGTGAGGGGCCAGGAGGTGGAGCTGACCAAAAAGGAGTTTGACCTGCTCCGCCACCTGCTGGAAAATAAGGGCCGGGTCCTGACCCGTGAGGCCCTGCTGGACAGTGTCTGGGGCTTTGACTTTGTGGGAGAGACAAACTCGGTGGACGTGTATATCCGCTTTCTCCGGAGCAAGATTGATGAGGCCTTCGGCATCAAGCTGATTCACACGGTCCGGGGCGTGGGCTATGTGATCAAAGAGGAGTAAGGGGCGCGACCCGCCATACCGTCAGGAGAAAAAGGAGAGAGAGCCATGGTCATCGTCTACCGTTCCAACACCGGCTTTACCAGGGAATATGCCGAAATGCTGGGCAGAGCGGAAAAAATAAAGGTGTACAGCGTCACTGAGGCGGAGCGCAGTCTGGAGTCAGGTACTGAGATATTCTATATGGGTCCCCTGATGGCAGGCCACATCGAGGGCGTGGACCAGGCGGTGAAGCGATATCAGGTCAGGGGCGTGTGCGGCGTGGGGCTCTCCCCCTCTGGCCGGCAGGTGCTGGAAACCATCTCCAGAGCCAACTATGTGCCAAACGCCCCTATTTTTTATTTGCAGGGGGGCTGGGCCCCTAAGAAAGTGAGCTGGCTGAAGCGTAGGATGGTGGGTATGGCCACAAAATCTCTGCGGGAATCCCTGCAAGACAAGGGCAGCCGCCGTACCCCTGAGGAGCAGGCCCAGCTGGATCTGCTGGTAAAGGGCGGGAGCCGCGTCGCCTTTGAGCGTCTTGAGGCTATTCGGGATTGGATGAAGGACTGCTGAGGGGCCGTGCGCCACGGGTCTGAATCACGGCCCATCCCGTTTTACAGAGAAAATGGGTGCGTACAGGCCCTGAAAAGAACAGACCGCACAGAGAGGAGGCGTGCCTATGGCCCGGAAAAAGCACCGTTTTCAATCCCCCCCGCCGGCAGACCCCATTGCCGCCGCTCGGGATTCCTCTCTGGTATTTCGGCTAAATTTCGGCTTTTTCCTGCGCCAGCTTACGATTTTTCTGGTGATGGATCTGCTGCTGGCGGCCATGGCCACCGCGGGCGTATTCTATTACGCGGAGAACCGGTGCGCCGGCGTGGCGGCTCTGGTGGAGGAACGGGGTGTCCCGACGGTGGAGGCCATCCCCTGGATGGAGAAGGGGGACTATACCATCACCCCCCTGAACCGTCCGCCAGAGGGCCAGCCGTCCTCCAGCTTCTCATGGCTGCCGGGGGCGGTGGCCCAGGAGACCGCCGATGGCTACCGTATGTGGGATCTGACCAGCTACTACACCATTGAGCTGTACTATGGGGACCAGCCCTACGCCATCACAGTGGATCTGTCCGGCATCGCCGGGACAGGCTATTGGGCGGGAGTCGTTCTGCTGATATGCCAATTTTTGTCCCTGGTCACCGGACTGTTCCGCAACAAGCGGTCGATCAGAAAGGTGCTCCGGCCTATCCAGGACCTAGCCGCCACCGCGGCCCGCCTCAACTCCATGACTCACATGTCCAAACGGGAGCTGGAGAGCCTGGCTGACAAGCTGGATAAGATCGACGCCACCCATCTGGACAGCCGCATCGACCTGCCCGCGACCCAGAAGGAACTGCGCTCTCTGGCCCAGGCCATCAACGAGATGATGGACCGGGTGAACCAGGCGTACAGCGCCCAGATGCGGTTTGTGTCCGACGCCAGCCATGAGCTGCGTACCCCCATCGCGGTAATCCAGGGCTATGCCGCCCTGCTGGACCGGTGGGGCAAGTCGGACCCAGAGGCCCTTCAAGAGTCCATCGACGCCATCCGCTCCGAGGCCCAGGCCATGGAGCGGCTGGTGGAGCAGCTCCTTTTCTTAGCGCGGGGGGATAACGATTCCCAGCCGGTGAAGAGGGAGCGGGTGGACCTGATAGCCCTGGCCGGTGAGGTGCTGCGGGAGGAGGAGATGATTCATCCTGACCGGCTTCTCATTCCCTGTTGGGAGGGAGAGCCGGTAAGAGTATACGCCGATCCGGGGCTGATGAAGCAGCTGCTGCGCATCCTGATGGACAACAGCCTCAAGTACAGCCCACCCGAAGGCAGGGTATATCTGCGGGTGTCCCACAATCAGGGGTATGCAAGAGTGACCGTCCAGGACGAGGGCATGGGGATCCCTCCCGATGGCATCCCCCACATCTTCGAACGATTCTACCGCACCGACCAGTCCCGCGACAGAAAGACCGGAGGGACGGGTCTGGGACTGTCCATCGCCAAGTGGATCGTGGACCGCCACGGCGGTTGGTTTGAGGTAGTGTCCAGGGTGGATGTGGGGACTCGCATTACCTTCCTGATTCCACTGAAGGAGGACAAGCCGGGGAGTGCGTCAACAGAAGGATAGAAGCCCAACCTGCCGTTGCCGATTGCTTTCGTCAGGAGGGTATCCGCAGCAAGGTGACGCTGACGGGGTTCCTCCGTCAGAACCGTGTCGAGAGGGTGATCAACACGGCGGATAGCAGGATAGGAAAGGAAAAGGAATGGACGGCTTTGGGCCGTCCATTCCTTTTCCTTATTTTGATGGGTGGGGCCACAGGCCGTCCCATAGGATGTTGCGGTAGTTTTCCCGGTCCGTATCCCCCTCTGTGGAAAAGCAGAGGATTCGGGAAGCTTTGCCCAGGCCCAGGGCTTCCTTGAGCGGAGCCAGGTCCTTTCGGCGCAGAACTTCGGTCACAAGACCGAGGGTGGCGGCACCGCTTTCACCGGAGATGACCTGGGGATCGCCGGGCAGGGGAGCGCCCAGCACCCGCATTCCCTGAGCGGCCACATAGTCTGGAACAGAGAGAAAATGGTCCGCGTGGTCCCGCAGGATATCCCAGGAGATAGAGCAGGGCTCTCCACAGGCCAGACCGGCCATGATCGTGTCCAGCGCCCCATCCACGCGATGGAGCTGGCCGTCATTGGCCTGGGCCGTATGGAACAGACAGTTGGCCCGGTGGGGCTCCACGATGACGACTTTGGGACGGTCCTGGCCGTAGAAGTCAGCGAAAAAGGCGGCCAGGCTCCCGGCCATCGCGCCTACTCCAGCCTGAAGGAAAAGGTGGGTGGGAGGGCGGTCCTCCAACTGGCGGACCGCCTCAAGGGCCATGGTGGTGTAGCCCTCCATAATCCAGGCGGGGATATCCCAATAACCCTCCCAGGCTGTGTCCTGAATCACTACCCAGCCCTGTTCCTGAGCCTGCTGCTGGACCAGGCGGACGGTGTCGTCATAGTTCAGGTCCGTGACAGAGGCGTCTGCCCCCAGAGCCCGGATATTGGCCAGCCGCTCTGGGGAGCTGCCCTTGGGCATCCGGACCACGGACCGATGGCCCAGCTGGGCGGCGGTCCAGGCCACCCCTCGACCGTGGTTCCCGTCGGTGGCGGTGGCAAAGGTGAGCTGGCCCAGCCGATCCCGGACATGGGGGGAGGTGAGCAGAGAGAAGGTCAGATCCTCCGGCGCCAGCCCCAGCTCCCGGGCAATATAGCGCCCTATGGCGTAGCTCCCGCCCAACACCTTAAAGGCGTTGAGAGAGAACCGCCGGCTTTCATCCTTCACATGGATGGCCGCCACTCCGAGATGGGCGGCCAGACGGTTCAGGCTGGCTAGGGGAGTGGGGGCATACTGGGGGAAGCTGGCGTGAAATCGCTGGGCCGTGCGGGCCCGCTCCAGCCCAAAGGGAGCGGTGGGGGCCAGTGGACCGCCCGGCTTTCTGGTCAGGGAGACGGCCTGGATGGGGGCGTCCATAGAAATTCCTCCTTCTGTTGATGGAAAAGAATCAGGCGGAACAGCCCTGGAGCAAGACTATTCCGCCTGAAAGAAAGGTCATTTATTGGGGGCTGGCTCTCCGGTGGGGACTTGCTGCTCCAGTTTTTCAACCAGCGCCCACTCCACCCGGCGGTCACACAGTTCCTCCACCTGGATACGCAGTCCCAGGGCCTCCACTATGGGCCGGCTGCCGTCATCTGGGATGACGGAGAGCTGGGAAAACACCAGGCCGCCCAGCGTATCATAATCCAGGTCCTCGTCGGACAGGTCCAAGTCAAGGGCCTCGGCCAGCTCTTCCAGGTCGGCGGAGCCGGACACACGCCACTTGTTGTCCTCCAGACGGATGATATCCTGCTCCTCTTGGGGGTCAAATTCGTCGTAGATGTTGCCCACCAGCTCCTCCAGCAGGTCCTCCAGAGTGACCAAGCCGCTGGTTCCGCCGTACTCGTCCACCACCAGGGCCATGTGGGTCTTTTTCCCCTGCATATCCCGGAACAGCACATCGGCGGGCACACTTTCGGGGACAAAATAGGCGGTGCGGAGCAGCTCACGAATGGGTTTGGGATCGGGCAGGTGGAAGTTGAGCAGATATTCCCGGGTGGATAGAATACCCACAATATCGTCTACGTCGTTTTGATAAACCGGGAATCGGGACAGTCCGGACTGGCGGATGGTGTCCAGAATGACGTCCTCCTCCTCATCCAATGCCAGGGTCACCATGTCGGTGCGGTGGATCATGACATCCTCCGCGGTGATGTTGTTGAATTCAAAGATATTCTCAATGAGCTCTTTTTCGTTGGACTGGATGGCGCCGGACTCCTCGCCCTCCTCCACCATGGCCATGATCTCGTCCTCGGATACCTCGTCCTCACGGCGAAGCAGCCTCAGGAGCGGCTTGCGGGCCAGCAGGAGTACGTTGACCAGCAGACTAACAGCAAATAGGATGGGCCATATATGGTCCCCAACCACGGAAATTCCCCCTTAATAGATAAGAATATAAAATAAATGATAGCACATCTATCAGCGTTATGCAAGGGGCGTCTGTGTGGGCTCCCTGTTTACATTTGGACTGATGGGTTTTTACTCCGTCCTTTTCACTGAGTATTGAATAAATCAGAAAAATAGGATACAGTAAATATAAAGATAAACTGGATTTTATGGGGTATGAATATGAAAAGATGGACAGCACTTTTTTTGACTTTGGTCTGCATATTAGGATTAGCGGGCTGCGACAATCGAACCATGAATTATATCATAGAAAATGAGCCAAGTATTACCGGAACTGTGGAAGAAGTAAGAGATAACGCAATTATCATCTATATCAATACACAGGGATATCCTAACGGGGCAAGTTGTAAAGTTTCTTTAGATGTGGAAAACAAAGACAGCTATACCGATATATCTGTTGGCGATGAAATTGTTGTGTACTATAATGGTGAGATAGCGGAAAGCGACCCGCTACAAATAAATACGGTATACGGCATTACATTAAAAACTCCAGCGAATCAAGATGCTGAATAATTCTCTATCAGTTGTTATCGGCGCAGATACCTCTCCTCGTCATTTTGACTGGGGGAGGTTATTTATATCTAAATGTCTAAAATCTGTCCAAAGGGTAATTGGGAGGTGTGTGGGGCCCTGCTTTTGCCAGGAGACTGGAAAAAACCGATGCAAAAGCCGATGTTCTATGATATAATTTGGAGTATCGAGCGGGAAGCGGCAGGTGGTATGTAGGCCGCTCCAGGGGGGAGAAAGAAGTGTATCAGCCGTCAGACCGGGTCAGGGGGCACATAGAGGAGGGGATCTCCTTCCTGAAGTGGCTCCTGTACGCCTGCTCCATCGGGGTGCTGGTGGGCGTGGTGGGCGTGGCCTTTTACTATGGGATAGACTGGGCCACCCAGCTGCGGGGAGAGGTGCCGCGGGTGGTATGGCTGCTGCCCGCAGGTGGTGTGTCCATCGTACTGATCTACCGCATCTGTCACATGGAGCGGGACCGGGGGACAAACCTGGTGCTGGTGGCCGTGCGGGAGGCGGAGCCTATGAAGTTGCGCACCGCCCCCCTGATCTTCCTATCCACCATCATCACGCACCTTGTGGGGGGATCCGCCGGCAGAGAGGGGGCAGCTCTCCAACTGGGCGGCTCCCTGGCCGCTTTTGTGGGCCGGCAGATAAGGCTGGACCAGAAGGACGGCCGGGTGATGGTTATGTGCGGCATGGCCGCCGCCTTCTCCGCCCTGTTTGGCACGCCGCTGACGGCAGCCATCTTCGCCATGGAGGTGGTCAGTGTGGGTGTGATGTACTACGCCGCCATTGTCCCCTGTGTGTCTGCCGCCCTGGTGTCCCTCCAGGTAGCCCAGCTCTGCGGCATCCACAGCCATGGGTATGAGATCGGTCCGGCGGCGCTGTTGGGGCCCGCCACTATGGTCCAGACAGCCGTTCTGGGGGTGCTGTGCGCTCTGGTTTCCATCCTGTTCTGCAAAGTGATGCACGCCTCCCCCCGCCTGTATCAGAAGTATTTTCCCAGCACCATGCTTCGAGTGACCGTGGGGGCCCTGCTGGTGCTGGCCCTGACACTGCTGGTGGGCAATCAGGACTACAACGGAGCGGGGGACCCGGTCATCCGGCGGATGCTGGCTGGAGAAACCATTCCGGAGGCTTTTTTACTTAAAATATTGTTTACCGCTCTTACCCTGGGGGCCGGATTTCGAGGCGGAGAGATCGTACCTGTCCTGTTTACCGGCTGCGCCTTTGGTACTTGGGCCGGACCGCTGCTGGGACTGCCCCACGGTTTTTCCGGGGCCTTGGGGATGGCGGCCGTTTTCTGTGGAGCTACCAACTGCCCCATGAGCGCCCTGATGCTGGCCTTTGAGCTTTTCGGGGGCGAGGGCCTTTCCCTCCACGCCCTGTGTATCGGAGTGGCCTATATGCTGTCCGGCTACTATGGACTGTACAGCGAGCAGAAAATCGTCTATTCGAAATTTAGAACCGAATGGATCGATAAGAAGGCAAAGTGAGTGTATCCGGGCCTGCTGGCCCCTATCAAGGAGGAATTTGCGTGACAAAATTTTATCATTTCAATTTCAATGTCCTGGACTTGGACAGGAGCCTGGCCTTTTACAAACAGGCGCTGAATCTGACCCCGGTGCGGGAGAAGGAGGGAGCTGACGGCTCCTTCAAGCTGGTCTACCTGGGGGACGAGGCCGGCAGCGATTTCACCCTGGAGCTGACCTGGCTCCGGGACCGGACCACACCCTATGATCTGGGGGAGTGCGAATTCCACCTGGCCTTCCGCGCAGACGACTATGACGCCATGTATGAAAAGCACAAGGCGATGGGCTGCATCTGCTTTGAGAATCCCGCCATGGGCATCTATTTCATCTCCGACCCGGACGGGTATTGGATCGAGATCGTGCCGGAGGCAAAGTGATGGCGAAGGGAGATTGCAATCTGGGCTGGCCCGGTTTTTTCCGGGCCTTCACTGTGCTGTGCGCCATCATGCTCCTGCTGGCTCAGGAGGGGCAGGGAGGTGTGGCCGTGGGCTCCGGCCCGTGGCAGATCTTGTCCGTCTATGAGGGCCTCACATCTTGGACGGTCCCAGCCCTGTTCATGCTTTGGGGGATGTTCGCTCTGGAGGAGGGGAAGCCCCGTCTCGCCTCGTCGATGCTGGGACTGGCCCTTCCGGCCTTCTGCCTGCTGGTATTCTGGGGGGCCCTGTATGCGGTGGCTGCCCACCTGCTGGGGGGCGGTGCGCTGTCCTGGTCGGGAGTATGGGCCGCTCTGGTATCCGCCGCTAAGGGGAATACCTACCACCACCTTTGGGTGCTCTACCCCCTCATTGGCCTCTACCTGGTTCACCCGGTGATCCACCGGTTTACCTCGTCCGCCAGCAGGGGAGAGGTCCGGTACTTCCTAATTCTGTGCTTCCTCTTTGCCTCCCTGCTCCCTCTGTGGTCGGCCTACCATCCGAATAGCTTGCTCGCGGCCCAGCTGGAGCGCCTACGGGTCCATCTGGTGCTGGGGTGGGTGGGCTGCTATGTGGCGGGCTGGTATCTGCGCCATTATACCATCGGGCGAGTGCCGGAGTTTATCCTCTATCTCCTGGGTATTTTGGGCATGGTGTTCACCCTGATGGGGAATACCCTTTTCGGGGGAGGAAGGGAGCTGTGGTATCTCTACACTTCACCCAATGTGGTCCTCACCGCCTTGGCCCTCTGTGTCCTGTTTCGCTATGTGCTGGGCATCAGCGAGGAGCGATCCCGCCGCCGCTCGGTGTATGAGCTTGGTTCCTACGCCTTTGGCATCTATCTGTTCCATCAGCTGTGGGTGCTGGTGTTCCGTTGGTTCGGGTTTTCTGTTCTGGACTTCTCTCCGGTGATTTCGGTGCCCTTCTTTGCATTGGTGTTCTTCCTGCTGTCTATCCCATTCGCCTGGCTGGTCAGTCTCATCCCCGGCGTGGGAACGAAATTGACGTAGCATTGGCTTTGGGATACCGAAGGCGACCTCAAACCGCGGCCCAACAAAGTGGTCGCGGTTTGGAGAGAAGGAACAGCGGAATGAGTGAGCTCTGGCCGATGGGCAAAGCGAGGGATGTGGGGCTTGCGAGGACGGTGCAACTGGCAGTTGCGTATTTTCCAAGCCAACTTGGTGTACATATCCCCTCCGACTGGAGTAAACTGAGACCATCTCATAGGAAAGGTTTGATGTCATATGACGTTGGGGGAGCGCATCTGTGCCCAGCGCACCGCCCACCACCTGTCCCAGACCGACCTGGCCGACACCCTGGGGGTTTCAAGACAGAGTGTGTCCAAGTGGGAAACAGACGCCAGTGTACCTGACCTGGATAAGCTGGTCAAGATGTGCGAACTGTTCGAAACCTCCCTGGACCAACTTGTCCGGGGTGCGGAACCGACGGCAGACCTATCCCAGCCCACCGTCGTCATCCAGCGGGAAAACAGTCGCCGAGATGTGCGGACCATAATCGGGCTGATTTTAATCGTATTTGGACTGCTCTGTTTTATGCTGGTTTTTTTCCTCAAGGGATGGGGGCTGGACGACGCATTGGTATACAGTGTGCCCTTCTGGGTGTGGGGCTGGCTGACGCTCCGGTGTAAAAAGCACCCTGTTCTGGCCTGCTTCTGGGGGACATGGGGGATGTACACCGGCCTGTTGGCCTTTTTTCTGGTGGCGTTTGGGTTGTCAAATCCAGCGGTCAATCTTTTTATCCCGCCAAACCTGCTCATGCTGTCCCTGCTGTCTGCCGCTACGGCGTGGATTAGAAAACAGGGAGTAGATGAGAGAAAAGAATAAGCAAAAACGAGGCCCGGAACCGTCGGTTCCGGGCCTCGTTTTTGCTTTTTTGAGATAGCCGCTCTGGGTAATGCTACTTATGCTGTTTTCCTTTCAGACCAAATACCGATGACTTACTGCTGATCGGGGTGATACTCCTTACAGGTGCACTTCTTCCATTTCAACCCAGATCCGCAGGGGCAGGGGTCGTTGCGGCCGATCTTGATGACCTTTTTCACCGGGCGCTTCTGGACGGTGCCGTCGTCGGCCCCGCTCTCGCTGGTGACTTTGGCCACCCGCTCCCGCTTGACTTCTTCGTTCTTGCGCAGGCGGACCAGGAACAGGCGGCGGAGCGTTTCCTCCTGGATAGCGGCCACCATGGCCTCGAACATTTCGTAGCCTTCCTTCTTATAGGCCACCACGGGATCAGTCTGGGCGTAGGACCGCAGTCCGATGCCCTGGCGCAGTTCGGTCATGGCGTCGATGTGGTCCATCCAGTACTCGTCCACCACCCGGAGCATAATGACCCGCTCCAACTCCCGCATAATAGGGGAGCCAAATTCCTGCTCCTTTTGGGCGTAAAACTCACGGGCGGTGTTGGATACCAACTCTACCAGCCCCTGGGCGTCATACTGTTCCAGATCCTGGTCAGACAGCTGGGGTAGAGGGAACATGGTGCGGAAGGGGGCAGTGGCCTCGTGGAAGTCCTGGGCAGTCATGTGGCGCTGTTCTCCCATATGGCCTTGGATAGCCCCTTCTACCATAGAGTGGAGCATGTTCTGAATGGAATTCTGTAGGTCCTCACCGTCCAGGACCTGACGGCGCTGTTTGTAGATGACCTCACGCTGGGTGTTCATCACGTCGTCATATTGCAGAACGTTTTTACGAGTCTGAAAATTCCGGGATTCCACCTGCTTTTGAGCGTTTTCGATAGCGCCGGACAGCATTTTGGCGTCGATGGGGGTGTCCTCGTCCACGCCCAGCTTCTCCATCATGTTCATCACCCGCTCAGAGCCGAACAGGCGCATGATGTCATCCTCCAGGGACAGGAAGAAGCGGGTCTCGCCGGGGTCACCCTGACGACCAGCGCGGCCACGAAGCTGGTTGTCAATGCGCCGGGACTCGTGGCGCTCGGTACCGAGGATGAACAGGCCGCCCGCCTGACGGACCTTGTCCGCCTCATCCCGGATCTCCTCTTTGTACTTGGCCTCCGCCTGGGAGAACTGCTTGCGGGCGTCCAAAATATCCTGATTGTCTGTCTCAGCAAAGCCGGTGGCTTCAGCGATGAGCTCATCGGTCATGCCAGCCCTACGCAGATCAGCCTTAGCCAAAAACTCGGCATTGCCGCCCAGCATGATGTCAGTGCCGCGGCCAGCCATATTGGTAGCTACGGTGACAGCGCCAAATTTGCCAGCCTGGGCGACGATCTCCGCTTCCTTCTCATGGTTCTTGGCGTTGAGCACATTGTGTTTAATGCCCTTACGCTTGAGGATTTCAGACAGCTCTTCCGATTTCTCGATAGAGATAGTGCCTACCAGCACTGGCTGGCCCTTGGCGTGGCAGGCCTCGATTTGAGCCACGATGGCTCTCAGCTTGCCCGCCTCGTTTTTATATACCACATCGGGGTCGTCAATACGGGCCAGAGGCTTGTTGGTGGGGATCTCCACGATGTCCAGCTCGTAGATCGTGCCGAACTCCTCCTGCTCAGTCATGGCGGTGCCTGTCATGCCGGACAGCTTATCATACAGTCGAAAATAATTTTGGAAGGTGATAGTAGCCAGAGTCTTGGACTCGTTGGCCACCTCCACGTGCTCCTTGGCCTCGATGGCCTGGTGGAGCCCCTCATTGTAGCGGCGCCCAAACATCAGACGGCCGGTGAACTCGTCCACAATGATGACCTGGCCATCCTTGACCACATAGTCGATGTCCTTCTTCATCACGCCCCGGGCCTTGATAGCCTGGTTGATGTGGTGGGACAGGGTGGTGTTCTCCGGATCAGCCAGGTTTTCAATGTTGAAGAAGGCCTCCGCCTTTTTGATGCCGGGAGCGGTGAGGGTGGCGGTCCGGGCCTTTTCATCCACGATATAGTCCGCGTCGATATCCGCGTCCTCTTCCTCTTTTTCATCCACCTTCGCGATGCGCTGGCATTTTAGCCGGGAGACAAACTGGTCCACCACAGTGTAGAGCTGGGTGGACTTCTCTCCCTGGCCGGAGATGATCAGGGGGGTGCGGGCCTCATCGATGAGGATGGAGTCCACCTCGTCCACGATAGCAAAGGCGTGGCCCCGCTGGACCAGCTCCTGGGAATAGATGGCCATGTTGTCCCGCAGGTAGTCAAAGCCGAACTCGTTGTTGGTGCCATAGGTGATGTCAGCCCGGTAGGCGGCCTTTTTTTCCTCACCCATGACCCCGTGGATGACCAGGCCGACGGTAAGGCCCATGAAACGGAAGACCTTGCCCATCCATTCGGAGTCACGCTTGGCCAGATAGTCATTGACCGTAACCACATGGACGCCCTTTCCGGCCAGGGCGTTCAAATAGGCGGGCAGGGTGGCCACCAAGGTCTTGCCTTCACCGGTTTTCATCTCAGCGATACGGCCCTGGTGCAGGACGATGCCGCCTACTACCTGGACCCGGTAGGGACGCATCCCAAGAACACGCCAAGCAGCCTCACGGCAGGCAGCAAAAGCCTCAGGCAGAATATCGTCCAGGGTTTCCCCGTTGGCCAGCCGCTGCTTCAACTCCGGGGTCTTGGCCTGGAGCTGGGCGTCGGTGAGGGCTTTGTACTCGTCCTCCAGGGCGTCAACCTTGTCAGCGATGGGATAGATCGACTTCAATTCCCGCTGGGAGGAAGTGCCGAATAGTTTGGTAAACAGGCTCATATGGATAAACACCTCTCGGTTCTGTGTATGATATGCTCTGAGAATTGATTTACAATCTTAATTAGTATATCACACTCCGCACGGATAAAAAAGAGCAAATTGTAAACTTTGGCAGTGATTCTGGACAAAAACGAAGATAGTGCGGATCTGCTTTTTGTGCGTGAGGCCTGGGTGCCTTGAAAGCGGAAGAAAGAGAAAAGAAATTTTGGGGCTTTACAACGGGAAAAATTTTGATATAATAAGAAAGCCACATAAGTGATGTATCATAAAGCTTGGCAGGCTATAGTTCCAGAAGGAGCCTGCTATCAATTGTACAGATAGTGAAGACCAGATTTGAGTATGGGCCTGTAGCGCAGTTGGGAGCGCAAAGGGTTCAGTTTTCTGCCAAACTTATAACTTCATATTTTTCTTTTGTTCCCTTTTGGGAACGGTTGATTTGGGCCCGTAGCTCAGTCTGGGAGAGCGTACGGTTCGCATCCGTAAGGTCGAGGGTTCGATCCCCTTCGGGTCCACCACACTCGGGAGATCTCGTTTTGAGATTTCCCGAGTTTTTTCATACTTTCAGGATGCGCGATAGTACACACTCTTGTCTCCCTCCGGATGCAGGAAGTCGAAGAATTGTGTGACGCTGATCTTGAATTCCACTTCAATCTCAAAATCCCGTCCGATGTTCACCCTGTCGATCAACTGCCGCAGGATCATCTTTTTCCCCTCAATGCTACTTCCGGCATACAGATCCGCCCAGGACATGATCTTGTCGTATTCCTTTTGGACCGCAACAGCAGAGTTTTTCAAATCAGCCGCTTTCTCCTTGGCCTGTTCCAATTCCTGTGTCAGAGCAGTCAGTCTGTTCCGGGTTTCCTCAATCATTTCCCCAAGGATATCTGCGCCAAAGCTGCCGGTGCCGTTGATGGTCTTGATGATCTCCTTTTTGTAGCTCTCCAGTTCCCGTTCCGTGGCAGTATAGAGCTTTTCTAAATTCGCCACAGAGCTGTTGGCCAGCTGAATTTCCTTCTCCCACTGCCTTTGAATCAGCTGACTTTTGGGAGCGGTTCTCATCCGCTCAAAGAGTTGAATGACGATCTTATCAATAATTCCGTCCAGTTTCTCACCTGAATATCCGGTCTGACCGTCACAGTCCTGAGGATGGCGGATCTTGTAGTGGCAGGCATAGCGGATACGAGTCTCCCGCTTAGGCTCACCTTTGGCGCGTCTGCCGCTGCTGGTGGTCAGCACCAACTTAGAACCGCAGTGAGCACAATAGACCATCCCGGAGAGCAGGGATTTCCCCTTGGAGTTGAAGGGAACCTCATTGTGGCGCATCGTCCTGTCCTCCATGATCTTCTGTGCATGCTCATATAGCTCCAGCGGAACGATTTGAAGTTCCGGAAAGATCTCCGAGCGCGTTTCCCCGCTGCGCAAGATCCCTACATACATAATGTTCTTCAGCATCTTGATGATGGTGGTATTTGCGAAGTTTGTCCCTTTTCGGTTGAGGTAACCATTGCTGTACAGCTACCGGGACAACCGTTGCGCGCCGAATCCCTCATAGACATATTTTTCAAAGATGATGCGCACCACCGCTGCTTCGTCCGAGTCGATTAGGATTTCATTGACTTCGTGGTTCTTTTTATTGAAGCGCCCCTGCTTTTCCAAGCGGTATCCATAGGGAACAGTGCCACCCCGGAAGCGTCCTTCCTGCACGATCTGCGACAGGCGGGTCTTCGTTCTCACCGAGGTCTTGAGACTCTCTCCGGATGCCTGCCAATAGCGGATGTAGTTCAACAGCTTGTCGATGTGGTCATCCATCTTCTGCTGCCCTTCCATTGCGCTCCATACTTCAATGCCGTTGCGGATGAACCACTCCACCACGAAAGGTGTTTCATCATCCCGCCGCCCCAGGCGGTCGAACATGAACACCAGCAGGATGTCAAACTTCCGCTCCTCGGCATCCTTGCGGATCTCCTGAATGGCATCGCGGTCAGCAGCAGCTACCTTGAAGCCCGAGACACCCTTTTCCGCAAATTCTTTGAGGATCGTCCACCCCTGGCTCTCTGCAAACTCACGGCAGCGCTGCTTCTGCATGGGGATATCATCTTTGTCTACCTGTCCCTTGGTCGAAACACGGTAGAGGCAGTATACTCGGTTCTGTTTTTCCATGATCACACCTTGTCCTTTCTGATGTAGGACTGCGGTGCATATGGTTTGCTTCGATTCTATTGTCAAGGTACATATGCACACACAGTATCCCACACCGAGGTGAAAAAGTCTACTGAATCAAGCAGATTCGTTGAGATTTTCAAAGTTCTGTGTCATCAACAGCGTCTGTTCGATCTTGGACACCGTGTCAGACTGCGTACTGGTGTTTTTGAAACGGAGTGCAACGACAAGGCCGTCCACCTCCATCGTAATGTACTCTGTTGGTTCCGAGTACCTGGGATGATACCGGTCATACATCGCCTGCTGGTAACTCATGTATTCGTTCTCCTTTACATGGTCTGCTGCCAAGTCTGTTCTTCCTCATGATCGTCTTCCTTATGGCCGAGGGCGATCTTCTTTTCCTGCTCTCTGCGCAAAGTCTTGCGGTCGGAGCGGCGGTGCATAGTGGTACTGTCTATCACGGGATCAGCACCTTGACCGCGTTCCAGACTGAGGCCAAGCCGGACCAGATGGTCCGCAAGACCACCATGCCCACCATAGTCCCCAGCAGGAGCAAGATCAGCCAGGCCAGCACAGACAGCGCCGTATCCAAACCGGGCGGCGAGATAGAGAGCTCTTTCCTTTTCCCAGCCTGTCGCACTGTCGCCCGCAGCTGGCCCACCTCCCGCGACAGTGTCTCCAACTGCTCCTGAGTGGGTAGCTGCCCCACCTGTCGGCTCAATGCCCGAAGCATGGCCTCCTGTGCGCCAGCGCTGGCTTCCAAGCGCTCCAGCCGTGCCAGCTGTTCGCTCCACTCCTGCTGGGGCGGATGCGCTGGGAGCATAGGGGCTGACTGCGGCGGCAGGTTCAGCCGTTTCAGTTCTTCCACGGACAATCTCTGCCCGGATTCGGAATTCATTTTCCATGACCTCCTTGGTGTACTTTATATCGTGGAGCCGGTCGTCCCGGCACTTCATGCCGCCCGGTGTTGTGTAGGTGATGTTCTTCCTGCCGTCCGTCCAGCGCACTTGGTACCCCTCGCTCTCCATCAGGGAGCGAAACTCCTCTTTGGTGGAGGCGTACCGCATACACTGGTCGATGGTGTTCATCAGCCGGAACTTCCAGCTCTCACCCTTGGCGGCGGAGCGATATTCCCGACTGCTCATCCGCTTCTGCTTGACCTGCTTTTCCGGCGGAGGCAGGATCGCCAGACCGTGGGCAGCGCAGATCTCATCGTTGACGGTCCGATGAGCTTGCAGATCAGCGGCGCTCTGGTGGAGCTTTTTTCCGTCCCGGAAGCTGACGCTGTTCACGATGAGGTGACTGTGCAGATGGTCTGTATCGATGTGAGTAGCGACCAGCACCTCGAAATTGGGGAACTCCCGTTGGGCCAGTTCCAGAGCGATGGCGTGGGCCTTCTGGGGCGTCAGGTCATCCGTCTCTGCGAAGGACTGGACAAAGTGGTAGTACTGCCGCCCGTCCGTTTTTCGAAACCGCTCCTTGGTGAGCTGCATCTCGGAGAGGACAGACTGAGCGATGCAGTTCCATCCGGACACCAGCCGCTGTCCTTCCCACAGCGTTTTTTCGTCCTGCTGGGTGTAGCGCAGCACTCCGCCCAGCGCGCCCCGGCCTCCGCCCCGGTTCTTGACGGCAGTAAAGGTTGCCATCTTAGGTCACCTCCCGCAGGAGCTGACGGAGCTGCTCGCTGATTTGCTGGTAACTCTCCGCAAACCTGTCACCGTACACCACGGTGACCTTTCCCATGTTGGCCAGAGTGGTGAGCTGGTTCAGGTTTCGTCCCTGAGCCTTCAGTTCAGTGAGCACCTGCTCCAGCCCGTCCACCCGCACGATTTCTTTTCCCAATCCGCTGTAGCACAGGTAATCGGTGACCGTCAGGCCAGCGGCTTTTGCCTGCTCCTGAATGATTCTCTTGATACGGGGCGTCACCCGCAGGGTGATGATCTCGCTCTTTTTTACTCTCTGCATGGCTCCTCCTTTTCCCCCGCAGGGGCCGGGTTCGGGGCAGCGCCCCGGAACGGTGGCCGGCGTATAGCCGGACGCGATGCTTGCCCTCCCAAAAGGGAGGAATCCGCATCCTCGGCCCTGTTCGCACTCTGGTTTGTCAGCACTTGGTCGGCCACAGGGTCGATAGGGACGATTTCTCTGGCACCCTCCAAATCGACACTATCGGCACGGTGCAGCTCGATGAGCCGCTTTCCGTTGCTGCGGCGCACCACGGTGGAGATCCCGGCTTTGCTTAGAGCGTCAACGCTTTGCAGGATCATCCGAGCTACTTTTTTGGGCGTGATGCCCCGGCTCCGGTCAGGGTCGATCTGCTCGGACAGCTCCGTGGGAGTGCCGATAAAATTCTCCCGGCCAGTCAGGAAGGCAGAGAGGAGCGTGACGATCTGCTCCCCTGGTTTCTGCTCCTGCGTCCCGCTGTCCGACACCAGCTCCCACACATTTTCACTGCCGCGCTGGAGCTCAAGCTCCCGGTACTCGATGTCCCGGCCCACGCAGGAGAGCTTCGCCCTGCCGCTGCCACGTTTTTCTTCCACCAAGGTGAAGCTGGAATCCACCGCGCCGCTGATGGCGGTGGTGCCGGAGATCCGGTGGAACACATCGTCTGCCTTCTCCTTGCGCAGATGGTGGATGAGCAGGATGGCGATGCCGTGCTTGTCCGCCAGCCGTTTCAGCACAGACAGGTCCCGATAGTCGTTGGCGTAGGTGGCGTCGTGGACCGGACGGACCATCTGCAGCGTGTCGATGATGACCAGTACCGTATCTGGATGGGCGGCGAGGAATATTTCCACCTGCTCCTCCAGCCCCTGACCAATGGGCGCGCACTCCGTACAGAAGTGGACGCTGCTTGGCGCGTCCTCGGTGATCTCAAAGAGCCGGTTCTGGATGCGAAGGACGGAGTCCTCCAGGCAGAGGTAGAGCGTAGTGCCCCGCTTCACGCCCATCCCCCAGACGAGTTCACCCTTGGCCACGGTCACCGCCAGCCACAGGGCCAGCCAGGACTTGCCCACCTTGGGCGAGCCCGCCAGGATGTGCAGCCCCTGAGCGATCAGCGTGTCCACCACGAAGTTGGGCGGACGCAGAGGCTGGCTCATCAGAAAAGCCCCATCAATCGTGTTGAGTTTCATGTTATCAATGCCTCCTATCTGTTGTGGTCGGTTGGTTTTGTTCCCCGTTTCTGTTAGAATACAGAAGAAAGGGGCACTGCGAAATCTACAAGTGATCCTTACCGTTTTAAGACAAGTTCACTTTGAGACAGAGGAGGGCAGTCAATGAGTGCGGAACATGGCGCGTATGTCGAACTGCTGTAGAAGGGAGAAATAAAGAGAGACCTCGCCGGGGTATCCGGCGAAGTCTCTCTGGAAGGTACAACGATCTCCGATGAGGTAATCCTGTTTTCTGAATTAAGTTTTGGTCCGTATGCGGTGGTGGTGGATTTGATCCGCTTCCAGGCCAAGGCGATCCTGAAGCATGATGACCACGGCGGTCTGGCCGACATGACCGAGTTTCAGGCCATGCTTGACACCGTGGAGGACCTGGTATCTACTCTGGAGGAGGAATTCCCTCTGCATGGAACCTTGCTCCGCACACAGCTGGAAGATGAAGTTCCAGCGGATGACGGGACTGCCATGTATCCTTTCCTGGCCAGCCGGAATATCCTTACCATTTTAGCTGAGGTCATGCAGTTCCAATTTGTAGTCAATGAAGTATTACATGATGTGCAAGCCGGGGAACCAATCGTTTCTGAGAAGTATGACACGCTGTGGGAGGTCCCTGTGCGTTCAGTCCTGCGCTGGGATGGAAGTACCTTGACGACCCAATACCACTTCCGCTCCGCTGTGGACTATTATCATTTTCTGCTTCTGCAGTTTGTGACGAACCATCCTTCCGTTGCGCGGTGTCATTGCTGTGGGCGGTATTTTATCCCGAAAACGAAGAAGAAAACGCTCTACTGTGACCGGATCCTGAAGGACGGTAAGACCTGCAAGGAGTGGGGACCGGTGTTCAAGCACCGACAGAAAGCCGCCCAGATCAGAGTGGTGGAGGAGTTTGACCGGGCCAAGCAGCGGATGTATAAACGCTATGAGCGGGCGGAGTTTATCAACAAGGAACCGTCTGAAAAGGATTTAAGCTACGGGGAGTACTACCAATGGCTGGACCGGGCGGCCAAGGCCAGAGATGATTATCTGGCCGGGAAGCTGTCCACAGAAGAAGCATTAAATATCATACAAACACTGTAGCACAGATCGTTGCGGCTACTTGGCATGCAGAATCGCCGTTTTGGTAGACGTCCATACAAAAGTAAATGAGAACTGGGCAGTGCGGATCTATTTCCGCACTGCCCAGTTCTTTTATGGTAAAGCAATACTGCATAATATAGTTCTTGATTACTTTAGAACTACCAAAACACAGTTATCTCAACTGCCACTGGGCACTTTCACTCTGGAGTTCCACCATGTGCCGGAACAGGCCTCCCGTCGCCATAAGCTCCGCCGGGGTGCCCTGCTGTGCCACACAGCCGTCCTTCAGCACCACGATATGATCCGCACCGGCCACGGTGCGCATCCGGTGGGCGATGACCAGCACCGTCTTGCCCTGAAGCAGACGGGCGAGGGCGGTCTGGACGGCGCTTTCGTTCTCCACGTCCAGGCTGGCGGTGGCCTCATCTAGCAGCACCACCGGCGCGTCCTTCAACAGGGCCCGGGCGATGGAGATCCGCTGCCGCTCCCCGCCGGAGAGGGTGGAACCGTTCTCCCCAATCACCGTCTGGTAGCCCTGGGGCAGTTTGCGGATAAATTCGTCGCATTGGGCGGCCCTGGCGGCCTCCAGCACCTCCTCATCGGTGGCGCCCCGGCGGCCCAGACGGATGTTCTCCATCACCGTGTCCCGGAACAGCACCACGTCCTGGAACACCATGGAGTAGGAACGCAGGAGGGTCTCCGGGTCTACCGTGGACACATCCGTCCCACCTAAAAGCACCTTCCCGCCGGTGACATCCCAGAACCGGGCGGCCAGCTTGCAGGCGGTGGATTTCCCGCCCCCAGAGGGACCAATGAGGGCGGTGACTTCCCCCTGGCGGGCGGTGAAGCTCACATCCTCCAGCACCCCTGCTCCCTCCCGGTAGGCAAAGGAGACGTGTTCAAAGGTGATGTCGTATCGGTCAGGGTGAAAGTTCTCTGTTCCCGTCTGCACCGGCTGCTCCAGGATGGAGCGCATCCGTTCAATTTGCAGCTTGGTGTTGAAGGTGGCGGCGATATTCTGGAGCACCACCCCCAGGGGATCATACAGCCGGGCGGCGGCGAACAGGAAGCCCAGGAAATAGAGGAAGGAGAGTTCCCCGGCCAGCAGCAGCGCCCCGCCGGTGAGCACCGTGGTGGCAAGCCCCAGGCGCAGGAATGCCTGAGCGGAGCACACAAACACGCCGGTGGCCAGCTCGGACCGGATGGAACTGCCTTCCATAGCAGATAGCTTTGCCTCCAGGTCACCAAGATACCGCTCCTGCCGGTGGCAGGCCTTGATGTCCCGGATGGTCTCCAGTCCCTCCTGGATGCAGTCGGCCACCGCCCGCTTGTTCAGGATGTTTTTCGTTCCGAAGGCGTCCTGGATCTTCTTACTTCCCGCCGTCAGCGCCACCGCCACAGGCACCACCCACAGCACCGCCAGGGCCATGCGCCAGTCGCAGGCGAACATACACACCCCGATCACCAGCGTGGAGCCGATAGAGGCAAACAGCTGGGGCACATAGTGGGAGAACATCTGGTCCAGGCTGGAGCAGTCGGCAATCATGGTGGAGGTCAAGTCGCTGAGATCACGGTTCCCGAAAAAGGACAGGGGAAGCCTACGCAGCGTCTCTGCCAGGCTCACCCGGCGGTTGGCACTCTCCCGGTAGGTGGCGATGTAGAGGGAGGCGTACTGGAACCAGTGAAGGACGAACAGTAGAACCAGCACCGCCAGGGCAAAGCCCACATAGAGCCAGAACCCGTCCGTGGGACTGCCGCCGCCCTCCAGACAGCCAAGCAGGTGTTGAATTGTAAACAAGACTGCCCCGACAGGGAACATAAGAGCCAGATTGCACACAAAGCACCAAATCACGGCCTTCACCAGGTCTCTGGCTCCCTTCTCGCTGAGGGCGAAGATGTGTTGTAATTTCTTTATCATACCGCTGCCTCCTTTCCGACCTTCCACTGGGCGTTGCGTTGATAGTCCGCCCACATGGCGGCGTAGACGCCGTTTTTCTCCAATAGGGCACTGTGGCTGCCCTGTTCCGCAATCTTTCCTTCCTTTAAGACGATGATGTTGTCCGCGTTCTGCACCGTGGACAGCCGGTGGGCGATCATCAGCACTGTTTTATTCCGGGTCAGCGTCTCAAAGGCCTTTTGGATCTGATGCTCATTCTCCGGGTCGGCAAAGGCGGTGGCCTCGTCCAGCACCACGATAGGGGCGTCCTTCAAAATGGCCCGGGCCAGGGCGATGCGCTGCTGCTCCCCGCCGGAGAGGTAGACGCCTCTGGCGCCCACTACCGTGTCCAGCCCCTGGGGCAGCTTTTCCAGGATGTCGTCGCACTGGGCAGCGTGGGCGGCGGCCAGCACCTCCTTCCGGGAGGCGTCCGGCCGGGCGGCCCGGATGTTTTCCAGCAGGCTCTCCTTGAACAGCCGGGTATCCTGGAACACAAAGGCCACCTGTCCCATAAGGGCGGCGCCCTCCAGCTCCCGCACGTCCGCGCCGCCCGCGGTGACGCTGCCGCTGTCTGTGTCCCAGAACCGGGGGATCAGGCTGGCGGCAGTGGTCTTGCCCCCGCCGGAGGGACCCACCAGGGCCACCACTTCACCGGGCTGGACGGAGAAACTCACATCCTTCAGCGCGGGCCGGTCCGCGCCGGGGTAGGTGAAGGTCACATGGTCAAAGGCCACGGCGTCGCTGGCAAAACTCTTTTGGACCTTCGGTTCCTCCATGGGCTGCTGGCTCAGGATCTCGTCCAGGCGGCCAATGGCCTCGTCGGCCTCCATCACCGCCTCACTCATATACATGATGCGGTTGATCATCTGGCCGCAGGCAGGGGCGAACAGGGCGTAGAAGATCAGGTTCACCAGCGCGGCCCGCACATCCCCGCCGGAGGCGATGAGCAGCACCGCCGGGATCAGCAGGGCGAAGGCCCCGTTAATGAAGGTAAGGAAACAGGTCTGGCCCGTCCGGCAGCTCATGGCGTACTGACTGGCCAAGTCGCTGTAATCCTGGATGGCCGCGTAGAAGGCATTGAAGGAGTAGACCGTCTGCTGGAACATCTTCACCACCGGGATGCCCCGGACATACTCCACTGCCTCGCCGCTCATGCGCTCGATCTCCTGCTGATAGCGGTGGAAGAAGCCGGCGTTTTTGCCGCCCATCATCATGCACATGGACAGCAGGGCCAGCACCATGGTGAGCAGACACAAAAGGCCCATTCGCCAGTCAAAAAGGAACAGCACCACGATGGCGGCGATGGGCGTCACCGCCGTAGCGGCCAGGTCGGGGAGCTTGTGGGCCAGCAGGTCCTCGGTGAGCCCGGCGTTGTCGTCGATGAGCTTGCGCAGCCGCCCCGACTGGTTCCCGGTGAAAAAGCCCAAGGGGAGCTTCAGTACATGGGTCATGGCGGCGCGCCGGATGTTCCGGGCGGTGCGGAAGGCCGCGATATGGGTGGACATGAGGGCGGCAAAGTAAAGCAGGATGCTGCCAACGGCAGTCCACACCGCCATCCAGCCCCAGCGGCCCAGATCCCCGGCCCCGTCCAGACTGGGCCAGGCTGACAGCACGCTTCTGGCCACCAGCCAGACACAAAGATACGGCGCCAGCCCCAGCACCGCCGACAGGGCGGACAGGATACAGCCCAGGATTGTTAGGTTCTTGTGCCCGCCCGCATAGCCCAGGATGCGGGCAAGGCTGCTTGGTTTCTTTTGCTTCACAAATATTCCTCCCTTTAGGTTAGCGATTACTAACCGATAGTGTAAAAAGAAAGGGGCAAGCCCCAATCTTACTGGAAAGTGGTGCGCCTTATGACTGGCCGATCAGCTTCAGCCATCCGGCGGTGTAAAAATCCCGCAGCTGATCCACATAACGCATGGCCTGCTCCTTGGGCATATCGTGGATGACGATTTCAAAGATGCCGTTGAACATCCCGCTGGCGATGATGTGGCACAGCTGCTCGTCCAGCTTTGGACATTCATACCCCAGGCGGTGCAGCACCTCCAGGTACTGGAGGGTGTATTCCACCTCGATTTCCACGATATTGTGTACGAAACGCTCGTAGCTGGTGCCTTCCGCCTTACACAAAAGCAGCTTCACTGGCTCCCTGTGGTCGCAGATGTAGTCCACCATCCAATGGACGCACTGGCTGGACTCCATCCCCATGTGCGACGGCTGCTCTCCCTCCGGCAATTCGGCAAAGGTTGTCTGCGCCTCCATAAACCGGCCCATCAGCGCGGCGGCGTGAGGTTCCACAATGGAGGCAAAAAGCGCCTCCTTGCCGGAGAAATAGCCATAGAGTGCGCCGGTGGTGACACCGGCCTGCTTCACGATCTGCCGCAGGGAGGCCCCCTGGAAGCCTTTCTCGGAAAACTCCTCCATGGCGGCCTGTTGGATTTTCTCCAGCGTGACGGTAGATTTTTCTTCCATGTGCGCCTCCATATAACGGTGTTATATAACGTCGTTATAATAAAGCCGGCAAGGTGATTTGTCAAGAGGGTGTGGCCATATCCGCTCAAAAAAAGCCGGCCGGAACACTCCGGACGGCTTTTGGCGAAGGCATCATTCGGTTGCCAGATGGACCATCTTGACCATCCAAAACCGGTCCGAAACCGACATGCTGATTTTTGTAGACAGCTTCAATCCGGTTCGGGGGATATGGCGGTAATAGGGCTCCTCGGCCAGCACCCTGACCCCACTGCCAATTTTCCCGGTCAGCTCCGACGCGGAATCCACATAGAAAAACATCTGCGCATCTCTGTGGCCCACCTGCTTCATGTACTTTTTCCGCATCATGGCCATACCGCTTTTGCTCACGGTGTCAAAGACGATTTCAATCTCTCCAAACCCCGTGAGCATCCGCAGGAGGCCCACAACCTTGTTTTCCTCAAAATAGTGGAACAGGCCTCCGGCGGTGACCAGAATAGGAGCATCCGGCACATCGGCGCGGATCTGCCTGATCCAGTCCTCGGCAAAGGCGTCCCCGGCGAGATAGGTCTCCCGCTCCGGCTCCGACAGCAGCGCCCGCCGGTACTCCACCACATGGGGCATATCCAGAGCATACCAGCGGGTATGCCCGTTATCGCAGCGGGAATAAGTCGTCTCCAGACCGCAGCCCAGCTAAACGACCACACCGTCCGGTCTGCGCTCCAGAAAGGTCCGGATGAACCGATCTACATTGGCGGACCGGGCGGCGGAGGCCAACAGTATACTGGCTCTGGCCGCCCTTCCCAAGCAGGTCGGAAGGCAGTTTCTTTTTCAGTTCCAGCGCCTTTGGATCGTACAGGATCTGCGGGCAGTACTCGCTGGCATAGATCCTGCCCAGCATGGGGACAAACAGCGTGTCTTCCACAACGCCTAACTTTGACAAAACAACATCCCTCCTGTTTTCCGGATTGCTTCCTGCCGACAAGCTGTCTGGAAGATACCAGTATCATCCTTGCCTCCCGGCGGTGGGACCAAAAGCCTCTTCTGGGGTACCCATGCGTCGGACATTCTGATAGCCCATCTCCCGCAGTTTTTGCCCAAAGGCATCCCCATCATCTTGACTACCGGTCTGACAATTTGAGAACAAATACCTATGCGGCACATTTTCTTACTGTTCACCAAAACATATCGATGAGCAGCCCCAGCCCTGCCTGGGCCGCCGCCAGGATAGGGCACATCAAAAACGGCCACTGGAGCAAGTGCTCCGGCAGAGCGTAGTCTTTCATCCAGGCGTTGAACCCGTAGCCGGGGTGCCCTTCAGTTCCCGGGGTGATAAACCGGCTTTTCGCCTTTCTCTGAATCAGCCAGAAATCCAAAAACAACAAGTCACAGAAATTAACCATCATCCATTGGATATACCCGGTCAGGGCCAGACGCCAGAACCCTGTTGTCCCGCTCTCCATGGTACTGACCGCGCCATAAAGCAGGAGAGGCAGCAGCTCCCCAAAACAGATCCAAAGCCAGTAAAAGCGGTTTTCCGCACTGGTGGGCGAATCTTTCGCCGCCTTGATGATGGCTGGCGGATAACATGGGAACATCAGTCGAGGGTGATACAGTGCCACCAACCCGGCAAACAGGTTAAAATAGGCTGCCATAGCAAACCCGTCCAAGACAACGCGCGTCCAGTTCATACATATGTCTCCTATTGCTATGATTTACTCGTATTTCAAGCCGGAAAGAAATCGGTTAGATATCATTGTACTTAAGCCCCCAGAGCCACATCCAGCGTCATCATGAGGGTAAAGCCGACCGCAAACAGAACGGTTCCCACATTAGAGTGTTTTCCCGCCGACATCTCCGGGATCAATTCCTCCACTACCACATAGACCATCGCTCCGGCAGCAAAGCTTAGGGCGTAAGGCAGCACCGGGACTAAAATACCAGCCAGAAGGATGGTCAGGATGGCACCTATTGGCTCCACTGCGCCGGACAGCGTTCCGTACAGAAAGGAACAGGATTTGGAGAACCCCTCCGCTTTCAGGGGCATGGAAATGATCGCGCCCTCCGGAAAGTTCTGAATGGCAATTCCCAGAGAAAGAGCCAGTGCCCCCGCCAGTGTGATTCCGCTGTCCCCATAGAGCCACCCGGCATAAACCGCACCCACCGCCATACCTTCCGGGATGTTGTGCAGAGCAACCGCCAGTGTCAGCATGGTCGTTTTTCCCAATCTGCTTTTGACGCCCTCGGCCTCCGAACTGCCACGATGCAGATGGGGAATCAACCGATCCAACCCCAGCAGGAATAGGATGCCGAGCCAGAAACCCACAACGGCGGGGACAAAGGACCACCGGCCCATGTCTGCCGCCTGTTCCATCGCAGGCAGCAGCAGGCTCCAGATGGAAGCCGCGACCATGACACCCGCCGCAAAGCCGGTGAACGCACGCTGAACCAGGTCGCTCAAGCTGTTCCGCATAAAAAAGACACAGGCCGCGCCCAGCGCTGTCCCAGCGAAGGGGATCAGCAGCCCTTTCCACAATTCAATCGGCATATTCTCCTCCAATCTTACCGTAGTGGTTTTCTGTAAAGTCTATCCGGATGCTCCGGAGGCACATAGGTCCGTCGGCCAGCTTTGCCAGCGGCTGACGGATGCAACCAAGAACCGTATAGGGATCTCCTGCACGGAGTCCTTCTCAATCTTGTATTTCTCCATAGGTCCTCATCAAAAGGCGTAGTGTCCTATGACTGATTATAGTTAGCTATAACTAACCAGTCAAGCTATTTTCGCATCAGATCATGCTTTCTTTCCAGCGCAATAACCCATAGCAAACAGCGTTTACACCGCAGTCCGGTGACAACAAGGCTATCAGCTTTGAGGATATAACACCATCGTTTCGTTTGGAGCGTTGGCCATCCATTGATAGAAAGATGTTATGGCGGCATCTTGCAATTTCATGCGACAAAGAGTATGATGTAGTTAGCAAACGCTAACCGTCATTGAGGTGACAATATTGCATGGATGACAACAAGCAGTTTTGGGAGCGGTTTTCACGGCATTACTCCGGTTTCATGCGCCGTTCTCAGATGACCTATCAGCAGATCTGCAAAGCAATGCGCCCTTTTCTGAAACGGGATATGGATGTGTTGGAGTTAGCCTGCGGAACAGATCAGCTGTCCGTTCCGCTGTCTCCGTGTGTCCGGAGCTGGGAGGCAACCGACTTTTCATTTGAAATGATCCGTCAGGCAAAAAAGCAGGTTTATTCGTCTCGGCTCCATTTCTCCGTTCAGGACTCCACCAAGCTGCCCTACGGGCCGGAGAGCTTCGATGCGGTCGTGATCTCCAACGCCCTCCATGTCATGCCACACCTGGAAAAGGCTCTGGCGGAAGCCTGGCGGGTTCTGAAGCCGGGGGGATGGCTGTTCGCTCCTACCTTTGTCTGGGGCAAAAGCCGAAGCGCCAGACTCCGGCTCTGGTTCATGGGGCTGTCAGGCTTTCGGGTGTACCATGTCTGGACTGCCGGGGAGCTGATGGCATACCTGTCCGAGCGCAGCTATTCCATCGTTCGCCATCCGATTCTCGGAAGTTCGTTGGCGCCGCTGTGCTGTCTGATGGTCAGGAAGATCCCGGATGAACGGACTGCGGCATGGCAGACCACCGTCCGGTCCGCGCAGCTCGATTATACAAAAGTCAAGGAGGAATGAGAAATTATGTGGAAGTACACAGTGGAAGTCAACGGAATGATGTGCGGGATGTGTGAGGCTCATGTCAATGACGCTGTGCGCAAAGCCTGTCCGGTCAAAAAGGTAAACTCCTCCCGCAGCAAAAACCAGACCGTGATCCTCTCTGAAACAGAGCTGGACACGGAGACTGTTATGAACGCCATTCGCAGCACAGGGTATGAGGTCGGCACGATCCAGAAGGAGCCGTACAAAAAAAGAGGATTGTTTGGCTGCGGTCTTTAGAAGCAGCAGTCAGAAAAGAGGCGTGAACATGAACATGGCAATGCAGTCGTTTGGATATGGATTAGCGGCTTTGCTATTCTGCATCGCCGTTCTTGGCGTGTGCTATAACATCAAAAAAGCCGCCCGAAATCTTTTGAAAAGACAGCAGCCACATAAGGGTGATCTGTCGTGAGCGGTTGGAGCTATGGAGCAGGTGCGCTTGGCGGTGAACTCACACAGCAGGCCGCTCCTGATTCAAAAGCGCAGATCACATAAAAATGAGGTGGAGTCCATATCAAGGCTCCACCTCATTTGATATTCTCTGCAAATGACAGGTATTCACATATCGTGTTGCCGCTCGATAACAAAGTCCGCCAAATTTGCATAGACTCATTGCCCGTGCGCATCCTCCCGCATTTTCGTTACCTGCGCCAAGTGCGCCTGCACCGCCGCAACGGATTTCTCGCTGATTACATGCTCAATCCGGCAGGCATCCTCGGTCGCAGTCTTCTCGCCCACACCCAGTTCCATCAGCATCTGGCTCAACACCGTATGGCGGGTGTACATCGTCTTTGCAATGGCAAGCCCGGTCTCCGTCAGGATGATTGCACCGTCAGCGTCCACATTCACATACTCGTCCTTTTTCAAAATGGACATGGCTCTGCTGACGCTGGGTTTGGTAAAGCCCAGCTGTTCTCCCACATCGATAGCCCGAACGAATGCGCTGTCCTGAGAGAGAATATAGATGGTTTCCAGATACATCTGGCCACACTCGTGAATTGCCATGGGAACCTCCATAAGAAACGGGTGTTTTGCTTATTATAACACAGGTATCTGATAAGCGCCATTTTTTTGTCAGCAAAATCCATACATCCTCTTGACAAGCGAAATGGTCCTATATATAATTGCATTAGTTAGCTACCGCTAACCAACGGGCGGTGGCTATCTTTTCGGCACATTAGTTAGCTTTTGCTAACCTATCTTAAATTGTCAGTATTACATATTTCCCCGCACTGTCCGCATGTGGACATGATTTTGTGAGGGAAACGCCTATGTCAGAGGATCTGCTGATTCGCCATTGTTCTCCCACCCTGGCCGGGATTAAGACGGGAAATCTCTTTTCCTGCGCCTGCTCCAGCCGGGAGGAGCTGACGAAAGACCTGTGCCGACTGAACAGGAAACTGGTTCCCAGAGGAATCCGTGTACTGCCGCTTAGGGTTCGCAAAGGGCGCGCTTTGATCTACGCCTACCGCCCCAATGCACTGGAGATCGATTTGACCAATCTGCGCGCAAGGGAACTATTGGCGGCGTATGGTTACACACCGGAGAAGCCTGACTGCTGTGTGGTGCAGCTGATGCGCAGGCTTCAGTCCGCTGGAGAGTTCCCCCATGAGATTGGCCTGTTTTTGAGCTATCCGCCGGAGGATGTGCTGGGCTTCATCTGCAATGGGGCGTGCAATCACAAGTGCGTGGGCTGCTGGAAGGTCTACGGCGACGAGCAGACCGCCAGAAACATCTTTGAGAAATACGAGATGTGCAGCAAAATCTACTCTCGGCAGTGGCAGCAAGGGAAATCCATCGAGCAGCTCACCGTAGCTGGTTGATGTTTCTGCCATAACAAATCCAGAAAGAAAGGTCGTTGAGTCTTATGAGTAAAGTTGCAGTGGTGTATTGGAGCGGCACGGGAAACACCGAGGCCATGGCCATGACGGTGGCCGAAGGCGCCAAGAGCAAAGGGGCTGAGGTATCCGTCATCCCCGCCGCAGAGTTTACCGCGGAGCAGATTGGCAACTACGGCGCCATCGCCTTCGGCTGCCCCTCCATGGGGGCGGAGCAGCTGGAGGAGAGCGAATTTGAGCCCATGTTCGCTGCCTGTGAAGGACGCTTGAGCGGGAAGAGCATTGCCCTGTTCGGCTCCTATGGCTGGGGCGGCGGCGAGTGGATGAGAAGCTGGGAGTCACGCTGCGGTGACGCTGGGGCCAATATGGTCTGCGATAGTGTGATCTGCAACGAGACCCCCGACGACGAGGCCCTCTCGGCCTGCCGCGAACTGGGAGCGGCGCTGGCCTGACGACCACACACCGCAGAAGGCAGGAGACAAGCTGCTTGTCTCCCGCCTTCTCTCTGTTCCCAGGACAGCGCAGGCAAAGCCGGTTTGATCACAGAGAAACAGGTCGTGAGAAATCATGCTGAAAGAGCATTTGTTCAATCAAAATACAGGATGCTGGAGCAGAAGCATGCCGGGGGTACAGCTTTGCCGTTTTTCCTTACCGGAGCCGGAGCAGGGGTCTCCACGGTCCATCCCGGTATGCGGAGTACCGCTCCAATTTGAAGTGCTTTTCTGTCTGTCCGGCCGCCTTGCGGTTCAGACCTCGAAAGGGGCGCCCTATGTGGTGGAGGCTCGGGAGATCTTTCTGCTTTCTGACAGCTCCGAGCTTTATTCCTGTCAATACAGCGGAAACCTGTGCGGCATCCTGGTGGCGGTAGCCGCAAAAGCCGCAAAAGAAAGCCTTATGACAGTCTGTTCTGCCCTGGGGATGGAGTTGAATACCAAAGTCGTTAAGCGGAAGATGGCGGCAAGTCGCGGGTGCATGGCGCTGCACGGTACACCCTGGACACAGGCGTTTTTTGAAACGGCGCTTCATCTGTCTGAGGAAGCCCAGGAGCGTTACTGTGTTTTCAAATCAGTAGAGCTGCTGTATTTACTTTGCACCGAGGCAGAAGAAGCGGATGGAGCTCCCTCCGGTACAGGCTGCCCAGTATCCCACAGCCTGTTGGAAATCAAGGCATACATCCAGGCACACCTGTCTGAAAAACTCACCATTGACCTGCTCTGCAAGCAGTTTTCCGTTTCCCCAACCTTCTTAAAGGAAGGCTTTCGCCGCGCCTACGGCGTGCCCATCCACACTTATTTGATCCGGCAGCGCCTGCGGCGGGCGCAGGAGCTGATCTGCACCACCCGGATGCCCATCCAGCAGATTGCGCAGTCTGTGGGATATGAGGGCATGAGCCAGTTCAATACCGCATTCAAGCGGGAATATGGCATGACCCCCGGCCAGTACAGAAAAATGTCGGAAACCGCAACTCTGCGTCTGTTTTGACAGCGACAGCCATCTTTGTTTTCTGCTATAATATCCAGACATTCCAAAGTAATCAAAGGAGTGACGGCGATGAAACAGCATCGTTTTTGGGCTTGGGGCGTTGTGATCTGTATGATCATGGTCATGGTCACCGGCTACAAGCGGAAATAAGGGAAAGGAAGTATTGCAATGAGTGTTTATACGAAACTGGCCTGCTTTGCGGGCGGCGCTTTGTTTGGCTCTTTTGGCGTGAAGCTGCTGTCCAGCAAGGACGCCAAGAAGGCCTATGTCCATGTCACGGCCGCCGGCCTGCGGATGAAGGACTCGGTTATGGGAACCGTGACCACGGTGCAGGAGAACGCCGCAGACATTCTGGCCTCCGCCAAGGAGCTGAACGAGGACCGGGCGGCAAAGGAAGCGGAGGAAGCCGCCGCTGCCAATCTGGAAAGCGAAGAAGCCTGATTGACCCAGAGGGAGCCGCCAGCGGCTCCCTCTTTTCGTGAAGGAGGAACCTATGAACGCAACCATATTGCACGAGAGCCGGGGGCGCATCCGGTTCCAGCTGCGCCAGAATCAAATGACGCTGGCACAGGCGGATCTTCTGGAGACATGGCTCCAGAGAAGGTCCTGGTGCCGGCAGGTCACCGTCCATGAGCGCACCTGCTGCGTCATCCTGTACTATGACGGCAGCCGCCAAGCTGTACTGGATGACATTCTGTGCTTTTCCTGGCGGGAGGCAGAGCAGACCATATCGCTGCCCGCCCACAGCAGTCGGGCGCTGAACCGGGAATTTGAGGAGAAGCTGGTGGGCAAGGTTCTTTGCAAAGCCGCCTGCACGCTCTTTCTCCCATCGCCCCTTCGCATCGCCCGCATCCTCTGGCACATGATCCCCTTTGTACGGCGAGGGCTGCACTGTCTGCTGCGCCGCCGCGTCAAGGTGGAGCTGCTGGATGCCCTCTCCATTTCCATTTCCGCCTGTCGAAGGGACTTCGGAACCGCCGGAATGGTCATGTTCCTTTTGGAAATCGGCGAACTGCTGGAGGAGTGGACACGAAAGAAATCCGTAGCCGATCTGGCCCGGTGTATGTCCCTGAATGTGGATCGGGTCTGGCTGCGCACAGCCCAGGGCGAAGTGCTGGTCCCTGTGTCCCAGGTCCAGCCGGGGGACGCCGTAGTGGTCCGCGCCGGCGGCATCATCCCCGTGGACGGTCTGGTGCTGGAGGGGGAGGTCACCGTCAATCAGGCGTCCCTCACCGGCGAGTCCATTCCTGTGCCCAAGCGACCCGGCGGCGCCGTCTATGCCGGCACCGTGGTGGAGGAGGGCGAATGTGTGCTGGAGGTCAAACAGGCCTCCGGCCAGAGTCGCTATGACCAGATCGTCCACATGATCGAGCAGTCGGAGCAGATGAAGTCGGAGGCTGAGAGCAGGGCCGCCAATCTGGCGGACAAGCTGGTGCCCTATACCTTCGCCGGGAGCCTGCTGAGCTTCGTCCTCACCCGGAATGTGACACGGGCTCTGTCGGTGCTGATGGTGGACTTCTCCTGCGCCCTGAAGCTGGCGATGCCCCTGGCCGTCCTCTCCGCCATGCGGGAGGCGGGGCGCGCCCATATCACCGTCAAGGGCGGCAAGTTCCTGGAGGCGGCAGCCGCTGCCGATACCATCGTGTTTGATAAGACCGGCACTTTGACCCACGCCTGTCCACAGGTGACTCAGGTGGTGCCCTTCGGCGGTAAAGAGGAAACGGAAATGCTGCGGCTGGCGGCCTGCCTGGAGGAGCACTTCCCCCACTCAATGGCCAACGCCGTGGTGGAGGAGGCCAGGCGCCGGGGCCTGCGCCATGAGGAGTATCACTCCAAGGTGGAGTATCTGGTGGCCCACGGCATCGCCAGCACCGTCAATGGGGAGCGGGTCCTGATCGGAAGCGCACACTTCGTGTTTGAGGATGAGGGCTGCGTCATTCCAGAGGGCGAACAGGAGCGCTTTGACGCGCTTCCGCCGGAGTATTCCCACCTGTATCTGGCTGCGGGCGGGCAGCTGGCCGCTGTGATCTGCATCTCCGACCCGCTGCGGGAGGAAGCAAGAGAAGTCCTCGCTTCGCTTCGCGCTCTGGGGATCACCAGCACCGTCATGCTTACCGGAGACAGCTGCCGCACTGCCGCGGCCATTGCCGCCCAGGTGGGAGTGGACGACTTCCGCGCCGGAGTCCTTCCGGCGGACAAAGCGGAGTATGTGGCCCGGCTCCGCCGGGAGGGGCACACCGTTTTGATGGTGGGCGACGGCATCAACGACTCGCCGGCCCTGTCCGAGGCGGACGCGGGCATCGCCATCAGCGACGGGGCCGCCATCGCCCGGGAGATCGCGGACATCACCATCGCCGCCGACAGCCTCTGGGAGCTGGTGGAGCTGCGCCGTATCGCCATGGCGCTGATGGTGCGCATCCACTCCAACTACCGCTTTGTCATCGGCTTCAACGGCGCCCTGATCGCCCTGGGTGTGGCCGGAGTTCTGCCGCCCGCTACCTCGGCCACGCTGCACAACCTCTCCACTCTGGGCGTCAGCCTGCGGAGCATGAGCCGGCTGACCGCCGATAAGCAGACTGCTCAAGGCAGCAATTCGCAGAATGGCTAAAAAACACATTCTTTCTACTTTGCGGCTTGTGCATTTTGCGCGGTAGCACATGGCTAACTCCATGTGCTATAATAAGCCCACGATGCGCAGTGCGTGATGCATGGTAAGTCCAATCGCCGCTGCGCATTGCTTATGGGATGCAGTTAGCTATAACCAACCGTATAAATGAAGGGAGCGGATTTTATCAGACCGTATCGATCTACCGTCGTTCTTTCTGCTCTGCTGCTTATATGCAACACTTTTTAAGCATCATTCACAGTTCTGATTTTTGCTAAGAAATATAGTCCATTCTTACATTATATAAGCGCCCCACATGCCGCAGTCCGTTGGCAGAAAACTTGCCACTCCGCGAGCGCACTACATTCGCATTGTAGGGGTCGTCGGTTCGAATCCGATCAGGTCCACCATTTTTAAGAAAAATCACCGCCAATTTGGCGGTGATTTTTCGTTTGACCACAATTTTACCACAGACAGGGAAGAATCTGCCCCCTTGCACCCAGCGCTCTCCAGGATGATCTGGAGCCTCTTTCGCGCATAGCCCGGATCGATGGGCTGCTCCGGCTTGCTCCGGGATGGGAACATCAGGTCAGAGAAGATCCCCTTCTTGTACTTCAGTAGTAATTCCACGTTTTCAAGAAGATGGCCGGAGGATAAAAATTCCGATATATAAGTTGTCACATAGCGTCTATTTCTGCCATAATTATCGAGAGGAGAGATTTTTGTGGCGAAAAGAGTCAGACGCTATATTTCTGAACTCCTGCAAGCATATCAGGAAATCACAGGAAAAACTTATACTGAAATAGCATTAGATTTTGACATATCACTGTCCAATCTTTATCTGTATCGCACGGAACAAGGTAATCCAACCGCAGATACCATTGATAAAATTGTAGACGGGATAGAGAAAGACTGCCCGGAAGTGATTAAAAAAGTTCCGTACCCACCAGAGGAAGACATTGCAGAGGAGGAAGGTCATGGAGATCTATGAACTGCTATACCGTCTTGGTGTCACCGCCAACTATACAGGCTTCTTCTATACTGCCTATGCAGTACAGTTGTGCGCGGAACATCCGGACCGTCTGATGCTGGTAACAAAATGGGTATATCCGGATGTAGCAAAGAGGTATCGGACAAATTGGAAAGCTGTAGAAAGAAACATCCGCACAGCAGGCAACGTCATATGGGAGGAAGGCCGGTCCCATCTGGAACAATTAGCAGGCAGAATATTGGAACACAAGCCTTGCAATGCGCAGTTACTGGCGATCTTATCCTACAGTCTGCTCTTACCACGCGCCACTCGTCTGACGGCTCGTAGACTGGATGAAGCGGTAGCTCTCTCCAGAGAAGATCATGATATGGGAGTAGTGGATGAGTCGGCCAATGAGCGAGACGATGAGCCGGTTGTCCCCAAAGACTGTGTTCCACTGGATGAACTCAAGGTGAAGTGATGAGGAGGCTCATCCTCTCGCAGCAGTCAGAGACCACCTGGGAAAGCAGCCCGGCGGCATCCCTGCGCGGAGGGACAAAGCCCAATCTCGCCAATGGCATACAGACCAGTTTTTCTTAACGTACTGAGGAACGCATTGAGCGTTCCTTTACTGTTTCTCTCCAAAAAGGTTCGCCAGAGAATCGGCAGTGAAGAAATAGATCTTCCGGCCTGTTACAAATTATGAAAGCGATGGCGGTGGCGAAGTGAGTTTTCCCAATCCATACAACCTGTTCCGGAATAACGGGACTGCGGCGCAACTGGACAAGGTTCCCACGGAGATCGCACCGGATTTCCAGGGCAGAGTTTTCTCTGATAATGGAATGGATATCGACAACCGCTGCGAACAGCCGTTGCAGTTGTCCCGGGCCATCTTTGAATAGTGCGGAACGGGCAGGCAGAGAGTGGCCGGAAACGGAGGGGGGCATCCGGCAATCGGCTGGCCCCCTGTGCCGTCATATATCTTAACATTCCAGATTAAGGTTTGATTGTCCATTTCATATGTCCTTTTTGGAAAAAAGGACGAAAAGCGGATTCTGCCAGAGGAAAGCCTTGTGTTCTTTTTCATAATCTAAAAACCCTCTGCCCATTTTCAAATGGGCAGAGGGTTTTTAGATATTGTATTGAGAGGTACAAGAGAAAAATGGAAGTTTAAGAAGCGCGCGAATCACTGAATCGCAATCCGGTTGTGCTGGGGGAGCTCCTTTGTTTCCTTCTTGGGCAACGTCAGCTTCAGGATACCGTCTTCATACTTAGCGGACACCTCCTCAGGCTCCACATCACCAACGTAGAAGCTGCGGCTGCATGCGCCGGTATAACGCTCCTGACGAATATAAGTGCCTTTTTTGTCCTTTTCCTCCTTGTCAAGTCCCTTTGCGGCACGGATGGACAGATAGCCGTCTCGAAGTTCCACAGTCATTTCCTCTTTCTGGAAGCCAGGCAGATCGATGTCCAACTCATAGGAATTCTCTGTTTCCCGTACGTCGGTCTTCATCAGATTCTTAACGTGCTTGCCATACAGAGGGTCGTGACCAGTCCACATCGGAGCGGTGGGAAATCCATCCCCCCAAAAGTCATCAAACAGACGCTCGGCCAAATACTTGTTGTTAGACATAATTCATTCCTCCATTCAAATAACGAATACTTTGCTCGGCCCTTGGAGAGAGCTGGAGGAACTTTTTGGGAGGGGATCATGTGCCCCCTCTCTCAAGGTTCAAGCCCATTATAATCCCGACTTTAGCACTGTCAAGGGGTGAGTGCTAAAATTCATAAAAGAAATACAATTCGTTCATATAATATTCGAGAATGGAGGGACCGGAGGGGGATGGACAGATCTGCTTCCGCATATGGCCGGAGAAAAATATTTAAATTGGGAATTGCTGGGCAAGGGCCTAGAGCAGACTCGGAAAAAGTTGGAAGACAGTGGCTGGCGACTTTTGCGAAAACACCCCCTTTTTTGATATGGCTTGCTCTGCATAGACAGCAGGCGGTACCCAGCATGCGCCACAGCATTCCAAAGGGTATCATCATTCAGGGTCTCCTCGACGATGACATCTGTCAGGCCTTTCCGATGGTTTTTGATGGGGCAGGCCTTACAGTTGGCCTCATTAATATGGGCCTCATACATAGAGCGGGCCATACTTCGATTCCCAGTATGATTTTTACCATAAAATCCTCTCCTATTTGTTTGTATTTCAAAAAATGCGTAAGAGATTTAGCAACAAATTAGAAAGAACTAACTTCTGCTCAAAACAGAAACGCTCTATGAGCGGAGAAGGATGCATGGCTAATATGGTCATTTTTCAGCGTGTCGTCAACAGTTCTGTGGAGAAGTAAATTTTTCAGAAAAGGGGATTGACAGATCAGATGTACTATGTTATTCTTTGCGAGTAGTTAGTATATACTAACCTCGAAACGGACAGGTCTTATTTTTTAAACGAAGGTTAGTTATATCTAACTATTGAGAACAAACCATTGTCTGAATGCCTCAAGTAAAGGAGCGAGCATAAGTATGAACAAATTAGCAATCGTCTATTGGAGCGGCACCGGGAACACAGAGGTCATGGCCAACTGTATTGCGGAAGGGGCAAAAGAGGCCGGAGCTGAGGTGACGCTGATGGGGCCGGCCGATTTTTCCACCGCCCGTCTCTCTGAGTTCAACGTAGTGGCCTTTGGCTGTCCCGCTATGGGGGCTGAGGTGTTGGAGGAGATGGAATTTGATCCCATGTTCTCTGGGATAGAAAGCTTCCTGAACGGTAAGAGAATTGCCCTGTTTGGATCTTATGGTTGGGGTGATGGACAGTGGATGCGGGATTGGTGCAAGCGGTGTGACGAGCATGGCGCCAATCTCTACGACGAAAATGGATTGATTGCCAACGAGACTCCTGATGCAAGTGCCCAGGAGAAGTGCCGGGAGCTGGGCAGAAAGCTGGCTGCCTGGTAGGACTGGACCCCGCTGTTCTGCTTATTTAGATCCCTCCCCGCTTTCCCTTACAGATTCCTCCGAGCGGATATCTGACCCGTTCGGGGGAAAACTACTATCGAGTTGCCTGTGAAAGGAGACGCCCCATGGATCGGACATTTGAAGAAATGCTAGTTAGACAGTGCGCCCCTACTCTGGCGGGCCTGAAGCCGGGCAGCCTGTTCTGTATTACGGCGGAGGACTTAGAGAACGTGCGGAAGAAGGTGCGGTTTTGGGACCAGCGCCTGGAGGTCCTCGGCCTGTCTGTCCGAATACTGCTGGAGCGGAGAGAGGCCGGCTCCGCCTTGGTGTATGTGTACCGCGGCAGCCAGCTAGAGCAGTCCCTAGGAGCGACGGATCGCCGCGGTTTTCTGGTGGGGATGGGGTACAGGGGGAGCGGGACAGAGCAAATGCTGGACCAGCTGGCGGAGCGCCTGTCGGCCCAATCGGATTTTCCACATGAGATTGGTGTATTTCTAGGTTATCCCCTCAGGGATGTGGTAGGCTTCATCGAAAACCGGGGACAAAATTTTACTTGCTGTGGATTCTGGAAATCATACAGCGATCCCAATACAATCCAACGGTGTTTCGCCTGCTACCGACAGTGTGTGAACATCTATGTCAGGATGTATGAGCGAGGGATTCCAATTGAAAAAATGGTAATCGCCGCGTAAAAAGAGCGCCCCTGCGAGGTATTAACCTTGTGGGGGCGCGGTTTTCAATTTCTATAATTCACATCCTGGTGCTCCCCCAGAGGGAACTGTCGAATGGCCCCGGTGCCGCGAGGTAGTCGGACGGCGGAGATGCGTCGGTTTTGCGCGGGGGAAAAATAGTAGATGCCGCTTTCGGCGCACATGACTGAGATACAGAGGGTCTGTTGATACTCCTCGGCATCCGGGGACGTCCTGGACAGTCCCTCTGGAATGTTCACCGGGGAAAAGGCGCGGAACATCCGGGATACTCCGTCCAATTCGTCTATTCCTTCTACGGCAAACTCCTTCATAAACGCCATACGGACAAATCGGGAGGGGGAGGTATAGTCCCCAGGCAGGCCAAAACCACCTCCTAGCCGCTCTCCGAAGGCGCGAATCTCATGCCCTGCGATGGAATGAGGCGGTTTTGGTAGGTTGGTGGTCCCCACATAGGTCCGCAGATTGGTCCTGTGCCAGAGATAGTCAGGGCTGTTGGTCAATACTCCAATAGTATGGCGGTGGAGCTTCAGCCCGCCGGTGTCGGGCTCCAGGACAGCAGCCTCACCGCTTCGATCACTGAAGATATAGTGGGCCGGCAGAGGGCTGCCCAGAGAGAGATCGTCTACCAGTGCGACGGTGGGTAAGAGAGCGGCGACTTCCTCCACCCCAGAACAGAGGCCAAAGAGATATGCCAGCAGACGGCCTGGATGTACCGCCATCTGGTCCGGCCTGGGCTTTGGTGGGTAAATGGCGTACTCCGGGTAGTGGAGCAGCGCGCCCATTAGTCCGGCCTCATTGACGCCGTCTACAAGGATGGGTTCCCCATATCCCAGCACCGCCATGCCCGTATAGCCATAGTGTGCCGTGACCTCCCGCCCGGCTGGCTGAAGCCCAGGCAGACAGGGTGACCCTTTGGGGACACAGATAACCCGGTTGGCCCTCAGATTCCCAAGCTGGTCATATGTCCGGCCTAAAAGGTGGCGGCCATCTTTTGTTTTCCAGGAAAAGCTGCTGCATCCAAAGTTCATATCCCATTCTCCCAGAGCGGTTGAAATTCTGCGACAGGTGATAGTATGCCGGTTTCTCCCTGAAAAATTCCTGTTTATCGTAGGTGTGGGAGAGGGTGCCCCGCATCTGCGTTACCAGGTAGATTTGACATAAAAGGAGTAGGATGCAGTACCTCCATATCCGCTCTCTGGCGCCCAGGCGGCATGGACCTCGTAGATATAGCCGCCTGGCTGCAGCTCGATCTCATTCCCGCGGAGGACCACGGGCTGGCCGACGGCGTCCGGGCTGCCCAGATCCGCCTCGCTCCAGCAGCGCACGTTTAAGATTTCGTCCGGAGCTTCCGCAAAGCGCAGAACAGCGGTCTGCTCTCCAGTGTCCAGGGGAGACAGCAGCTTCCCACAGTCCAGAGGATGGGGACTGTCTGAGAGGATGTTCTCAAAGCTATCCCCGTCGGCTTTCCTCTGCCATTGATAGCTGCCCAGCAGAGCGCCGAGGGATGCGTCGCCGCTGACGACGGCCAGTGCGGGTGGGTCTTCTAAAATCACGGGAGCAGCTGGGTCGTTTAGCAGCTTATTTGCATAGCGGTTGAGGGCCTCGCATGGCTCGTGTTTGGTCCGGTACCCCACGCCGTCGATTACAAGGAAGGGACTGAAGGCCATGACGCTGGTCTGGCTGCCATCAGCCATGGTGAGAGAGAAGGTGACGGCCTGTCCACAGTAATCCTGGTAGGAATCGTCCCTCTGGTAAATTACGGTATCCTTCAGATATTCCACCAGCTGGCCGGGTTCGGTAATAAGAAGCGTTTTGTCCGGCGGGGAGAGACGGACAGTGACAGAGGCGAGATCCGCCGAGTTTAGGTGAGCAAAGGGTCTGTTTACGGCGGATGACATCCATAGGAACAGGCCGCAGCCTGCCAGTGCGGCGCAGGCTGCGAAAAGAAAATAGCGATGTTTTTTCATAGGGAGCTCCTCCTTGCGGTTTCGTTTCTATCCATCAAGACGGAAATGGTCCGAAGAAGTTGCGCTCCCGAAAAAAATATAGGCTGAAAATAGGACGAAAAAATTCTCCTGATTGTTTCTGCTGGGAGAGGGGAGGATTGTTAACTCAGAAAGCCTAGAGCAAAGGAACCACACGCAACGGCGGCCAAGAAGCTTCTTGGCCGCCGCCTTTTCCTGTGTGGATATGGAGAAAGAAACGTAGACTGCTGTCCGCTAAAACAGGGAGAGCTGCTCCGCGGGGGGAGCGGGACGGGCGGTCAGCCTTTCCCGCCGGACCGTTGTCGGAAGGTTTGCCAGGAAGAGGGAGGGCTCTCCGGCGGTGGTAAGGATCAGCTCCTCCTTGGCGCGGGTCATGCCCACATAGAACAGCCGGCGCTCCTCCTCCAAATCGGCTGGCCTGCCCTTGGTCTCCAGCGGCAGGGAGCCGGCCTTGAGACCAGCCAGCAGGACGGCCGGAAACTCCAGCCCCTTGGAGGCGTGGAGTGTCATAAGCCGGACAGCTCCGGACTGCCAGCCTTTGCCGGATGCCCGGCACAGGTCCCCCTCCTGGCCCAGGATCAGGGCGTTCCACAGGCTGTCCAGGGTAGGGTGGAACACAGCCGCCCCTTTCAGCCGTACCAGCTCCGGGGAGGAGCCCCGCTGCTCGATCCAGTGCTCCACCAGCCGCCAAGGCTTTTCTTTTTGAACCTGCGGGAGCCAGGAGAGGGCCTGATCCAGCCATGCCTCCAGGTGGCCGTAACCACGGAAGGCATCCCGCAGGACCGGCTCTTCCAGAGAGGACAGAGGCCGGCACACCGCCAGGGCCTTCTGGACTAGGTCAGTGGGGCACTGGAACACCAGGCGAAGGGCGGACTCTAGCGCAGGCCCGTCCCAGGGAACCTGGACAGAGCGGAAAAAGGCCAGGGTTCCCCGGACAAGGTCGGAGTCCCAGAAATCCTCCCGCCCGCTGACGACGCAGGGGATGTCGTCATGGCGGAGACAGCTCTCAATCAGCTCCAGCTGCCGGTGGGTGCGGCAGAGGACGGCGATATCGGAGAAGGCGCGGGCCTCCTGTGACGCGCCTAGGCGCTGGGCCTCCAGCATATCCACCCCTCCGGTCATCCGTCCAATCTCCTTGGCGATCAACACCCCCTCGGCAAAGTCGTCCGGGGCGGTGATAAGCCGCACAGGAGGACCGGGCGGGCAGTTGGGGGAGAGCGTTTTGGAGTCGCCCTTCCCGGCTTGGATCACAGGGAGGGCGGCCTGGAGCACCTGGGGCGTGGAGCGGTAATTCTCCACCAGGCAAATCTGGCGTAAGTGGGGCAGATCTTCTGCCAGCCGCTGAAAACAGCGGCCACTGGCCCCCCGGAATCCGTAGATGGACTGGTCGGGGTCTCCGATGACAAACAGGCTCCGGCTGCCCTGGGACCACTGCCGGGCAAGGGCGTACTGGGTATCGTTGATGTCCTGAAACTCATCGATCAGAAGATAGCGGAAGTTTTTACGCCCGGCGGTGTCCACCTTCAGTCCCTCCGCCAGCAGGTCATCAAAATCCAGAACGCCCAGCGCCGCCAAATAGGAGCGGTAGGCCTGGTAGGCCTCTTCATCCAACCCGGCCTCCCCCAGAGAAAACCCATTTTTGACCTGTGACACCCCTTGGAGCAGCTCCTTGGGGGAACCTTTCCGGCCCAGAGACTGGAGAACCTGACTGGCCGCTGTCAGCCCCTCTCCCCGGCTGATTAGGCGGACCTGGCCCAGCAGCTTCAGGCAGATGGCGTGGAAAGTTCCGATGGTCATGGGGGAAACAGCCCGCTTGCCGCCCAGACGCCGCTCCAACCGCTGGCGCATCTCGGCGGCGGCCTGGTTTGTGAAGGTGACAGCGGTGATTTCCTGGGGGCGGACCCCCAGCTCCTCCACCAGATAGGCGACACGGGCGACCAATGTTTTGGTCTTTCCTGTACCTGGCCCCGCCACCACGGCCACCACGGGCTCTGGGGCGGTGACAGCAGCCAGCTGCTCTGGGTTCAATTCCTCCCCGCGAGGAGGGACGTCAGCCGCTTTGATGGTGGCAGCGGGGGAGGGGAGGACCTGGGATTTGTGGGAGAAGTCTCCCTTTTCCTCAGGGGCAAAAAGAGAAAACTGACCGCTGAATCGCTGGATCTCACCGGGAGTCAGAAGGGAGATGACACCATACTCCCCGTCAAAGCCCGGACGGCGGTCTACCTCGCCCAGCCGCAGGCGGCGGATGCCCTCGGCCACACAGGGGCCGGCCAGCTGGCTGATGTCTGGAATAGGGGCTTGGCGCAGGATATAGAACTCTGGGCCCAGGCCGTGGAGCAGGCTCTCGTACCGCTCCATGGTCCCCTTTGCCGTGGGGGAGGAGCCAGTGGAGGCGGCGATAACCTCTGGTAGAGGAGCCAGACTCTCGAAGGGCTTGGCCCTCTGTGGCTGAAAGCCAGCGGGCCGGTCGGCCAGGGCCTCCACCCGGTGCTCCACGCCGATGGTCAGCTTTCTGCCGCAGACTGGGCACAGGCCGCCTCTGGCCAGCGTTTCCGCCGGAGTGAGGCAGACGCCGCAGTTCCGGTGGCCGTCCAGGTGGTACTTGCCCTCCTCGGGGAAGAACTCCACAGTGCCCAGAAAGTCCTGGCCTGTTCGAATGGAGTGGATCAGGCCGGAGTAAGAGATGTCTCCATCCAGCAGGTTGGCCTCCCGTCCCAGCTTGGCAGGGGAGTGGGCGTCGGAGTTGGAAACCAGGGTGAGGCCGTCCAGGTCGGACACCCGCCAGTTCATAGGCGGATCGGAGGACAGGCCGGTCTCCACGGCATGGATGTGGGAGCGAAGAGGACCAAAGCACTCCTCCACGGAATCAAAGCCGGAGAAGGCCCCAAACATGGCAAAGTGAGGGGTCCAGATATGAGCTGGAATGAACTCCGCCTCCGGGCAGGTGTCCAGGGCCAGCTCCAGCAGATCCCGGCTGTCCAGCCCGAGGATGGGCCGGCCGTCGGAGCGGATGTTCCCGATGGCCTCCAGCTTGGTGGACAGCAGGTCCGCCGCCTCCAGAGAGGGGAGAAGGATAAGGTTATGGACCTTCCGGGTCTTTCCATCCCGCTTATAGATGGAGCTGATCTCACCAGTGACGACGAATCGGGGCGGGGGGGAGGATAGACCATCCGGCAGGGCGAAGGACTCCCGTAGGGTGTAAGTCCCATCCCCCAGGGGGAGCAGCTGCTCCTTCAGTTCGGCCCGCCAGGCCGGATGAGTGAAATCCCCGGTGCCCAGCAGTTGGATGCCCTTCCGCCGGGCCCACCAGTCCAGGTGAGGGGCGTCGCAGTCCCTGCTGGTGGCGCGGGAAAACCGGGAGTGGATATGAAGGTCGGCAATGTACAAAATATATCCCCTCTTTCAACAGGATTCGACTTCTATTATAACTTTTTTTCAGGGAAGCGCAACACAGGCGGAGAAAGATTCCGATGCCGATATGGATTGCCGGTTAAAACCAATTGAGCGGATTTAAGATTGCGAAAAAGAAGGCGCGAAATGTATGTTTGAAGTTTCCTTGTCGGCAAAAGAAAAATAAGACGCAATGACCCTGCCACCTGCCAGTCCTGGCAGAGAAAAGAGGAAGGGGAGAGGTTTCCCTCTCCCCTGAAATCCTTCCACAAGAGCTCTTACTGCTCCTTGTCCAGCACCTCGGTGAAGGCGCTCTCTGGCATGACGCCCACCTTCCGGTCAATCTCCTTGCCATCCTTGAAGAAGATGACAGTGGGGATGGACATGACGCCATATCGGATAGCCAGCTCCTGCTCATCATCCACATTTACCTTGCCGACTACGGCCTTTCCCTCGTACCGGTCAGCCAGGTCCTCGATGACAGGACCCAGCATACGGCAGGGGCCGCACCAGTCAGCCCAGAAGTCCACCATCATCAGCTTGCCTTGGTCCAAGGCCTTATCGAAGCTCTCTTTGTTGAAATGAGTCATTTGTATACTTCCTTTCCTGTATTTTTTAATATTAGTTTTTTGTCCCCTATCATCAGCGGGGGGATATCGACCACTTTATTTTATCTGGTCTAGATATTCACAGGCAGATAGTGCGGCCACGTGGCCCTCTCCGACCGCTTTGGCCACCTGAAGGGGCCCGCCAGTACAGTCGCCGGCAGCGAACACACCCTCTACATTGGTGGCCATCCGGCGGTCCACCCTGATGTAGCCCTCCTCCGTCTCCAGGGCGGGGAGCAGATCGGTGGGGGCCACCGCCTGGCGCAGGATAAAAATGCCGGCGCAGGGAATAGAGGCTCCGTCCGCCTCCAGGGCGGTGACGGCCTGCTCCCCCTTGACCGCCAGCCGACCGGCCCGGACAAAGGGAATCTCCTGATCCAGTCCCTGGGGCTCTCTGGCGGCGACATAGGTGACCTGGCACCCTAGGCTTTTCAGATAGTTGGCCTCATGTGGGGCGTCCGGGGAACGCCCCACCACCACGACGGGCTTGTTCCGGTAGAGCATTCCGTCACAGGTCGCACAGTAGCTCACACCCCGGCCCAGATACTCCTCCTCGCCGGGATATTTGGCCTGGCGGATGACCCCAGGGGCCAGGATCAGGGCCCGGCTGTCGTACACCTGGCTGCCCACCGTGACCATAAACCCCTTCCAAGCCATGAGGGAGATGGCTTTTCCGGTCAGAAACTCGGTCCCCAGCTGCTCGGCGTGGCGCTGGAATTCCTCCAGCATCTCATGCCCAGTCCGACCGGGCAGGCCCAGGTAGTTGTCTACCTGCTCCGCCCGGGCCAGGGGGCTGTCCTGCCACCGATTGCCAATGACCAGCACGCGCTTGCCCCGGCCCCTGGCCCCAACAGCGGCAGCCAGCCCCGCCGGGCCGCTGCCCAATATGATGATATCATAGGTCATGGAGCCACCTTCTTTCTATATATTCTATATTATATCCATTTTTTCGTTCTTGCAAAGAGAAAAAACTATTCCTTTCTTCCGTGCTTGACCGTGCAGATCATCTGTGTCATGGTACCCATCGGACAGTAGACACACCAGGTTCGGGGGCGGAACAGGAACATGGTGACCAGGCCCAGCACCGTAGAGGTAAACATAACGCTGTAAAAACCAAAGGCAAACTGCGCGATCCAAGGAGTGACCTGAACCGGATAGGCCCAGTGCCAGGGCAGCTTGAAGGTCCACAGCAGTGTAACCGCCTGCCTTAGCTCCCCGACTCCGGCAAACACCAGCCAGGTGACGTAGAGCATATTGAGAAACATGGCCATGAAGAAGGTTAGAAAACCATATCGAAACCATTTGGACTTGAGCCAATGGGGGATCGGGAGTCCGCGGGACAGCTTCCATTTTCCTCCCAGCAGGGCAAACAGCTGCCCCCGGCCGCAGTAGCGGTTGCAGTACCCCTTGTCCTTGCCCGCTGCCGCCATGATCAGTGGGATCGCGAAACACAGTAGACCCAGCCAGGCAAACAAGATATTAAAAAATCCCAGGATCAGATAGAGCAGGGACGCCACCCAGAGATAATCATACCAACGCTTTTGCCGATTCATCCGGCTGCTACCTCCCTAATCTGAATAATGTCTGCCGGACAGGCTCTGGCGCAGAGACCACAGCCTACGCATTGTTGCAGGGAAACCTCCGCGTACAGCCCCTTGCGCACGGCAATCGCCTCCTTGGGACATACCTTGACACAGGTGCCGCAGGCTACGCACAGCCGCCGGTCTACTACCGCTTTTCTCCCAGTCATTTCCGTGGCCCCCTTTCTGCTATGATTCTATCTGCCACCCCCGGTTTCTTCCGTAACCTTGTCACACAGGGACAAATTTTTCCAAAAGTTTTTTAACTTCCCCCCGGAAGGACAGAATATCCGTAGGAAACCCTTGCAATCCATATCAAGAATGGTGTAGAATGAACCAGTTAATGCTATGTCGGTCTGCCAGACCTTCATACCTGGAAAAGAAACAGGAGGGACACATATGTCGGAAGAGATCAAGATTGCCGCCGGCGGCACGGATGGGGAATCTGGCGAGAGCCAGAACTTTATCCACCAGTTCATCCAGGAGGATATCTCCGAAGGAGGGCGGTTCGCCGGGATGCAGGTCCACACCCGTTTCCCTCCCGAACCCAACGGTTATCTTCACATCGGCCACTGCAAGGCGCTGATCATCGACTTTGGCTCCGCTGAAAAATTCGGCGGCATCTGCAATCTGCGCATGGACGACACCAACCCCGCCAAGGAGGACACGGAGTTCGTGGACGCCATCCAGGAGGACATCCACTGGCTGGGCTTCGACTGGGGAGACCGGTTCTTTTACGGCAGCGACTACTTTGAGAAGACCTATGAGCTGGCCATCGGCCTGATCAAAAAAGGATTGGCCTACGTGTGTGAACTCACCCCGGAGCAGTTTAAGGAGTACCGGGGCGATGTGAACACCCCAGCCCGCTCCCCCTGGCGGGACCGCCCCATTGAGGAGTCCCTGGATTTGTTTCAGCGGATGCGGGCCGGCGAGTTCCCTGAAGGCAAGTACACCCTCCGGGCCAAGATCGACCTGGCCAGCGGAAACTTTAATATGCGGGACCCGGTGCTCTATCGCATCCGGTATATTGAGCACCACCGCCAGGGCACCAAGTGGTGTATCTTCCCTATGTACGACTTTGCCCACCCCATCCAGGATGCCCTGGAGGGCATCACCCACTCCCTGTGTTCCCTGGAGTATGAGGACCACCGCCCCCTGTACGACTGGGTCATCAACAACACCGACGTGCCCAGCCGCCCCCGGCAGATCGAGTTCGCCCGCCTGGGCATCAACTATACTGTCATGAGCAAGCGGAAGCTGCGCAAGCTGGTGGAGGAGGGCTATGTGTCCGGCTGGGATGACCCCCGGATGCCCACCCTGTGTGGCCTGCGCCGCCGGGGCTACACCCCCGCCGCCATTCGGAACTTCTGCGACCGCATCGGTGTGGCCAAGAACACCTCCACCGTGGAGTACGGCTTTTTGGAGCACTGTCTGCGGGAGGACCTGAACGACCACGCCCAGCGGGCCATGGCCGTGCTGCGCCCCATTAAGCTGACCATCACCAACTACCCTGAGGGCCAGTCTGAGACCTTCCAGGTGGAGAACAACCCCAACGATCCCGCCGCCGGCACCCGCTCTGTCACCTTCTCCCGCCACCTGTATGTGGAGGAGGAGGACTTTATGGAACAGCCCATCCCCAAGTATAAGCGGCTGTATCCCGAGGGCCCGGAGTGCCGCCTGAAGGGAGCCTATCTGATTACCTGCACCGGCTGTGTCAAGGACGAGAGCGGTCGGGTGGTAGAGATCCTGGCCACCTATGACCCGGACAGCTCCGGCGGGAATCCCGCTGACGGCCGGAAGGTGAAGGGGGCTACCATCCACTGGGTGGACGCCTCCACCGCCGTGGACGCTCAGGTCCGGCTGTACGATAACCTCTTTGCTGACGAGAATCCAGACGGCGGGGACAAGGACTTCCTGGACTGCCTGAACCCCGGCTCTCTGGAGGTGCTGGAGGGCTGCAAGCTGGAGGCCTCTCTGGCTGCCGCCCAGCCTGCCGACCGGTTCCAGTTCCTCCGCCTGGGCTATTTCTGCGCCGACTCCAAGGACTCCAAGCCCGGAGCGTTGGTATTCAACCGGGCTGTCAGCCTAAAGGACGGTTTCAAGCCTGGAAAATGATTTCTCTCCGCCCCGGACCCTCTGGGTCCGGGGTTTTTCTCTGCCTTTTCTCTGTTATACCTTGCTCTTTCCGCCATAGTGTGCTTTAATTAAAGTACCATAAAAAGGAGGAAAACTTTTATGATTTCACTTCAAGATGTCCAGGCGGCCCAGAGCCGCATCGCTCCGTATATTACCCGCACACCACTGCTCCGAGTGCCCGCCCTGGACGAGGCGCTGGGCTGCGAGGTGTATCTGAAATTTGAAGGCTTCCAAGTGATGGGTGCCTTTAAGCTCCGGGGCGCCATGAACAAGGCCCTGTCTCTGACTCAGGAGGAACTGGACCGGGGTATCGTGTGCGCCTCCTCTGGCAATCACGCCCAGGGGGTGGCCTGTGCCGCACACCGTCTAGGAGCCCGGGCGGTCATCGTTATGCCTACCAATGCCAACCCGGTCAAGCTGGCCGGTGTCAAGGCTTTCGGCGGCCAGGTGGAGCTGGTGGGCACTCTGGGCTCCCAGAGGGAGGGAAGAGCTGCCCAGCTGGTGGAGCAGGAGGGCATGGTGAACGTCCATCCCTATGCCGACCCCTATGTGGCCGCCGGACAGGGCACCATTGGACTGGAGATCATCGAGGACCAGCCCGCTTTGGACGCTGTGGCGGTCCCCATTGGCGGCGGCGGACTTATTTCCGGCGTTGCTACCGCCGTCAAGGGCCTGGCTCCCCAGGTCAAGACCATTGGTGTAGAGCCCGCTGGGGCGGACCGATATGCCCGCAGCCGGGCTGCCGGACAGCCTGTCACCCTGGATAAAGTGGACACCATCGCCGACGGTACCCGCACGGACCACGCGACCCTGTTCAACTTTGAGATGATCCAGGATAAGGTGGATGAGCTCTGCACGGCGGACGACGACCATATCCGTCAGGCGATGGTGCTGCTGATGACAAAGGCCAAGCTGATGGTGGAGCCCTCCGGCGCCCTCCCTGTGGCCGCCGCTCTGGCTGGCCGGCTGCCTGTGGAGAAGGGCCAGAAGGTGGCCTTTGTTCTGTCGGGCGGCAACGTGGACCCGGCTCTGGCCGCACAGCTTCTGGCCGACGTACAGGCATAAAAGCGATTTTTCCGGCATAAGTATAGCTTCCCCTGCGGCTGTGCCGTAAGTATCGGAAAGGACGTGTTCCCTATGAAAAAATTTTTGGGCAGTCTTCCCGCACGGCTCATCATCGGCGTGATCGTCGGTATCGCTCTGGGCCTGTTCTCCGCCAATCTGTATATCGGAGAGACCGATGTGGGCAGCATGATTATGCAGGTGGTCCTCACAGTCAAGAGCCTGCTGGGCTCTCTGATCAATTTCTGTGTTCCCCTCATCATCATTGGCTTTATCGCCCCCTCCATCACACGGCTTCGGTCCAACGCCTCTAAGATGCTGGGCCTGGCCCTGATCCTGGCCTATGCGTCCTCTGTGTGCGCCGCGCTGATGTCCATGGGGGCCGGCTACGCTATTATCCCCAGCCTGTCCATCCAGTCCGCGGCCGAGGGGCTGCGGGAGCTCCCTGAACTGCTCTTCGACCTGGAGATCGCCCCCATTATGACTGTCATGTCCGCTCTGATCTTCTCGGTGCTGGTAGGGCTGGCTGCCACCTGGACACACGCCCGTACCACTACCCAGGTCCTGGAGGAGTTTCAGCAGATTGTACTTTCCATCGTGACCAAGGTGGTCATCCCCATCCTGCCCTTCTTCATTGCCGCCACCTTCTGTGGCCTGGCCTTTGAGGGCTCCATTACCAAACAGCTGCCTGTATTCCTCATTGTTATCCTCATCGTCATAGTGGGTCACTTCATCTGGATGACCGTGTTGTACGGCCTGGCCGGTGCCTATTCCGGCTCCAATCCTATGGAGGTTGTGAAGCACTACGGCCCCGCCTACCTCACCGCTGTGGGTACTATGTCCTCCGCCGCCACCCTGGCTGTGGCTCTGCGCTGCGCCCAAAAGTCCTCCGTTTTGCGCCGTGATATGGTGGACTTTGGTATCCCTCTGTTCGCCAACATCCACCTGTGCGGATCGGTGCTGACCGAGGTATTCTTCGTGATGACGGTATCCCAGGTGCTCTATGGAAAGCTGCCTGAGCCCCTGACCATGGTTCTGTTCTGCCTTTTGCTGGGCATTTTCGCCGTGGGCGCTCCTGGTGTTCCTGGCGGTACGGTCATGGCTTCTCTGGGACTCATCATCAGTGTCCTGGGCTTTGACGATACTGGTACGGGCCTGATGATGACCATTTTCGCCCTCCAGGACAGCTTTGGCACCGCCTGTAATGTCACTGGCGATGGGGCCCTGACCCTCATGCTTACCGGCTACGCCAAGAAGCACAATATCCATGAGGCACCCCGGTCTGCCGGCCTGTAAGCCATTTCACATTATAAAAATCCACCCGGACGCATCAGCGCCGGGTGGATTTTATTTTATAGTCCCGTCTGGGCTGGTCCGTCCAGAAGGCGGCCCTCATAGTCAAACCGAGAGCCATGGCAGGGGCAGTCCCAGCTCCGTTCCTCTGGGTTCCACTCCAGCTGGCAGCCCATGTGGGGGCAGCGTGGGTCCACTAGGTAGAGCTGCCCCTCCTTATCCCGGTAGGCGCCTACCTTTTTCCCCTGCCAGGATACCAGGCCGCCGTGGCCCGGAGGGAGCCCGTCCAGCGAGCCCTCTCCCTGGGCAAAGACCGCCCTGGCCAGCCCCCGTGCGGCCTGGCCCCCCTCTTTCGCCATGGTTCTGGCCGCCAGCATACTGAAGCGACGGGGAGAAAAAATAGGAGCCAGAGCATTCTCCTTGCCGCAGATCTGGTCTGCGATGAGCTCTGAGGCTACCATAGAGGATGTCATTCCCCACTTGCCAAAGCCGGTGGCCACATACCACCGCGGCCTGGTTGGGCTAAAGGTGCCGATATATGGCACTCCGTCCAGTGTGATGCAGTCCTGGGCCGACCAGCGTGCTGCCACCTGGCAGTTTGGCCACAGCCGTTCGGCACTGTCCTCCAGCATCTGGTACTGTCCCCCGGCCCGGTTGTCCCCGGTCCGGTGTCCGCCGCCCCCCAGCAGCACCATGGAGCCGAAGGGCCGAAGGGACAGGCCGCCCGGGTCTACCCCATAATAGGCCCCGTCCAGTTCTCCCGTCCCTTTTAGGGCGACCGCATAGCTGCGCTCCTGGTGGAGCCGGGTAAAATAGAAGCCGGGCAGGTTGACAAAGGGATAGTGGGTGGCAAAGACGATATGTTCGGCCCTCACTTTACCTTTCGGCGTCAATACTTCGTCCCCCCGCACCGCCGTCACTGGAGTGTCCTCGTACACAGTCAGACCCTCGGCGGCCCAGTGGAGAAATTTTAGCGGATGGAACAGGGCCTGCCCCTCCATCCGCAGCGCTGCCTTTACTGGGAAAGGGAGAGTCGTTTGGGTTGTAAATCCCACTGACAGGCCCAGCCGGCGGCAGGCTTCCTCCTCCCGCTCCAGCGGTTCCGCCGCCAAACGGGAGTAGAGATAGGCCGGACAGGTCTGAAAATCACAGAGCACACCCGCCTGCTCTATCATCCCCCGGTATCGCTCCACCGCCCGCTGGTTGGCCAGGGCATACTGCCTAGCCTTTTCCTTTCCAAAATGGAGGATCAGGCCCTGATATATCATGCCATGCTGGGCGGTGATCTTGGCGGTGGTCCTGCCGGTCTGACCGCCGCCCAGCCGTCCAGCCTCCAACACTACGGTGTGCACTCCCCGCCCAGCCAGCTCTTTGGCAGTCAGGATACCTGCCATCCCGCCCCCAATCACTACCGCCTGGACCTGGATATCTCCCGCCAGGGGAGGCCGATCTTCTCTCCGGACGGTCTGCTCCCAAATGGACGACATCACGCCACCCCTCTCTTTTTGTTTCTTACCCTTGTATAGATGCGCCAAAAAAGCCTTCTTTATCCCCAGATGGATTTTCCGCATAGATGGAAATATTTTTCCCCCGACAAAATTTTGCTTGACAATCGCCCCTTCTCTGCATACAATGTGTTTAAATTATTTTAGTTAAAATTTTTTAAATAAAATAATTGAATTTCAAGAATGAGGAGAATCCGTATGGACTTTGAGCAGGTACGTAATATCATCGCCGAATCTCTGGGCTGCGACGTGGAGCAGGTGACCCTGGAGGCCGCCTTGGTGGATGACCTGGGCGCCGACTCTCTGGCCTCTGTGGAGCTGGCCATGGCGCTGGAGGAGGCCACCGGCGTTTCCATCGACGACGACTCCCTGGCCCAGATGAAGGTCGTCGGCGACATCATGAACTACCTCAAGGACCACAGCAACTGACAGGCTCCCGCCGGAAGACAATCTCTTTTCCGGCGGGACCACTTTCTATGAAAGGGAATTTTCATGACCAACCAAGAAATTTTTGATCTGATCTCCCGGTTTGAGGACAGCTCTCTCCACACCTTAAAGCTGTCCACCCAGGACTTTTCCATAGAGTTGAGCCGGGGAGGGGCGCCTGTCTCCACCGCCTCTGCAGCCCCCTCTGCCCCCGCGCTCCGTCCCACCGGGGGGGAGTCTCGCCCCGACCGGAACAGCGGGCCCACTGTCAACGCCCCCCTGGTGGGCACCTACTACGCTGCGCCGGCTCCCGGCCAGCCCCCCTTTGTATCCGTGGGCGACCGGGTGAAGAAGGGCCAGCCCCTGTGCCTCATCGAGGCTATGAAGATGATGAGCGAGATCCCCGCTCCCTGTGACTGCGTCATTGAGGAGGCGCTGAAGGCCGACGGACAGCTGGCGGCCTTTGACGAGCCCCTCTTCCGCTATCAGCCATGCTGAAGCGGGTGCTCATCGCCAACCGGGGAGAGATCGCCCTGCGCATCCTCCGGGCCTGCCGGGAGGCGGGTATTGAAACCGTAGCCGTCTATTCCAAGGCGGATCAAGAGGCCCTCCATGTCCAGCTGGCAACCCAGTCCCTCTGCATTGGACCGGCTAAGGCCGCGGACAGCTACCTTAACCAGTCCGCCCTGCTCACCGCCGCCAAAGCCACGGGGTGCGATGGCATCCATCCCGGCTATGGCTTCCTGTCAGAAAACGCCGACTTCGCCGACCTGTGTGTCCGGGAGGGGATCACCTTCATCGGGCCCTCCGGCGACACCATCCGTAAGGCCGGCTCAAAATCCGCCGCGCGGGATCTTATGCGGCGGGCCGGCGTGCCGGTGACCCCCGGCTCGGATGGGCCGGTGGATACGGTGGAGCAGGCGCTGGCCTGGGCGGAGCAGGTCGGCTATCCGGTGCTGCTGAAGGCCTCCGCCGGCGGGGGCGGCCGGGGCATCCGCCGATGCAACTCTCCGGAGGAGCTGCCCGCCGCCTTTCAGGCTGCCAAGGCGGAGGCCCGGGCCTGCTTCGGCGACGACCAGATGTATCTGGAAAAGCTGATCCTGCGGCCCCGCCACATTGAGTTCCAGATCCTGGCTGACCGTCAGGGAAATGTGATCCACTTGGGGGACCGGGACTGCTCGGTTCAGCGCCGCAACCAGAAGCTGATCGAGGAGGCCCCCGCCTGGTGCCTCACCCCTGAATTGCGGGCAGAGATGGGAGCCGCCGCCGTCCGGGCCGCCCAGGCGGTGGACTATGAGAACGCGGGTACGGTGGAATTTCTGCTGGACTCGGACGGGACTCACTTTTATTTTATGGAGATGAACACCCGCATCCAGGTGGAGCACGGCATCACTGAGCTGATTACCGGGGTAGACCTGGTCCGTCAGCAGCTGCGAATCGCCTCCGGCCTGCCCCTGGATGTGAACCAGCGGGAGGTGTGCCTCACCGGGCATTCCATCGAATGCCGCATTAACGCTGAGGACCCTGGGAAAAACTTTCAGCCCTGTCCCGGAACTGTGGAGTTTCTCCACTTCCCTGGCGGGCCGGGCGTTAGGGTGGACTCCTGCCTGTATAACGGATGTACCCTGTCTCCTTACTACGACTCCATGGCGGCCAAGCTGCTGGTCCACGCCCCCACCCGTCTGGAGGCAATCAAGCGGATGCGCCGCTGTCTGGAGGAGTTTGCCCTGGAGGGCTTTGCCACCAACGCGGAGCTGTCCTATCAGATCCTGTACCACCCGGCCTTTGTTCGGGGAAGCTGCACCACAGCGTTTTTGGACGAGAATCTGGCCGAGCTGCTGGACTTCAGCCGCCGGCTGGAAGAAAGTGAGGGGGCCCAGTGAACAACATCTTTGCCCAGCGCCGGTCCCGCCTGCTGGCCATGAAGGCCCTGCGGGAACGCTATGTGCCCAATGAGAAGGCCATGACCTGCCCCAAATGTTCCCAGATCAGCGAGCGGCAGGCCGTGTCCCAGAATCTCTTTGTCTGTCCTCTGTGCGGCTACCACTTCCCCATCGGAGCCTATTACCGCCTCAGCACCATTTTGGACTCCGGCTCCTTTCGGGAGCTGTTTGAAAAGTTGCCCGCCGGCGATCCCTTATCCTTCCCCGGCTACAAGTCCAAGCTGGAGGAGAGCCGGCGAAAAACCGGCCTCAATGAAGCTGCCGTCATCGCCACCGGCACTGTGGATGGCCGCAAGTGCGTGGTGGGGGTGTTGGACAGCCGGTTTCTGATGGGCTCCATGAGCGCCGCTGTGGGAGAAAAGATTACTTTGGGCATCGAGTATGCAACTAAAAACAAGCTGCCCCTCATCCTCTTTGCCGCCAGCGGCGGCGCTCGGATGCAGGAGGGCATCCTGTCTCTGATGCAGATGGCCAAGACTAGCGCGGCTCTGGCTCGCTTTTCACAAAAGGGCCTGCTTTATATCTCCGTCCTCACCGACCCCACCACCGGCGGGGTCACCGCCAGCTTTGCCTCCCTGGGGGACATCATTCTGGCGGAGCCCGGAGCCCTCATTGGCTTTGCCGGTCCCCGGGTTATCCAGCAGACCATTGGCCAAACTCTGCCTGAGGGCTTCCAACGGGCGGAGTACCAGGAGGAGCATGGCTTTGTGGACCAGGTGGTCCCCCGGTCGAAGCTGAGGGACACCATCTCCCAACTGCTCCTTCTCCACCAGAAGGGAGGCCGCCCATGAGCGATACCTTGACCGCCGCCCAGCGGGTCGCCATCGCCCGGCACCCCCAGCGGCCCAATATCAACGACTATATCCAGGCTCTGTTCACCGACTTTTTTGAGCAGAAAGGGGACCGGCTGTGCGGTGAGGACCCGGCCATTCTGGGCGGTATCGCCCTGTACCACGGCCGGCCTGTCACGGTCATCGGCACCCGGAAGGGGAAGGACCTGGAGGAAAACCTGAAGTGTAACTTTGGCATGCCCAACCCGGAGGGCTACCGTAAGGCCCTGCGCCTGATGAGGCAGGCGGAAAAATTTGGCCGCCCCATCCTCACCTTTATTGATACCTCCGGGGCCTACCCCGGTTTGGAGGCCGAGGCCAGAGGGCAGGGGGAGGCTATCGCCCGGAACCTGATGGAGATGAGCCAGCTCACTGTCCCGGTCATCGCCCTGATCACCGGCGAGGGGAACAGCGGCGGCGCTCTGGCTTTAGGGGTGGCCGACCGGGTCCTTATGTTGGAGAACGCGGTGTACGCCATCCTGTCCCCTGAGGGATTTGCCTCCATCCTGTGGAAAGACGCCGCCCGCCATGAGGAGGCCTGCCAGCTGATGAAGCTCACCGCCCCGGACCTGCTGGAGCTGGGGGTGGTGGACAGCGTCATCCCCGAGCCCCAGGGCGGCGCCCATCTGGCCCCTGCCATCACTTTTGAGCAGGTGGACCAGGCTATCAGCCGCCATCTGGGGGAGCTTTTGAAGAAAAAGCCCGCCGATCTGGCCGCCAACCGCTATCAGAAATTCAGAAAAATGGGGGCGGCCGCTCCCCAGAAGGAGAGCCAATGAACGGGATCAAGATCAAAGGCATGGGCCGGTGTGTCCCGGCCCATGTAGTGACCAATGATGATCTGTCCAAGATCATGGATACCAACGACGCGTGGATCAGCAGCCGTACCGGCATCCGCCGGCGGCACCACTGTGAGACCGAGAGCCACAACAGCCTGTGCGCCGCCGCCGCCCGGCAGGCGCTGGACAAAGCGGGGGTGGCCCCGGAGGAAATCGGGGCCTGCATCGTGGCCACCGTCAGCCCGGATACCATCGTGCCCTCCGCTGCCTGCGCCCTTCAGCGGGAGCTGGGGCTGCCCAACGACATCATCTGCTTTGACCTGAACGCCGCCTGCACCGGATTCCTCTTTGCCCTGCACACCATGGAGTGCCTGCTCAATTCCTCCCCCAGAAAATACGGCCTGGTGGTGGGAGCCGAGGTACTCAGCCGCATGGTGGACTGGAATGACCGGAGCACCTGTATCCTCTTTGGGGACGGGGCTGGAGCCGCTGTGGTAGAGTGCCGGCAGGACTGGCCCTCTATCAGCGCAGTTTTGGGCTGCCACGGGGATGAGCATATCCTGCGTATCGCCGGCCCAGGTACTGGGGAGCCCTCGGTTATCCAAATGGAGGGGACCCGAGTCTTTAAATTCGCCGTGGAGGCGGTGCCCTGGTGCGTGGACCAGGTACTAGCCAGGACTGGAAAGACTATGGACGATGTGGATTTCTTCGTCTTTCACCAGGCCAACGCCCGGATCATCGACCTGGTGGTCCGGAAATACCATATTCCGCCGGAAAAATACTATAAAAATATCGCCGAATACGGCAACACCTCCGCGGCCAGCATCCCCCTGGTCCTCAGCGAGCTGGAGGAGGCGGGCACCGTCGGCCCCGGCAGCCGGGTCCTGGTGGTCGGCTTCGGCGGCGGACTTACCTGGGGCGGAGCCCTGGTGGAATTTGCTTGAGGAGAAGGACTATGAAAAAGCTGAACGAGATCCTGGGAACGGAGTTTCCCTTTATCCAGGGGGGCATGGCCAACATCGCCACTCCCCAGTTCGCCGCCGCCTGCTCCAACGCGGGCGCCCTGGGTGTCATCGCCGCCGGCGGCATCCGGGAGCCGGAGGAATTGCGGGAGCAGATCCGCCTGTGCCGCTCCCTCACGGACAAGCCCTTCGGCGTCAACCTGATGCTGATGAATCCTGCCGCCGATCAGATGGCTCAAATCATCGCCCAGGAGAAGGTACAGGTAGTGACCACCGGAGCGGGCAACCCCGGCAAGTATATCCCCGCCTGGAAGGAGGCCGGGGTCAAGGTGTTCCCCGTGGTAGCGGCCACCATCCTGGCCCGACGGCTGTCCCGGTACGGGGTGGACGGCATCATCGCCGAGGGCACGGAATCCGGCGGCCATGTGGGAGAGATGACCACCATGGCCCTGGTCCCCCAGGTGATCGACGCGGTGGACGTGCCCGTGGTCGCCGCCGGCGGCGTGGCCGACGGCCGCCAGTTGGCCGCCGCCTTCGCCCTTGGGGCCTGCGGCGTCCAGATCGGCACCTGCCTTCTGGTCAGCGAGGAGTGTCCCATCCACGACAACTACAAGCAGGCTCTGCTCAAGGCCAAGGACAGCGACACCACCGTCACCGGCCGGTCCATCGGAGGTCCGGTCCGGGTGCTGAAGAACAAGATGGCCAGACAGTATCTGCTTCTGGAAAAGAGGGGAGCCTCTCTGGAGGAGCTGGAGAAGGTTACCCTGGGCGGCCTGCGCCGGGCGGTCTTTGACGGCGACGTAGAGACCGGCAGCGTCATGTCCGGCCAAGTGGCGGGTATGCTCCATGAGATCCGGCCCCTACGCCAGATTTTTGAGGAGCTGTATGCCGGCGGAAAGGCCGTTCTGGAAGCGACAGGTCAGCAATGGCGGTAACGATCCGAGGGAGGACCCTCTCTCTACCCATCCTTCAAGGCGGGATGGGCATTGGAGTCAGCCTGGACCGGCTGGCCGGGGCGGTGGCCGCCAAAGGCGGGATGGGCACTATCTCTACAGCGGCCTGCGGCTTCCAGGAGCCTGATTTTTACCGCAATACCCAGGAGGCCAATCTTCGGGCCCTGGCACGCCAGGTCAAGCGGGCCAAAGAGCTGGCCCGCGGAGCCGGCATGGTGGCTATCAACGCCATGGTCGCTACTACCCAGTACGCCGACAGCGTCCGCACCGCCCTGAAGGCTGGGGTGGACGCTGTGGTCTGCGGGGCCGGCCTGCCCAGGGACCTGCCAGCCATCGCCGCCGAGGTTCCGGAGAGCAACGCCGCCCTGGCCCCTGTGGTCAGCGGCGGGCGTTCAGCCTCGGTCATCAGCCGGCTCTGGGACCGCCACTTCCAGCGTATTCCCGACTTCGTGGTGCTGGAGGGCCCCCTCGCCGGCGGGCATCTGGGCTTCACCAAGGAGGAGGCCCTTCAGGCACAGGAGGGAAGCCCCAGGCCGCTCTCCGAGCTGCTTCGGGAGGTGCTGGAGGCGCTGGCCCCCTTCCGGGAGAAATACCAGCGGGACATCCCGGTCTTTGTGGCCGGCGGGGTGAAGGATGGGGCCGAGATGGCCCGCTATATGAGAGAGGGGGCCGCCGGGGCCCAGTTCGCCACCCGTTTTATCGCCACCCAGGAATGTGATGCCAGTCAGGGCTATAAGGAGGCCCTCCTGCGGGCCAGACCGGAGGACATCACCATCGTCCAGAGCCCTGTGGGGATGCCGGGCCGCGCTCTGCACAGTCCTTTGATCCGCCGGGTGGAGGCAGGGCTTCAACCCAGCCCAAAGCGGTGTATCGACTGCCTGGTGCCCTGCAACCCCAAGACCACCCCTTACTGTATCTCCGGAGCCCTGATCGCCGCCGTCCAGGGGGATTGGGAAAACGGGCTGTTTTTCTGCGGCTCCAACGCCGGAGAAATCACACAATTATCCACTGTCAGCCGGCAGATGGACCAAATCATGGAAGAATGGAGGGCCGCTCAATGAAGCTTGGCTTTCTTTACGCCGGACAGGGCAGCCAGCACCCAGGAATGGGTGCTGACCTCTATGAGGCATATCCCGCCTTTCGCGCTGTCTTTGACAGCGCCCCCGTAGAATTTGACTTAAAGCAGGTCTGCTTTCAGGACCCCGACGGAGTGCTGAACCAGACCCAGTACACCCAGCCCTGCATGGTGGCCTTCGCGGCCGGTCTGACGGCGGTATTGCGGGAGCGGGGTATCCTCCCCGAACTGGCCGCCGGCCTCTCACTGGGAGAATACTCCGCCCTCCACGCCGCCGGAGTCTTTGATGCCGCTGCCGCCATCCGGCTGGTGGCCTTCCGGGGCAAGGCCATGGAGCGGGCGGCAGGCGGTCGAGAGAGCGCCATGGTCGCGGTCCTGGGCCTGGACCGCGCGCCCCTCCAGGATGCCTGCCAGCGGGCCTCCGCCCTGGGCACGGTGGTCATCGCCAACTACAACTGTCCCGGCCAGATGGTCATCGGCGGCAACCGGGCCGCAGTGGAACAGGCAGCCCTCATTGCCAAGGAGTTGGGGGCCAAGCGGACCATGCCTCTCAAGGTAAGCGGTCCCTTCCACACCCCCCTGATGGCCCCCGCCGGGGAGGAGCTGGCAGACTATTTCCAAACGATCGCCTTCGGCCAGCCCCAGTTCCCAGTTCTGTTCAACTGTCTGGGCCGGGCCCGCCAGGAGGACGATCCCTCCATCCCCGAACTGCTGGTCCGACAGGTCCAGAGCAGCGTTTGGATGGAGGATTCCATCCGATCCATGGCCGACCAGGGCGTGGATGCCATCGTGGAGATCGGTCCGGGCAAAGCCCTCAGCGGCTTTGTCCGCAAGACAGTACCTGGACTCCCTGTCTGCGCCGTAGAGAGTACAGCGGACGTGGAAGGACTGAAAAACACTCTGGAACAGCTGATGAAGGAGAAAGATCAATGAATTTTACCGGAAAGACCGCCGTCGTCACAGGCGGCAGCCGCGGCATCGGCCGGGCCATTTGTCTGGAGCTGGCCCGGGGCGGGGCCAATGTCATGCTGTGCTACGCCGGCAACGAGCAGGCCGCCCTGGATACGGTAGCCGCCTGCGAGGCTCTGGGCGCTAAGGCGGCCGCCATGCGCTGCGACGTATCTAAGACGGATGAGGTCAAGGCCCTTGTGGATGCCGCCCTGCAGCAATTTGGAGCCGTCCACATCCTGGTCAACAACGCCGGCATCACCCGGGACGGCCTGCTCATGACTATGAAGGAGGACGCCTGGGACCAGGTGCTAGATACCAATTTGAAGGGAGCCTTCCTGACCATGAAGGCGGTGGCCAGGACCATGATGAAGCAGCGCTATGGGCGCATTGTCAACCTCAGCTCGGTGGTGGGGCTCCACGGCAACGCCGGACAGGTAAACTACGCTGCCAGCAAAGCCGGCGTGATCGGCATGACCAAATCCCTGGCCAAGGAGTTGGCCTCCAGAGGCGTCACAGTCAACGCCGTTGCCCCCGGATTTATTGACACGGATATGACCGCCGCCCTGCCCCAGGCGGCCCGCGACGCTCTGCTGCCCACCATTCCTACCCAGCGTCTGGGCGCGGCGGAGGAAGTGGCTCAGGCGGTCGCCTTCCTGGCCAGCGACCAGGCCGCCTATATCACCGGCCAGGTCCTGGCGGTGGACGGCGGCATGTCCATGTGAGAGGGGGAGATAACATGGAACGACGTAGAGTAGTCATCACTGGAATGGGGGCCGTTACCCCCTTGGGCCTTACCTGTCCCGACAGCTGGCAGGCGGTCCGGGAGGGCGTGTGCGGCATCGCCCCCATCACACAATTCGACGCCTCGGAGCTGAAGGTGAAGCTGGCCGCCGAGGTCAAGGGCTTCGCCCCGGAGGAGCTGCTGGGAAAGGCGGACGCCAAACGGATGGGCCGCTTTACCCAGTTTGCCGCCGTGGCGGCCCAGGAGGCGCTGGCCGATGCTGGCTTTGATGTCTCCTCCGCCGACCCGGACCGCTGCGGCGTCAGTGTGTCCAGCGGTATCGGCGGGCTGTCCATCACCGAGGCGGAGCACAGCCGCGGGCTGGAGCGGGGGTGGGACCGCGTGTCCCCCTTCTACATTCCCACCGGCATCTGCAACATGGCCGCCGGCCAGGTAGCTATCCGATCCGGCTTCCGGGGGATGTGCACCTGCCCCGTCACCGCCTGCGCGGGCGGCACCAACGCTGTGGGCGACGCCTTCCACTATATCCGGGACGGCTACGCCGAGGTCATGCTCTGCGGCGGCACAGAGGCGTCCATCACCCCCCTGGCCGTAGGCGGCTTTACCTCTATGAAGGCCCTGAGCCAGAACGAAGACCCCAACCGGGCCTCCATCCCCTTTGACCAGGAGAGGGGCGGTTTCGTTATGGGGGAGGGCTGCGGCATCCTCCTGCTGGAGGAGCTGGACCACGCCTTAGCGCGGGGCGCTAAGATCTACGCTGAAGTATTGGGCTATGGAGCCACCTGTGACGCCTATCACATGACCGCCCCCAGGCCCGACGGCTCTGGCGGGGCCAAGGCCATGGCGCTGGCCCTGGCCGATGGGGGAGTATCTCCAGAACAGGTAGACTATATCAATGCCCACGGCACCTCGACCCATCTCAATGACTCGGGTGAGACCACCGCTGTCAAGACGGTGTTTGGGGACCACGCCTACCATCTGATGATGAGCTCTACCAAGTCCATGACTGGCCATACCCTGGGGGCGGCGGGGGCAATCGAGGCCATCTTCACCGCCCTGTCCCTTCATCATGGCTACGTCCCCGCCACCATCAACTACCAGGTCCCCGATCCCGAGTGTGACCTGGATGTAGTGCCCAATACCGGCCGGACGGCAGACATTCGGTACGCCCTGTCGAACTCTCTGGGCTTCGGCGGGCACAACGGCAGCATTCTCTTCAAAAAGTGGGAGGAATAAGAGATGGAACTTAATTCTGATCAGATCGCCCAGCTTCTGCCCCACAGGTACCCTTTCGCCCTGGTAGACCGCATCCTGGACTGTGAGCCGGGCCAGTGGGCCAAAGGCCGCAAGTGCGTCAGCGTAGGGGAGCCCTATTTTTGCGGCCACTTCCCCCAGGAGCATGTGATGCCCGGTGTCCTCATTCTGGAGGCTATGGCCCAGGTGGGGGCGGTGGCCATCCTCGCTCTGCCGGAGAACCGAGGCAAGCTGGCCCTCTTCGGCGGGATCAAAAACGCCCGCTTTAAGCGGAAGGTGGTCCCCGGCGATGTGCTGGAGATGGAGTGTGTTCTGACCAAGCGGCGGGGGCCTGTTGGCATCGGGGAATGTAAAGCACTGGTGGATGGACAGGTGGCCTGTGTGGCGGAGCTCACCTTTGCCATCACCGATGCGGCGCGATAGATCAGCGAAACTGTTGCCCTTTTCTCCTATCTGGTATATAGTAATAGTGGTTTTTAGAGCCCAAAAATGATTGATACGCTCATTGCGGGAAAGCGGGCGATGTTGTGCTGGACCAAGCTTTTTTTAACGTGTATACCAAATTCAAGCTCCATTTTTACCAGGAGATCTTTCGGCGCTTTCAGGACCGGGAGGCCAGTTTGACCACGGTGGAGACCTTCGCCATGGAGACTATCCAGGCCCTGGGCCGTCCCACCATCAACGAGTTTGCTACCTTTATGCGCATCTCGCCTCCAAATGCGGCCTATAAGATTAACAGCCTGGTCAAGAAGGGGTATATCCGCAAGGTTCAGTCCCCCGAGGACCGGCGGGAGTATCACCTGGAGGTCACCCAGA
>NZ_JAOQKF010000002.1:23624-150246 GCF_025567565.1 Muriventricola aceti | reverse complement strand
GTATGGTCCTCCCCAGGGTCTTCATAGTCCAGCGTCCTCAGGACTGATATCTCAAATTCCTCTGGCCCGTGGAGCTTCCACAGCTCTTGAAGGCGGCGGTTTGGATACAGTCCGCCGTTCAGCTTGACCCGGATGCCGTTCATGGTGGCCCTGGTATCAGAGGAGGTCCCCAGAAAGGACTCCCCAGTGGCCAGACAGCGGACAGACACCACCCCCATCTCCGGGCGGCGGTTCTTATATGCCTCCATCAGTTCTTTTTTCCTGTTTATGTCCATGTTTTCACCTCAATCTATGCTCCTGCCCCGTAGAGGCCCGATCCCCTCACCGGAAGCGGCGCATGTAGCCGCACCGGCGGCATAGCGCCTCCCTGACCCTGCCCTGGGAAAATCCCTGGTAGATGGCCTGGGCTCTGGGACTGCTCAAGATCTCCTCCAGGGGCTGATCGTACAAATTCCCCAGAGAGATATCCCCCTCATGGTCCAGACAGCAGGGGACCACGGTCCCGTCCCATAGCACACCCACCTGGTCCCGCAGGCCATAGCAGAAGCCGGCGCCGTCCCCCTCCGGGGCGCCTAGGTCCGGCCAGTCAAATTTTTCTCCCCACTCCAGAAAAACGCCAGGAGCTAGGGTAGTCCCCCGACGCCCCTCTCTCCAGGGACGCGGAAAGTCCCTCTCCAGAGCGGCTAAAATGTCTCCATTCCGGGCGTTCGCTCCTCTGGTGTCCTCCCCGTCCAGATTCCACAGCCGCAAGGCACACTTCTTTCCAGCTCCGGCGCTCCGCCGGGCGAAGGCAAGGCACCCGGCCAGATAGTCCTCCAGCGTTCCCACGCCCTCGTTCCCCTCAAAGGAGTGAAGAGAAATGCTGACCTTCTCCACCGCCGGACTGGAACAGAGCAGGTCCTCCCGCTCCCCCAACAGGGTGCCGTTGGTGGTGATCATCACCCGAAACTTCAGCTTTTCCGCCCGCTCCAGTATCTCCGCCAAGTGGGGGTGGAGGAGGGGCTCCCCCATCAGATGAAGATAGAGATAGTCGGTGTGGGGACGTAGACGCTCTCCCAATGTCTGGAATCCCTCCGGCGAGAGAACGCCCTTAGTCCGTCTGGTGCCTGGACAGAATTGGCAGTCCAAGTTGCACATGTTGGTGATCTCAAGATAGGCCTTCTTCAAACGCCGCACGGCTACCCCTCCTCTGACGTTTCCTCCTCATTGTACAGGCGGACAGTGTAAAACGCAACCGTTTCTTTTCCCTGTCCCCTCCTGCGTGGTGGGTGATGAGTCATGAGATAAACTCCGCCGGTTCCAACAAAGGGAGATAACCCGGAGTGCTGGTCTTGCAATGGTTAGACAGGTATTGCGCTATAAAAATAGTTGTACTGTGTTCCAAAAGCGGAGCGGACCTATCCTTTCTTCCGTGTTAAAAAAACTCCCGCGATTGCTCCCACCAGGATAATCGGTGCCACCCTAACAAACAGCCATTCAAACGAGTGAAATGCCACTCCGAGAACAGCGGTTTCAGGATCGCTATAATCCCAGCCCAAGTAAGGGCTTTTTTGCATCAATAAGAATGCAAAGACCACTGCTATAACCGCACACAACGAGATGAGAAGCCCGTGCAGGACCCTTCGCCTTGTGGTTTTTCTCTGTGCGAGCTGTAAGTTTATCACCTCCAGCTTTGCGGAAATCGCCTTTAAGTCATCTGCTTCTGCCGCGATAACCTTTTCTCCAAGCAACGTACTTACAGGTGTTTCCAGCACCTCTGATATGGCGATTAACATATCAGAGTCGGGAACCGACAATCCCTGCTCCCATTTTGAAATGGTTTGCCGCACCACATTCAGCTTGATAGCGAGCTCTTGTTGCGAAAGCCCTTTTGCTTTTCTGATTGCTTTCATATTTTCATTGAGCATTCGAAATGATCTCCTTCCTTGCGGTATTTGTGACAATTATAGGAGGAACTGCCCGTTGCTGCAAGCAACGCATTTTAACATTCATTGAAAGAGGCTGTTTTTGCTTCGTTATCTGATCATTACCCGGAAAAATATCCAAGCCCTTCTAGTTGGAAACGTAAAAGAGAATCGGAAGATATATAAATTGTGCGGGGGTAGGTGAATTGGCCTGTGCCTGACGGGACCGGTCATTTTAAAATAAAGCATTAGCAAGTCTGTACCAAGAAACTATAATAGCGCCAAATCGGAATTTAAATGCTGACAAAGAGAAGTAACTTTGGGCCAGTCCACTTCAGAGGACCATAGGTGGTGGGATCACGGCGGGCATGCGCCGGATGAGCTTTGATTCTCTGCCTGATATCCCGCAAAACTAGGCGTATGTGAGGCAAATAGCAGTAAAATATGCCCCGGACACCGTCAGATGTCCGGGGCATATTTTATTGCAGCAGGGCCTCTCCTGCCAGATAGATGTCCCCCGCCCCCACGGTGAGGAGCAGGTCTCCAGGCTGGGCCAGCTCCCGAAGCTTTGCGGTGACCTCATCCAACGTGGGACAGTATACTGCTCCCGGAATTTGGTCCGCCAGGTCTTTAGAGGAGATGCCCAAGTCATTTTTCTCCCGTGCGGCATAGATCTCTGCCAAAATGGCCACATCTGCCAGCTTTAGCTCCTGGACGAACCGTTGGAACAGGGCGGCGGTACGGGTATAAGTGTGAGGCTGGAAGGCACACACCACACGGGCGTAGCCCAGGCTCTTTGCCATGGTGAGCAGGGCGTGGAGCTCATCGGGGTGGTGGGCGTAGTCGTCGTACACCATGGCACCGTGGAACTCCCCCTTCTTCTCGAAGCGGCGTCCGGCCCCGGTAAAGGAGGCAAGGCCCTCCTCCACGGCGCTGCCAGGAACACCAAGCACATAGGCGGCACAGGCGGCGGCCAGAGCATTGGAGATATTATGGCTTCCCCCCACGTTGAGAGCGGCGTGGGCATACTTCACGCCGTGGACCACAATATCAAATTCGGGAAGCCCCTTGTTCCAGAAGATATGATCCGCGCGGCAGTCAGCGGAGCTGTCCCGAAGGCTGAATCGCATGGTCTGGCGGCCGCAGTCCTGGATGGCCTGGAGGGCGTTGGGATTATCCCCGTTGACCACCACCCAGCCCCGGTCGGGGACCAGCTGGGCGAAGGAGCGGAAGGAGTGCTGGATGTCCGCCAGGTCCCGGAAAAAATCCAGGTGGTCCTCTTCCACATTCAGAATCACTGCCACCGTGGGGCAGAAGGAGAGAAAAGAGTTGCAGTACTCGCAGGCCTCGGCGATAATGGTGTCGCCGTGACCGACCCGGTGGCCCGCCCCCAGGATGGGCAGCACGCCGCCGACCATAACGGAGGGGTCCCGACCGGCGGCGAGAAAGATGTGGGCGCACATAGAGGTGGTGGTGGTCTTGCCGTGGGTGCCGGAGACGCACAGGGCATTCTGGTAGTGGGTCATGATGGCCCCCCAGGCCTGGGCGCGCTCAAAGACTGGAATACCGGCCTGCAGGGCCGCGGCAATCTCCGGATTATCGTCGTGGACGGCGGCGGTGCGAATGACGCAGTCGGCTCCCTCCACGCTCTGGGGCAGATGGCCGATGGTCACCGGAATGGACAGGGAGCACAGATGGTCTACCGCCTCGCCTTCACGCATGTCGGAGCCGGTGACCAGGACGCCCCGCCCCTTCAGGACCTCTGCCAGCGGGGCCATGGATACCCCGCCGATACCTACCAGATGGGCCCGGCGGCCGGGCTTGATGTAGTCTTGTATGTTCTGTTCCATGGGATGACACCTCAAACTTAGATTCTTCTCTATTCACCATATTATAAACATTGGGCGGGAGAAGTGCAAGGTTTCCTGAAAAATATGGACGGAAGAGAAGAAAAATATACTGGAAGAGAAAAAAGAAAGGCACATCGTTTCCGATGTGCCTTCTTAAGGAGGAATATGGGTTTTACCCCAGAGTCAGATTAGTGATAACATAGCCGAACATATTGTCCTGCCGCGCGAATTGAGCGTGGAACTGGGCTAGGGAAGAACCGTCTACCAGATAGACTAGGGAGCCATCCACAGAGAGGGAACCGCCTAATTCTCGAATGGAGGTGAGCTGGATCTCGGCCAGGCTGTCGTCGCCGCAGGTAAGCAGATAGCTGTCCAGCTTTCCATCGTAGCGAATCCGGTCGGAAAGAGCCTCGGGGATAGGGCTCAAAGGGGCTGTGCCGGTAAAGAGGGCGGAGGCATAGTCCATCACCGTTTCAGAAGGGAGGACCAGTTCCTCGTCCAGATACTCAGAGCGGTCATCCATCTGCCCGTACAGACTGAGCATATTATATAAGGTTTCCCAAGCGGCCACCGGGTCGGAGAGATCCAACTCCCTTTGGCCCAGATTGACCATGGCCAGGATGGCCGCGTGGAGAGCGGGGGTCATGGAGTCCAGAGCGCCGGTCTCGGCGGGGACGTTGCCGGGGGCGTAGTCCAGCTGCTCTGCCTGGGTGTCAGGGGCCTCCGTCATGTCGGCCATAGCCACAGTTCCAAAGGGCAGGATGAGCAGGGAAGCGATTATTGTGGTCAACAGCAGTTTTTTCATGGGAAGACCTCCTTTCCTATTCTTGTTTTAAGTATAGCACTGAGAGCTGTTACCATCGTATCGAAGGTGTTACGAGAAGGTGAAAAAATGGTTACAGAACGGTTGCAATTTCTTTGGAGTCAACACAAAATAGAGGGAAAAGAGAGGGACGAAGGGACAATATCTTGCTTTTGCACGAAGGAGCGGGACGGGCCTGGGGCTGTCCCACGGGGTATCTTATGCGGGGCGGCGGGACAGTATGCCAGGAAGCTGGGAAAGGGGACAGGCTGAGAATATTTTGAAGGAGCGGGGGCGTCTTCTGGTTGACCACCAGACCAGTTTGGGCTACAATGAAAAAGATAATTTTAAAGAGAAAAAGGATGTTTGCCCCATGCTGAATCACGACCTGGAACTGAGATTTTGTAAGGCCCGCCGGGGGGCTATTGCCCGGGAATTTTCACATTTGAACCCAGAGCAGCAAAAGGCCGCCCTGACCACGGAGGGTCCGCTCCTGCTGCTGGCCGGAGCGGGCAGCGGCAAGACCACCGTGCTCATCCACCGCGTCGCCAACCTGATGAAGTATGGCCGCGGCTCGGACAGCACAGAGGTGCCGGAGTGGGTGACAGAGGATGATCTGACCTTCCTGGAGGAGTATGTCCGGACCGGGGCGGGGGACAAGGCCCGGCAGGAGCGGCTGTGTGCCCTGGACCCGGCGGCCCCTTGGACCATTTTGGCCATCACCTTTACCAATAAGGCGGCGGGTGAGCTGAAGGACCGTCTGGCCAGAATGCTGGGCCCGGCTGCCAACGATATCTGGGCCAGCACCTTTCACTCCGCCTGTGTTCGCATCCTCCGCCGGGATATTGAGAAGCTGGGCTTCGCCTCCTCCTTTACCATCTATGACACTGACGACTCCCTGCGGGTGGTGAAGGATATTCTGAAGGACCTGGGAATCGATGATAAGCAGTTTCCGCCCCGGTCGGTGCTGGGCTACATCTCTAGGGCAAAGGATACCATGAAGCTGGCCGACCAGTATCTGGCCGAGTGCGAGAGGTCTGGGGACTTCCGGCTGACCAAGATCGCCAAGATATACGCAGAGTACCAGCGCCGGCTGTGGGAGGCAAGCGCCCTGGACTTTGACGACATCATTTTCCACACCGTCCGTCTGCTCCAGCAGTTTGACGAGGTGCGGGAGTTCTATCAGCGGAAGTTCCGCTATGTGCTCATCGACGAGTACCAGGACACCAACAACCTGCAGTATCTGCTGGCCTCCACCCTGGCCGGAGGCTATGAGAACTTCTGCGTGGTGGGGGACGACGACCAGTCCATCTACCGCTTCCGGGGAGCGACCATTGAGAACATCCTCTCCTTTGAAAAACAGTACAAGGGCTGCCGGGTCATCCGCCTGGAGGAGAACTACCGCTCCACCAAACATATTTTGGAGGCGTCCAACGCCGTGATCCGCAACAACCAGGGAAGAAAGGGCAAGGAGCTGTGGACGAAGGCGGGGGAGGGGGACAAGCTTACCCTTTATGCCGCCATGAATGAGAACGATGAGGCCCAATATGTAGCTGCCCGTATTCTGGAGGGGTACAGCCAGGGCAGAAAGTGGAAGGACCACGCCATCCTCTATCGGATGAACGCCCAGTCTAACCAGATAGAGAACGCCTGCAAGCGCAACGGGATTCCCTACCGCATCATCGGGGGTACTCGGTTCTTTGACCGGGCGGAGGTGAAGGACATGGTGGCCTATCTGGCCGTCCTCAACAACCCGGAGGACGACCTGCGCCTCACCCGCATCATCAACAATCCGCCACGGGGCATCGGTGCCAAGACGATTGAGACCGCCCAGGAGATCGCCCGGCGGGAGGAGAGCTCACTCTACGCCGTCATCGACAATGCCCGGATGTACCCGGAGCTGGAGCGGTCGGCGGCCAAGCTGGCCGGCTTCACCGCCCTGATGGGGGAGCTGGCCGGGCTGCTGGACGAGCTGCCCCTGGATCAGTTTTATGAGGAGCTGATCCTCCGCACCGGGTATGCCACCATGCTGGAGAGCAAGAACACCGTGGAGGACCGCACCCGGCTGGAGAACGTGCGGGAGCTGCTCACCTCCATTCACGGCTATCTGGAGAACGCCGGGGAGGAGCCCTCGCTGGCGGGTTTTCTGGACGAGATAGCCCTGTACACCGACTTAGACAGCCACGACCCGGACCAGGACTGCGTGGTGATGATGACCATGCACTCGGCCAAGGGGCTGGAGTTCCCTGTGGTCTTTGTGGTGGGGGCCGAGGAGGGCATCTTCCCTGGCATCCGGGCCATTGGGGAAACGGAGGAGATGGAGGAGGAGCGGCGGCTGTGCTATGTGGCCATGACACGGGCCAAGGAGAAGCTGTACCTCACCTGCGCCAATCAGCGGATGCTCTTTGGACGGACCAGCTCCAACCGCCCCTCCCGCTTTGTGGAGGAGATCCCCCCGGAGCACCTGGAGCGGCTAGGCAGGAGCTGCCTGCCCGATCTGGGCGGGGGAGAGGAGGGCTGGAGCGGTATGCCCAGCCGCTCCTCCGGCTATGGGGGCTACGGCTCCTATCAGCGCCCGACTTACGGAGGTGGCCGCTCCGCCCAGGCTGGACAGGGCGGGAGCCGGACGGATCGAGACCCACGGCCCCAACCCTCCTATGGAGGCTTTGTCCGGGCCATGTCGGGCGCTGGTGGCGGTGCCACCGGCAGCGCCCGGACCAGACAGCCTCTGGCCTCCTCCCCTGTGGGGGCTGGAGCGCCGGGGGGAGGCGGCAGCCTCCCTGCCTTCCAGAAGGGGGATACGGTCCGGCACAAGGCATTCGGACAGGGAATGGTCCTGTCCGTCCAGAAGATGGGGGGCGACGCCCTGTTGGAGATTGCCTTTGACCAGGTGGGGACCAAGCGTCTGATGCTGAAGTCCGCGGCGGCGCACATGGAAAAACTGTAAAGCGGCAGAAAAGAGGCATGTCGGGGATGGCGATGTGCCTCTTTTTTACAAACAGGAAAAAAGTATGAGAGGAAAGGCAACATTTACGGAGAAAATACGTCTAACATTATATAGGGATTTACCGGAGCGGGAGAGAGCCTTAATAGAATTTTAAGGATTTGTAATCGCCTTGTAATTGCTTCCGGCGGAGACAGCCCCTATAATGGGGATGATATCTGCGGACTGGTCTATCCCGTCCCCGGGCCTTTGGCCCGCCGACATTTCACTTTATCATTACCGCTTACAGGAGGAAAAGCTGCCATGTCAGAAGTCATAACTCCCCAGCCTGCCGTACCAACCCAGACACCCCCCGCGCCCCCAGAGATGAAACCGGTGAAAAAAGGAAAAAAGAAAGCGGTCAAAAATGCTATCATACTGGCTATCGTGGCTGGGGTGCTGGCGATTGGAGGCTTTCTGCTCTACAAATTCCTCCACTCCGGCGGGGAAGAGCAGGGAGAGATCATGGCCCAGCCCGCCCAGATTGGTACTATCCAGAGCAAGGTGTCCGGCTCAGGTACGGCCAAGGCCAAGGAATCGGCTGCCATTACCTTGACCCAGAGCGGTACGGTGCAGGAGGTCTTTGTCACTGGCGGCCAGACTGTCATGGCCGGCGATCCCTTGTACACCATTTACAGTCAGGCAGCCCAGGATGCTGTGACGGACGCCAAGGAGGAACTGAATAATCTGCTGGAGGATATGGCCGACCTGCAGGAAGAGGCCGCCAACTTGACGGTGCGGGCCCCCTTCGCCGGGAAGCTTCAGGAGGTCAAGGAGTTCCATATCGACGACGAGGTGAGTAAGTCCGCCCCAGTGGCTACTCTGGTGAACGATAAGAAGCTGAAGCTGTCCCTTTACTTCAGCTACGCCTATGAGAAAGAGATCCACACCGGCCAGTCGGTCCAGGTGTCCATCCCAGCTGTTATGGGCTCCTTTGAGGGACGGGTGGAGAAGATCAACAAGGTCAGCTACATATCCCCGGAAGGGGCCGTCCACTTTGAGGCGGTCATCGTCTTTGACAACCCCGGTACTTTGACTGCTGAAATGGACGCCTCCGCTGTCCTGACTGCCGCTGACGGCACCGCGATTTATCCCTACGAGAACGGAAAGACCGAATACTACGAGTCACGGGACATCATTGCCAAGGCCAGCGGCCCGGTGACCGCCATCGGCAATCTGCTCGACCACGCCAACGTCCAGGCCGGGGAGGCCCTGCTCTATCTGGGCTCCTCCACCATTGATTCCCAGATCCGCTCCAAGCAGGAGGAGATCAACAGCGCCCAGACCAAGCTGGACGAGGCCCAGAAAGCCCTCAATGACTTTAATGCCGTGGCTCCCATCGACGGGACCGTCACCTCCTGCAACCTGACTCCCGGCCAGGAGGTCAAGAGCGGCGACACCGTTGTTATGATCTCCAATAACGTGACCATGCTGGTCACCATTACCGTAGATGACCGGAACATCTCCTTTATCAAGCCGGGCAACTATGTGGACCTGGATTGGAACGGACAGGTATATCAGGGATTAGTCACCTCCATTGACATGGGCGGCGCCCAGGCCGGTCAAGGCATGACCAGCTACCCCGTCACTTTGACGGTGGACAACGTGGATGGAAGCCTGATGGACGGTGCCTGGCTCCAATACTCCTTTGTCACCAGCGAGTCGGCCGACTGTATTCTGGTCCCCACTACCTCGGTCAAGTATTTCAGCGACATGGACGGCACCCGCCAGAGTGTGGTCTTTGTCAAGCGGGACAGCCGGCCGGACGACGTGCCCGAACTGGAGCTGCCTGAAGTGGCACCGGGCGAGAAGCGCACCTTCCCCAGCGAGGAGGAGGGCTACTACCCAGTCATCGTGGAGACCGGCATCTCTGACACCCAGAATGTGGAGATTGTCTCCGGCATTCAGGAGGGGGACGAGGTGTTCGTCAACTATACCGTGACAGACGGCAGCTATGGCTATTAAGCGGGGTGGAAAGATGCTCATTGACATCAGAAACCTCTATAAAATATACAACGAGGGCAAGGAGAGCGAGGTCCGGGCCCTGGACGGGGTATCCCTCCAAATCGACAAGGGGGAGTTTGTGGCCATTGTGGGTCAGTCTGGCTCCGGCAAGTCCACGCTGATGAATGTGCTGGGCTGTCTGGATATCCCTACCTACGGAGAATACTACCTGGAGGGGACCGACGTGACTGCTCTGTCCGACAAGCAGTTGGCCCATATCCGGAATAAGGAGATCGGCTTTATCTTTCAGGGCTACAACCTGATCCAGGAGCTGGACGCTCTAGAGAATGTGACCCTGCCCCTGATTTACCGGGGGGTGTCTATCTTTGACCGGGAGGATCTGGCCATGGAGGCCCTGGCCAAGGTGGGCATGGATTCTCGAGCCCACCACCGCCCTTCCGAGATGTCCGGCGGCCAGCAGCAGCGGGTGGCCATCGCCAGGGCGATTGCCACCAAGCCCCCCATCATCATGGCCGACGAGCCCACGGGCGCCCTAGACTCCAAGACAGGCCGCCACGTGCTGGAGATCCTGCGGGACCTGTACCGGGGAGGCACCACTGTCATCCTCATCACCCACGACGATGGCATCGCCGCCACCGCCAAGCGGGTGGTCCGTCTGTCCGACGGCAGGATCACCTCGGACCATCCTCAGGAGGTGGACTGGGAATGAATCTTTGGCAGGCATTCAAAATGGCCTTTAAATCCATCGCCATGAAAAAGGGCCGCTCCTTCCTGACCATGCTGGGCATCATTATTGGTGTGGCCTCAGTGGTCATTATGGTGTCCGTGGTCCAGGGGCAGAATAAAAAGAACATGGAATACTTCGAGAAGATGGGGGACAACAAGATCACAGTCCAGGCCTACTCCTGGTATGACACGAACAACGAAACCGGGCAGAAGCTCTATGACTACTGTCTGTCCCTCAGTAACCTGGTGGATGGCATTACCCCGGATGTAGAGCTTGGGGATAAAATCACTGTCCAGTACGGGGCCAAGACCCTGTCGGTCAACGACTGGGAGAACGGCAATATGGACTGGGAAAAGATGATGCATATTAAGCTGGGCTCTGATCAGTATGGTGTGTGCAACAATTACCAGCTGGCAAATGGCCGAGAGATCTCCTATCTGGATGTGGAAAAGACCAATGCCGTCTGTGTTTTGGGCTCCGGAGCCAAGGAGGCTCTGTTTGACTACACCGACCCGGTGGGGGAGACCATCACTCTCAACGGGCAGCCCTTCCTGGTGGTTGGCTACTACAAGCCCATGGACATCCAGTATTGGCCGGAGATGGACAATGTCATTATCATCCCCTACACCTTCAACCGGACCATGAACAAGAACAATACCATCGACTCCTACGTGGTCAAGGCAAAGAGTGCCGCTGCTACCACCCAGGCCATGACCCTGCTGGACGCCTATCTGTCCGGGATGTTCCCCAAGGACGAGAACGGCAACATGGCAAACGGGAGTTACTATATCAACAGCGACAACAGCTCGGCCGAGGAGATGGAAAACGCCAGCCTGATGCAGTCCCTGGTGCTGGGGGCCATCGCCGGCATCTCCCTGCTGGTGGGCGGCATCGGCATCATGAACATCATGCTGGTTACGGTCACAGAACGTACCAGGGAAATCGGTATCCGAAAGGCCATCGGTGCCGAGCGCAGCAGTATCATCACCCAATTCCTTATTGAAGCGGCGGTGATCTGCGGCATCGGAGGCCTCATTGGTATTGGCATTGGCTATGTGGGTACTATGATCGCGGGAAAACTGATGGAGAACGTGTTTGAGGGGATGATCCTGACTCCGGACCCCATGATCGCCATTGGGGCCTTCCTGTTCTCCGTGGTGCTGGGCATCCTCTTTGGTATGTTCCCAGCCATTAAGGCCTCTGGCCTGCAGCCTGTGGAGGCTCTGCGGGCGGACTAGCCTGCGGCAAAGTCCGCTTTATTTGGGAACCCCGGCCGGGCCGGGCCCTCATTACACGTCCTGCCTCTCGTTTCTGACCGTGCCCTCTCAACTGAGACCACGGCCGGGGGGCGGATGAAAAGGAGAGATAACATGAAATTGAAACGACTGATTTCTTGGCTGCTGGCCTCTGCCCTGGCCGCCTCTCTGGCAGTTATGCCCATCGGGGCGGCCGGCACCTCCTCCTTCGGCGATATCTCCGACCGGGAGACCGCCGTCAACGCTGACATCCTGCGCCTGATGGGCGTGGTCAGCGGCACTGGAGGCAACCAGTTCAATCCAAACGGCACCCTGACCAGGGCTGAGTTTTGCACCATGGTAGTCAAGTTTATGCAGCAGGGGGATCAGGTCCCCATCCACGCCACCCGCACTATCTTCTCCGACGTTACCTCCAAGCACTGGGCCCAGGGCTATGTGAACCTGGCCGCCAGCCTGACGGTCAAGGACGGGGAGCGGGAGGTCCCCCTGATCTCCGGTGTGGGTGATGGGCGCTTTCAGCCGGACGAGAAGATCACCCAGGCCCAGGCGGCCACCATTTTGATTCGGGTGCTGGGCTACTCCAGCGAGCAGGCGGGAGCCGTCTGGCCCCAGAGCTATATGAACCTGGCTGAGTCCATCGGGTTGAGCGACGGCCTGCCCAGCGACTATAACGCCGCTCTGACCCGTGGCCAGGCCGCCCAGTTGTTTGTCAACGCCCTGAGCTGCAAGAATGGAGAGGGCAGCGACTACTATACGACACTGGGCAAGGCCCAGGAGGACACCATCATCCTGGCGGTCAATGTGGAAACGGACGACGGAACCTCGGACGGGGCCATCCGGACCACAGCCAACAAGGAGTCTGAGGCATACCTGCCCGCCGAGGGAGAGGGCAACCCCTACGCCCTCCAGGGCAAGCGGGGGGCCCTGGTGCTCAATGACAAGGATGAGATCGTCACCTTTGTCCCTGACGACAGCAGCGCCACCACCATCATCCTGTCTGGCGACGCCCAGCCCAGCTATGTGAAAGCCAGCGGCGGCAGCCAGTACACCATGTCCAAGGATACCCTGCTCTATACCGCCGACGCCACAGAGGGAAAGAGCTATATGGAGGGCTACTCCGTCCTGAAGTCGGGCACCCAGATCACCATGTATTCCGAGCGGGGCAAGATCGTGGCGGTTTACGCCAGCGGTAGCGCCTCCTCCATCGACTCCGACGCCGTGGTGGTCATGGGCAGCCCCAGCACCGCCATGTTCCACCAGCTCACCGGCGGCGCCACTAACTTCAACATCCAAAAGGGCCGTCAAACCATCACCATGTCCCAGATCCAGCCCTACGATGTGGTGACCTATGACAGCATGAGCAATACCCTGATCGTATCTGACCTGAGGCTGACCTGCATCTATGAGAACGCCAGTCCCAACTCCAAGGCGCCCACGGAGATCGAGGTGCTGGGCCATACCTTCGAGGTGCTGGACAGCGCCTGGGAGATGACCGGGGATTACAAGGTGGGCGACCAGGTCACCCTGCTCCTCACCGCCGACGGCAAGGTGGCTGGCATGGCTGCCCCCAGCGGAAAGACACGCTCTACCGCCATCGGCATGGTGGACAGCGGCAAGGCCACGGTGTTCCTCCCCAACGGCGGCACCCTGGAGCTGTCCGGCACCATCAGCAACGCCGACAACTTGGCCGACCAGCTGGTCACCATCTCCTCTGGCGCCAAGGGTAAGATCAGCGCCAGCAAACTGTCCTCCAAGTCCACCTCCGGCCAGTTCCTGGTGGAGGAGGGGAAGCTGGGCAGCTATACCGTCAGCGCCGGCGTCCAGATTTATGAGCAGGTCAACGGCGGCGCTATGGTAAAGCTGGACCCCACCAGCCTGAATATGGCCTCCATCCCCGGAGAAAAGATCGCCACCTATCACCTGAACACCTCCAACTATGTGGACTATATCGTACTGGACCGGGTGACAGGCAACGCCTATGAGTATGGTATCCTTATCTCCACGACCACGTCTACCCCTGTCTTGGATGACGATGGAGAAGATACTGGAGAGGAAAAGGAATCCAAGAAGTGGAACCTGGTCAACGGAAGTGGAACGATTGACCTGAAAAACACTGGATTTGCCGGAAAGAACGGCACTATGGCTGGTGTAGCTGTGGGTTCCAATGGTCGGATTGTGTCCATCATCGAACTGGAGGAGATCAAGAGCGTGTCCCCCAGCGACTTCTTCGAGAGCCAGGGGGTCCAGTACGTCAACGCGGGTGGCCGCACCTATCGGGTGGCCGATGATGTGGAGTGCTGCCGGGATACCGGGAGCATCCGGGACGCGAAAGACAGTTGGTTCAGCCAGGACAGCGGCGAGGAGCGTCTGGCGGCCATCAAGGCATTCTCCAGCGACCTGACCATCTATGTGGACCCCATCGGGGACCAGGTCCGGGTCATCTCCGCCAAGTGAGCTTCAATTCCCTCTTTTTGAAACAGGAGGCCGGCACCCTTTGGGCGCCGGCCTCCTCAGTTTGTAAAAAAAGCCCTCCTGCAAGGAGTTCCGTCGCCCGCAGGCGATGGAATAAAATTTAATCTCGTCATTTCCGGCGACATGTGCGTCGGAAATGACACCTCTCACGCAGGGTGGGCCGACTTTTCCGCTGGGAATCGAGGCACACCTTGCGTGCGGCTTTTCTCGAAAAAGTGGCAAAGCCACTTTTTCGATAGTAGCAGGAGGCCGGCACTCTTTGGGCGCCGGCCTCCTGTCATAGATGAAGGGGCAGAGGAGAACGCAGGTCAAAGGGAAAGCGGCCTGGCCCGCACACCTCCCGCATCTCCTCCGCCCGGTCGTCAAAGACCGGGTCAGATACTCCATAGACCTGCCAGCCCGCCTCTCTGGCGGCCCGGCAGTAGACGGGGGAATCGTCAAAGAGGACGCAATCTCCCGCTTCCAGGCGGCACAGCCGGGCCACCAGGCGGTATAGTTCCGGGTCCCGCTTCTCCAGCCCCAGCTCTGCGGCCGTAAAGACCCGGTCCAGCAGAGGGAGGAGGCGGTGGTGTTCCAGAGCGGCCGAGCACAGGCTGGGGATGCAGGAGGTGAGGAGGGCGCGGGGGATGCCGGACGCCCTGGCCCGCTCCAGAAATCCGCGTGCCCCCGGCTTCAGCTCCAGCTGGCCGGCATAGGCCGACCGGGCCATCTCCCGCCAGGCAGAAATGATTTCCTCCGGAGTCAGGGGCAGGCGGAAATAGTCCCGGGTGTATCGGGCCGAGTCATCAAAGCCGTGGTGGGTCACATAGTCGGTGTAGTCCTCCGGCACCGAGCCGATGCCGAAGCGGCCCAGAAATTCCACGTCGATGTCGAGCCACACTCCGTTGGAGTCCAGCAGGGTGCCGTCCAGATCAAAAAAGTACATAAGAGACCTCCAGAAGCGGAAATGGGGAGAAAGGATGCGATTTGACAGGCTGGCGGCCTACACAGGGGCGCTCATCTTTTTTTACTTGCGCCCGGCGGGGTTTTTTGCTATAATATCCCCGTTTTTGACCCGCTTCGGCGGCCCATCCCGCCTATGATACCACAGCGGGCCCTGATCCTGCAATCGGGAGTTGATATCCATGTCCCCAAAGACAATGAAACTGCTGGCCAAGCCCATGCTCTTTGCCGCCGCCATCATCTGGGGTACCTCCTTCTTCATCATGAAGAACGCCCTGGACGCCCTGCCTCCCTTCTATCTGCTGGCCATCCGCTTTACCGCCGGGGCAGTGCTGCTGGCCCTGATCGCCTGGAAAAAGTGGCAGATATTCACCTGGGACCACCTGTGGCGGGGGGCGGTGATGGGCGCCTTCCTCTTTTTGGCCTACTCTATCCAGACCTTCGGCCTGACTTTGACCACTCCCTCAAAAAACGCCTTTCTCACCGCCGTCTACTGTGTCCTGGTCCCCTTCCTCTCCTGGGCGGTGATTCGGGTCCGGCCAGACCGGTTCAACATCGCGGCGGCCCTGCTGTGCGTGACCGGAGTTGGCTTTGTCTCGCTGACAGAGGAGCTGACCATTAACGCCGGCGACCTGCTGACCCTGGTGGCCGCCTTTTTTTATGCCAGCCATATTGTGGCGGTGGCCAAGGTCTCACCGGGAAAGGATATCACTCTGCTCACTGTGTTCCAGTTCGCCTTCGCCGGGCTGTATGCCTGGATTGGCGGCCTGCTGACCGAGACATTTCCCGCCCAGGCGCTGACTGACCCGGCGGTAGTCCTGCCTATGGCCTATCTCTGTGTCATGGCCACCACCGTGGCCCTCCTGTTTCAGAACGTGGGCCAGGTCTGGTCCGACCCCGCCTCCGCCTCGGTCATTTTGTCCCTAGAGTCGGTGTTTGGCGTGCTGTTCTCCGTGCTGTTTTATGGCGACCCGGTGACCGGCCGGCTCCTGATCGGATTTGGACTGATATTCGTGGCCGTGGTGTGCTCGGAAACCAAGTTTTCCTTTCTGAGGAAGAAAGAAGAGAATACAATCTGAAGGGACCATGCCCCGTCTCATTCCCCCGCCCTATGGCGGGGGATTTTACTTTTATAAAAGAAAATAAAAAATTAAATTAAAGATTGACTTTAATAAAATTAAAGTATATAATGAGAACACAGAGAAAGGAGGTGGCCCCGTGGCCATAGAACTGCTGCCCGACTGGATGACCGGCTTGGAAGAGGAGGATGTGTCCTTTATCAAAAAGTTCATCCTCGCCTCCGGTTCCTTGAAGGAGGTGGCCGCCCAGTACGGGGTGACTTATCCAACGGTCCGGCTCCGTCTGGACCGCCTGATCCAGAAAATCAGGATCGGGGAGGATACCGCCGCCGACCCCTATATCGCCACCATCAAGCGGCTGGTGGTCAATGATAAGCTGGACTTTGACACCGCCAAACTGCTCATCGCTGAATATAAGAGAACGAAGGGAACGGACCTCGGATAGCCGAGGGCGTGAAAGGAGATAATATTATGATGATTGCGTCTGTAATGGGGATATTTGGGCTGCTCATATGGCTGGCGTTTCTGCTGGTGCCCATCGCCCTGTTGATTGTACTCCAGGTCTGGCTGTGTAAAAAGAGCTTAAAGCTGGGGCTCATTCTGCCAGCGCTGTCCCTGTGCCTGTCCCTGCTGATGGTGTTCAGTCTGGCCTCTTTTACTAGTTTCTCTGGCGGCGGGTCCCTCGTATTGGAGGGAGGGACCAACGCTGGACTGGAGAGCGGCCAGGACAGGGAAACGGTCCAGCGATGGGAAAGCAGGGGCGGCACTGTCACCGTCTATGACGGGGAGGGGAATATCATCGACCAGTACCCGGACCCCAACTATGACCCGGACCGGGCCAGGGCGGACGCCGTCCAGACCGTCGTCACCTTAGTAGTCATGCTTCTGGTATCCAACATCCCCACCGTAGTCTTCGGCGGCATCTGGCTCCACTATAAGGGCCGTCGGGATACCCAGGACGACCTGAAGCGGATGAGGGTGGAGGACCTGGGATAAGATAAAAAGAGGGCGGCAGCCCTCTTTTTATTTTGTCTGTAACCTTTTTGGAAGCTGGACCGTGTACTGGATAGAAAGAACGAGAGAAGGGGGGAGGACCATGGAACGGGAGGAGGCGGAATGGGTGGTTCAACGCCACGGGCAGACCGTGTACCGGCTGGCCTATGCCCGGACCGGGAATCGGGAGGACGCGGAAGACGTGACCCAGGAGACATTCCTCCGTCTGGTCCGGGCCGCCCCGAAGTTCCGGGACGAGGACCACTGCCGGGCCTGGCTGCTGCGGGTGGCGGCCAACTGTGCCCAGGACCTGTTCCGCGCCCCGTGGAGGAAGCGGGAGCGGCCCATAGAGGAGGCGGAGCGCGTCCCTGCCCCCGGCCAGGTCCCGGAGCCGGGAGGGGTACTGGAGGCGGTGCTGTCCCTTCCGGAGAGCTACCGGCTGCCGGTCCACCTGTTTTACTACGAGGGGCTGTCCATTCGGGAGATCGCCGGGGTGCTGGGCAAGAGAGAGGGAGCCGTGCGGACCAGCCTCACCCGGGCCCGGGCCCTGCTGCGGGACAAGTTGAAAGAGGAGGGGGACTATGTTTGAGCGGGAATACCGGCGGGAGATGGACCAGGTGAAACTGTCACAGGTGGAGCTGGACCGCTTGGTGAACGCCATGGCCGAGGAGAAACGGCGTCATAAGAGAGGAAATCTGGGGGTTCGGGTGCTCCTGACCGCGGCGGCGGTGTTTCTTTTGACCGCCTCGGCCCTGGCCCTGTCCCCGACCTTGCGGTCCCAGCTGACCCAGGTCCTTGGGAGCTTTGGGCCGTACAGCCAAAGGATAGAGGCCGGGACGGCTGCCGACCAGGGGTATGAGGTCCAGGTCCTGTCGGCGGTGACCGACCAGTACCGCCTGAAGCTCTATGTCCAGGTGCGGGACTTGACCGGCCGGCGGATGACCGATGGGGAGATCCGGCTTGTATGCAGGATCGGGCGGGAAACACAGACTCTGACCACACACGGCCGCTGTGTGGGATACGATCCGGATTCCCACACGGCCCTGTTTGAGGTGAGCGGATTTTGGGAGGAGGCCAGCGGCCTGGAGGAGGAGCTGACCCTGGAGGTGATCTCCGTGTGGCCCAGATACTATTCTTTCGGCGGTGAGCCCCTGCCCCTGGAGGAGGTCACCGGGCGGACGCTGGACTGCATGACCCTGGAGAACGGCCAGGTGGTGGTGGCCCCCGGGCAGACGCCGGCGCCGCTGGAGGGCTTTGAATGGGCGGAGCTGTCCTCCATGGGCTTTGCGGAAGACGGCACCTTCCAGGTGCTGTTCCGTCTGGCGGAGGGGGCGGACCCGGAGGAGTCGGACATCCTGGCAGACATTCTTGTGGACGGAGAGCCCCCGTGCAGACATCTGGGTGATATCAACTACACATTGGATGGGCGGACTTATGTGGGGGTTTCCTATGAGAATATCAGCCCGGCGGACCTGGGGCATTTCACCAGGGCCACGGCGGGGGGAGATGTGGTCATGGGCCGGAAGACCAAGGGGGATTGGGCGCTGTCCTTCCGGGTGGACAACCTGCCGGTGCGGGAATATGCCCTCTCCGGGCTGACGGACCAATATCAACTCCCCTGCAAATTGACGCTCACCCCCCTGGGGGCCATGCTCACCGGGGATTATGAGGCGGGCTGGAGGGGGATGCACCCCTTCTCCCTGATCCTGGAGGACGGCAGCCGGCTGGAGGAGGTATACATCCGGCATGGGTGCATGACACCCGGCAAGGAGAGCGTCTTGGGCAACTGGGACTTTGGACAGTTTTTGGATTTGGACCAGGCTGTGGGCCTGGAGCTGGGCAGCTGGTATATCTCCCTGTCCGGGGAAGACACCGGCACGGTCTATCCCGTGGAGGGAAGGGAAGCGTGGGAACAGGGGATGATGGCCCCTTAACAAATCAAAAGAGCGGGGAGCGGCCATCGCCGGTCCCCGCTCTTTTGCCGTTCTTTTTTACAGGGCGGGCTGGACCAGAATGCCCTCCAACAGGCCCCGGTGGACGGGCCGGAGCCCCTTGAGGGAGCAGAAGTCGGCGGGCCGGAGTAACGTGGGCGGCTTGGGCAGCTCCACCGCTCCGCAATCCGCCAGAAGCCCGGCCACAAACTGGGAGCAGAAAAAGTGGTGCCGCCGCTGGAGGGACAGGTTAAAATAGCAGGCGAACGCCCCAAGCACACTGTAATGGTACTCCTCCCGCTGGGCGTACATGGCCTGAAGCTGGCGGCGGAGGGCTATGTAGGTGTCCTGGCTCACCCTCAGCTCATAGAGGCAGCAGGGGACCGCCCGCCGGCGGCCGGTGACCTGCTCCTCCACCAGCCCGGCGGGGAGGGCGAAGTGTTCGTATTTTCTGGCAAAGCTGTAAAAGGGTCCAGCGGGCCCATCCAGCCCAATCGAGGCGTGGGTATAGTCGTCCTGGGTGGCCAAGTGGATCAGCCGGGAGAACCAGGTGCCTGACCGGGTCAGCAGAATATGGATGGCGCGCTCCTCCATGACAGAGCCCTCCTTTGTTTCTTTTCTGGCCCTATCTTACCAGAATAGTTCTAAATTCCGCTGAAGGAAAGATTAAGATTTCCCTAAAATACAGAAAAAACGGCTCTGGGCGAATGAGGCCCGGAGAGGCCCGCCGGACCTGGAAATGGCGTTGCAATCTAGTGCGGATTTTGCTATAATATAACATCTATTGGTCTGTCCCTTTTTCGGAGCTTAGGAAGGATGGGATCGGTCCCGCCTTCGAAAGATATGAGGTGGCCTTTTTGTACTTAAAAGCGCTTGAGATCCAGGGCTTCAAGTCCTTTCCCGACAAGACCGTGCTCACCTTCGGTGAGGATATCACCGCCATCGTGGGCCCCAATGGTTCGGGCAAATCCAATATCTCCGACGCCATCCGCTGGGTCATGGGGGAGCAGTCCACACGGGCCCTACGGGGAGGCAAGATGGAGGACGTCATCTTCGGCGGTACCGCCAAGCGCAAGCAGACGGGATATGCCGAGGTGTCTCTAGTGCTGGACAACACCTCACACATTTTCGACATGGAGGAGTCCGAGGTGATGGTCACCCGGCGGTACTACCGCTCCGGGGAGAGCGAGTATTACATCAACCGCCGCTCCGTCCGATTGAAGGATGTCAACGAGCTGTTCATGGACACGGGTCTGGGCCGGGAGGGCTACTCCATCATCGGTCAGGGTAAGATCGACGAGATTCTGTCTGTCAAATCCGCTGACCGCCGGGAGGTCTTTGAGGAGGCGGCCGGCATCTCCCGCTACCGCCACCGGAAGGAGGAGGCCGAGCGCCGCCTAGAGCGGACGGACGAGAACCTGGTGCGCATCAACGACAAGATATCGGAGCTGGAGCTTCAGGTGGAGCCGCTCCGGGAGCAGAGCGAGAAGGCCAAGAAGTATCTGGTCCTGCGGGATGAGCTGCGGGGGCTGGAGATCTCCGTGTGGCTGGACACATTGGAACGTATTCGGGCCAGCAATATCAAGCTGGAGGCTGACTATCAGGAGACCGCCCGCCAGCGGGAGGAGGCTAGAACGGCCCAGGAGAAAGCCTATGCCGCCGCCGAGACCTATTCGGCCCAGATGCGGGAGAAGGACGTGGAGGCGGACCGCCTCCGCTTTGAGATGCAGGGCCGGGAGGCCCAGGCCAACGAGCTGGAGTCGGCCATCGCCGTACTGAAGAGCAGCATCCAGCACAACCTGGAGTCCGCCGCCCGGTTGAAGGCCGATCTGGAGCAGCAGGAGGGCCGGGAGGGCTCCCTGTCCGCCCAGATCGAGCAGCGCCGGGAGCGGCTGGAGGAGATCGAGGGCCAGTTGGCCCGAACCCAGTCAGACCTGAAGGTCAAGGGTCAGGAGGCGGAGGAGACCGCTCGCTCGGCGGGCACTCTGGCCCGGGAGCTGGAGGAGCTGCGGAACCGGGCTGACCTGGGCACCGCCGGCGCTGCCGAGGCCAAGGCTCTGCTGTCCGCCCTGGCCGCCGCAGCCCAGGAGGTGCTGGACCGGGATGAGACCGTCCGCCGGGAGGCCAATGAGCTGGAGGGACGCCTGGAGGAGGGACAGAAGGAAGTGCGCTCCGCCAAGCGCAGATATGATGACGCGGTGGAGGAGCGGGACGGGGTCCAAAACGTCATCAACGGCTATCAACTGCGGATGGAGGCCCGCCGGAAAAAGGCCGAGGGCGCGAAGGACGCCCACATGAAGCTCCAGATGGAGGAGAGCGCCCTCACCTCCCGGATCAAGCTGCTCACAGAGATGGAACAGATGCATGAGGGCTACTCCAAGGCGGTCAAGCTGGTGATGGGAGAGGCCCAGCGGGGGGCGCTGAAGAATATCCACGGTCCGGTGGCCGACCTGCTGAAGGTGCCCGACCGATATACCGTGGCCATTGAGACCGCCCTGGGCGGGGCCATGCAGAACCTCGTGGTGGACCGGGAGGAGGACGGCAAGGCCGTCATCAACTACTTAAAGCGGAGAGATGGGGGCCGGGCCACCATTCTGCCCATCAGCTCCATCCGACCGGGAGAGCTCCGGGAGGGAGCGAGCCTGAGCAAAGAGCCCGGCTTCGTGGGAGTGGGGGACCAGTTGGTCCGCTTCGACCCCAAATATCAAAATGTATTTTCCAACCTGCTGGGACGGGTGGCGGTCATGGAGGATCTGGACGCCGCTATCGCCGCGGCCCGAAAATACGGCTATAAATTTCGTATCGTCACCCTGGACGGCCAGGTGCTCAACCCCGGCGGCTCTATGACGGGCGGCTCCGCCAGCCGAAGCGCCGGTATCTTGAGCAGGGCCAACGAGCTGGAGCGGCTGAACCAACAGCTGGCTGACATCCGGGCACGGGTAGCCGATGGGGCCAAGGCACTGGCAGAGGCGGAGCGGGAGCAAACTGCCGCCGCCTATGAGCTGGACGCCGCCCAGAGCCAGCTGCGTCAGTGGGAGGACGCTATTTTGAAGGCGGAGGGAGAGCTGTCCCATGCCCGCAGCGTGGTCTCCGAGCTGGAGCGCCAACGAGAGAGCCAAGAGAGTGAGCTGGAGGGCTTGAAGAACCGCTCTGTCCAGATTGAAACAGACACCGCGGCGGCCCGTGTCCGCATCCAGGAACTGGAGGGGGAGACCGCCGCTCTAAAGAGCGAGGCCGAGGGCAAGGCCAAGGGGCAGACCGACCTACAGGAGCGCACTGCCCGCATCGCCCAGGAGGTGGCCCAGCTCACCGCTGTCCAGGCCGCTCTGGAGGCGGAGCGGGAGGCCACCCGCTCTGGTCTGGAGGAGCTGGAGCGCCTGAAGGCATCCATGGCCGGGGACCGGGACCAGGGCCGGGCCCTGATGGCGGACTATGAGGAGAAAAACCAGGGCTTTGCCCAGGAGATCGCCCAGAAGGAGGAGACTCTGACTTCCCTCCGCCTGGAGAACCAGAGCCGGACCGACGCCATCGACCGCCTGAACCAGGAGAAGCTGGAGCTGGAGGGGGAGCGTATCAAGGCCACCCGGGAGAGCCAGAGCAAAAACGAGGAGCTGCTCCGTCTGGAGGGAGAAGTGTCCCGCCTGGAGCAGAAGAAGGTTTCCGCCTCCATGGAGGAGAAGCAGCTTCTGGACAAGCTGTGGGAGAACTATGAGCTGTCCCACGAGGCCGCCCGCCAGCAGCGGGTGGAGATTGAGTCTGTTCCCAGGGCCAGCCGCCGCATTGGAGAGCTGAAGCGGGCCATTTCCGGCTTGGGGAACGTCAATGTAGGCGCCATCGAGGAGTTCCAGCGGGTCAATGAACGGTATACCTATCTCACAGACCAGCGGGACGACGTGGACCGGGCGAAAAGGGAACTGGAGGAGATTATCGCCAATATTACTGGCGAGATGAAGACCATCTTCGAACGGGAGTTTAAGACCATCAACGAGGCATTCGGCCAGACCTTCCTGGAGCTTTTTGGCGGGGGTAAGGCCACCCTGGAGCTGGAGGACCCGGAGGATATCCTCAACTGCGGCATCGAGATTAAGGTTCAGCCCCCTGGTAAGGCGCTGAAGATCATCACCCTGCTGTCCGGCGGGGAGAAGGCCTTTGTGGCCATCGCCCTGTACTTTGCCATTTTGAAGGTCCGGCCCACCCCCTTTGTGGTGATGGACGAGATCGAGGCCGCTCTGGACGACAACAATGTGGTACGGTTTGCCCGCTATATGCGCTCCATGGCCGAGCGCACTCAGTTCATCGTCATCACCCACCGCCGTGGCACCATGGAGGAGGCCGACGTGCTCTACGGCGTCACCATGCAGGAGCAGGGAGTAAGCCGGATGCTGACGATCAACCTGAATGACGTGGAAAAGGAACTGAAGATCAGATAATGGCCCATGACCTCAAGATGGAGTTCAGTTGGAAGGGCTGAAGCTGTGGCCCCGATGGCCTATTGGCGGTCGATCTATGCTCTAACTGATAGGGTAGGGGAGGATATTACGGAGGTATACCGTGAAAGAAAACGACAATCAGAAAAATACCTGGATACCCATTGTGGGCGGTATCGTCTTGATTATAGTGCTGTTTATCGCTGTCAAGCTGATATTCGCCTGGCTGGGGGCGGCGGTCCCACCGGAGCGGCTGAATCCGGACCTGGCGCAGAGTCAGGGGGTGACAGAGCAGATGGAAACAGACGCCCCGGCTTTCTGCCCGTTCTGCGGAGAAACGCTCCACGACAGCTTCCGTTGGGGGCAGTTCTGTCCCTGGTGCGGGGAGAAGATAGAGCGGTGATATGAGAAAGCTGAAGTGCCTGCGATGCGGCCGGAGCATGAGCCGCATCAAGAGGGAACACCTGTTTATGGGCCAAATTGGGTGGCAGTGGGGAGATGCACACTATCAGCCCAGCAGTGGGCTGGATGTGGATGTTTACTGCTGCCCGGACTGCGGGAAACTGGAATTTTACCGGGGAGAAAAGGACCGGGACAAGCGGGTGGCCGGACAGTCCATAGCCCAGGTAAAATGTTCCAGGTGCGGAGGCCGCTATGACCTGGACAGCTGCAAGTGCCCCTTCTGCGGAGAAGAGAATGACAAGCTGTTTTAAGAAAGGAACGAATTGCCCATGGGCTTTTTTGATAAACTGAAAAAAATCAACATTTTTGCCAGTTTCGGCTCGGAGCTGACGGACGACTTCTACGACGAGCTGGAGGAGTCCCTCATCCTGGCCGATACCGGGATGGACGTGACCTTGGAGCTGGTGGAGGCGCTGCGCCGCCGGGTGCGGGAGGAGCGGATCAAGACCATGGAGGAGGCCCGCTCCGCCATGGTCCAGATCATCGCTGAGGCCATGAACACCGGGGGTGCGGCTCTGGACCTGTCCACCACCCCCTCTGTGGTACTGTTTATTGGAGTGAATGGGGTGGGTAAGACTACCACCATCGGCAAGATCGGCCATCAGCTCCGAAAGGAGGGAAAGAAGGTCCTCTTCTGCGCCGCGGATACCTTCCGGGCCGCCGCCGCCGAGCAGCTGACCATCTGGTCCGACCGGGCTGGGGTGGATATCATCAAGCAGCACGAGGGGGCCGACCCCGCCGCCGTAGTCTTTGACGCTATGAGTGCCGCCAAGGCCAGGAAGAGCGACGTGGTGCTTGTGGACACCGCCGGGCGGCTGCACAACAAGCAGAACCTGATGAACGAGCTGAACAAGATTTCCCGGGTCATTGACCGGGAGCTGCCCGGATGCGCCCGAGAGACTTTGCTGGTGCTGGATGCCACCACCGGTCAGAACGGTCTGATCCAGGCCAAGCAGTTTCAGGAGGCCGCCGGTATCACGGGCATCGTCCTCACCAAGCTGGACGGCACCGCCAAGGGGGGCATCGCCATCGCCATCGCCAGGGAGCTGGGCGTGCCGGTCAAGTACGCCGGTGTGGGCGAGAGTGTAGACGACTTGAAGCCCTTTAACGCCGCAGACTTTGCCCAGGCACTGATTTGAGATAGGAGCCAGATACTGGGGGGCGGGAAGATGGAGTTTAACTGGAGCCTGTTTGGCGCGTTGTTTGGGTTTGGGTTTATCGCCGCGTGGAAGCGTGATGGGTTCACCTGGAAAGATATGTGCCTGTGGGGCGAGGGGGTCACGCCCAAGCAGAGCTGGGAGAATCTGATTGGACTGGGCGTCCTGGGCGCCATGCTGCTTACCGCCGTCCTGTTTTGGCTGGTGGATTAAGAAAATTTAAGAGATCAATTTACACACTATCCAAACATTTCTGGCCTGACCTGTGGTACAATAAAGAAAAAACGTGAGAGGAAGAAATTACCATGTCCCGAATCGATGGAAGAAAAAACGATGAGCTCCGCCCGGTGGAGATCATCCCTAATATCAACAAATTTGCCGAGGGCTCCTGCCTCATCCGCTGCGGCAACACCCATGTGCTGTGCACCGCCAGCGTGGAGGACCGGCCGCCCCGCCACGTCCCCGAGGGGGAGGGCTGGGTGACCGCCGAATACTCCATGCTCCCACGTGCCAACCGGGAGCGGTCCCGCCGGGACATCTCCAAGCTGAAGCTGAACGGCCGCTCCGCCGAGATCCAGCGGCTCATCGGCCGGGCCCTGCGCTCGGTAGTGGACATGAAAAAGCTGGGCCCCTGGAACATCACCATCGACTGCGACGTGCTCCAGGGGGATGGGGGCACCCGCACCGCCTCCATTACTGGGGGCTTTGTGGCTATGATGCTGGCCTTCCGAAAAATGATAGAGGCCGGTCAGCTGGCGGAGTACCCCGTCAGCGGCTATGTGGCCGCCGTGTCCGCCGGTATCGTGGATGATGTGCCCCTGCTGGATCTGTGCTATGAAGAGGATTCCTCCGCTATGGTGGATCTGAACTGCGTTATGGACGACCAGGGCCGCCTCATCGAGATCCAGGGAACTGGGGAGGAGCGTCCCTTTACCCTGGATGAGCAGCGGCAGCTGGTGGAGCTGTGTGAGAAGGGCATCCTGCGGCTCCAGGCCCTTCAAAAAGAGATATTGGGGCTATAAAAGACGGGAGGGAAGGACATGAAACTGGTGCTGGCCAGCAAAAATAAAAAGAAGCTGGCAGAGATGAACGATATCCTGTCCCAGCTTGGAATCGAGGTCTGCTCCGAGGCTGAGGCGGGGGTGGATGTGGAGGTGGAGGAGACTGGAACTACCTTTGAGGAGAACTCTCTGCTCAAGGCCAGGGCTGTTATGGAGGCCAGCGGCCTGCCCGCCATCGCCGACGACTCCGGCCTGTGTGTGGATGCGCTGGGTGGGGCGCCCGGCGTGTACTCTGCCCGTTATGGGGGCGAGGGACTGGACGACATTCAGCGATACCGCCTGCTGTTGGAGAACATGAGGGGGCAGATGCCCCGGACAGCTCGCTTTGTCAGCGTCATCACCTGCTGTTTCCCCAACGGAGATGTGATTTCCGCACGGGGAGAGTGCCCCGGCACCATCGCCTTCGCCCCCATGGGGGAGGGCGGCTTCGGCTATGATCCGGTGTTTTTCGTTCCCACGCTGAAAAAGACCTTTGCCCAGCTTACCGCCGAGGAGAAGAATGCCATCTCCCACCGGGGAAAGGCACTGGAGGCATTTCAGGTCAAACTGAAGGAGTACCTGTCCAAATGACAGAAATCAAAAGATAGGAGATCATAACATAATATGGCAGAACTGACAAGCAAGCAGCGGGCCCAGCTGCGGGGGCTGGCCAACGGCATCGATACCATCCTCATCGTGGGCAAGGACGGCATTGGGGACAACCTGGTGAAGCAGGCCAACGACGCCCTGGAGGCCCGGGAGCTTATCAAGGGCCGTGTGCTGGAAAACTCCATGCTCTCCCCCCGGGAGGCAGCCGAGCAGTTGGCCCCCCTGACCCGGAGCGAGGTCGTCCAGGTCATCGGAACAAAATTTGTTCTCTATCGTCCAAGCCATAATAAAGAGAAAAAGGACAGAATCGTGCTGGTGACGGACAAGAAACAGAGGTAATCAATTTTATTCCTGCCAGCCGCTGACGCTTGGCGTGTTCTGGGCGGCGATGGGCTGTGGGCCGAGCTTCAGCCCCATCCTTCGGCCGAATTTGACAAAGCGGGGCTGCCCCTTTTTGGGGCCGTCCACCCTGATAAAAGTGAGAGAGGTGTCTGGCATGAAGATCGGAATCTACGGCGGGACCTTCAATCCCCCCCATCTGGGACACCTGGCCGCGGCAAAGACGGCCATTGAGGTGCTTGGCCTGGACCGGCTGCTGCTGATCCCGGCGGCGATCCCGCCCCACAAGGTCCTGCCCGAGGGTACGCCCCCGCCGGAGCACCGTCTGTCCATGGCGGAGAAAATGGCGGACGCGCTGCTGCGGCCCAAGGTGGTCCAGGTGTCCACACTGGAGCTGGAGCGGGAGGGCAAGAGCTACACCTCTGACACGCTGGAGGAGCTCCATCGTCAGTATCCGGAGGCGGAGCTGTGGCTGCTCATGGGAACGGATATGTTCCTGACGCTCCACCTGTGGCATGATCCCGATTCCATTTTGAGACTGGCCGGGGTGTGCGCCTTTGGCCGTACTGAACAGGACGGGGAGGAGCTCTTTGCCCCACAGCGGGACTTCCTCTGTGAGAGATATGGCGCAAAAGTGACCACCATCACTCTGCCCGGTCTGGTTGACATCTCCTCCACCCGCCTGCGGAAGCTGCTGGGCCAGGGGGAGGGGAGAGAGTACCTACTCCCCGCTGTCTATGGGCACATTCTGATGAATGGGCTCTATGGTACCCACGCCGACCTGAAACATCTGGACATTCCAGAGCTGCGGGCTTGCTCCTGCTCCATGGTCCGACAGAAGCGGGTGGCCCACATCCGCGGCACTGAGGAGGAGGCGGTCCGTCTGGCACGGCGCTGGGGGGCCGACCAGACGCTGGCCCGACGGGCAGGCATCTTACATGACTGCACCAAGTATTTAAACCTGGAGGAGCAGTTGGCCCTGTGTGAGAAATACGGGGTCGCGCTGGACGAGCTGGAGCGGTCAGCGGTCAAACTGCTTCACTCCAAGACCGGGGCGTGTATCGCCAAGGCGGTTTTTGGGGAACCTGATGAGGTGTACTCGGCCATCTTCTGGCATACGACAGCCAAGGAAAACATGACGACACTGGAAAAGATCCTGTATGTGGCTGATTACATAGAGCCCAACCGGGATTTTGAAGGGGTGGAGCGCCTGCGGTCGCTGGCCTATCAGGATCTGGACAGGGCCCTTCTCCTGGGGGTGGAGACTACCATTCAGGAGATGGAAGAGAGAAAGCTGCCTGTCCACAGCAGGACGTTCAAGGCCCGGGACTGGCTGAGGTCCCACGGAGTAACGATAGAGGAAGGAACCGAATGAGCGAACACACCAGAAGACACGGAAAACGACAGGTCCAGACCGAGCGCGCTTCCTTGGGGGAATATTGGGCGCGGTACCGGGCTTGGGTCCATGGGATGAGCCGGGGAGAGAAGATCCGCTACCGCGCCTTACAGACCGCGGTGTTCCTCTCCATCCTGATCATTGTGGGCTATCTGATTCTAAGCGCCTGGATCAAGCTGCCCGACACGTCGGACCTGCCCGGCCAGACCACAGGAGGACAGACTCAGGGAGACACCTCTGATTTGAGTTATGACGGGGCGGAACTGCCCCAGGTGGCCATGAGCGGCCGAAGAGAGGGAGTGTATACCTTCCTGGTAGCTGGCTTAGACCAGGTGAGCAATTCCACAGACACAATGCTGCTGGCGACCTATGACACTAAGAATAAGACTATCGATGCCATCAGCCTGCTCCGGGACACGATGATCAACACCAGCGCCACAAGGGGCGCACAGAAGCGGCTCAATGTGGTGTACACCCGGAATCGGGGGTCCAGCGACCTGCCAGAGAAGGAGCGGGTGGAAAAGGGAATGACCGCCTTGAAGCAGGAGGTGAGCCACCTTACTGGAATCTACCCGGACTTCTATGTCCTGGTGGAGTGGGAGGCTGTCGGGGAACTGGTGGACGCCATTGGCGGAGTCTATTTCGAGGTGCCCTTTGATATGGACTATGACGACCCAACCCCTGGCCAGGACCTGCACATCCACCAGGAGGCAGGGTACCGCCTGTTGAACGGCCAGGACGCCATGGAGGTTATCCGCTTCCGCAAGAACAACGATGGCACCCACGCCCTGGGGGACAGCGGCCGGACCGCTATCCAGCGGGACTTCCTCACAGCGGTGATCAAGGAGTGCCTCCAGCCGGATATTCTCCTCAAGCTGCCGACGCTGGCCCAGATATTCACTGAAAACGTGTCTACCGATTTAAGTGTGGGCAATATTCTGGCCTTTGCCCAACTGGCCATTGGGATGAACGTAGAAGAGAACGTGACGTTTGTCTCCCTGCCATGGACAGGCGTCAGCTATGACGGGGCATCTCTGGTGCTGGCCAATGAGAAGGAGCTGCTGCCCTTGCTCAACGACGGCCTCAATCCCTATGTGGGGGAGATCCAGTCCAGCGACCTTCAGCTGATGTATAAGAAGAGTGGAGGGGGCTACGGTGTGACCAACGGTACACTGTTGGACTCTAGAATGGCCAAGCCTGTAGTGGCGCAGAAGCCTCAGGAGGAAGAGAAGGAGCCCACAGAAGAGGAAGAAACGCCTGATGTTCCCCCGGTGGAGGAACCCAGCGGAGGGGCCGAGAACCTTGGTGAGGAAACAGGGATCGGTCAGGAAGGTGACTCTTCTCAGGGAGAAGGAGGAAATGGCAGTACCGGCCAGCCCCCTGACGAAGAGGGGGAAACGGGTACTGATACGCCGCCCATCGTGACCATCGACCCGGACGACGTGCTCCCCGACCCGGGGAGCGGTTCCACCAGTCAGGAGACGGAGGAGGAACCGCCGCCCTCCCAGGATATCAGGCCTTCATAGAAGGGGAGACAGCGGCTTCAAGCAACAATATATAAGCAGAAAGGGGAAAGAAGATTGACTTCTTATGAGATGGCCATCGCGCTGGCCAAGGCCCTGGACGGGAAAAAGGGGCAGGATATCAAGGTGCTCAAGACCGAGGAGCTGACCACGCTGGCGGATTACTTCGTGCTGTGTACCGCCACCTCCAGCACCCAGGTGAAAGCGATGTCAGACGCCTGTGAGGAGGCCATGGAGAAAAATGGCGAGCAGGTCCACCACATTGAGGGACACCGGGGCGGCACCTGGCTGCTGATGGATTTCTCATCCGTTGTGGTCCATGTGTTTACCGACGAAGCTCGAAAGTTTTATGACCTGGAGCGGCTGTGGGGCGACGCTCAGGAGATAGACTTGGCACAGGCGCTAAAGTCGGAATAAATGTATAAAACAGAGGGGTGTTCCGGTCGTTATATCCGGAACGCCCCTCTTGAATTTCCTCTTGACGGAAGGGAAAAGACTTCCTAGAATAAAACGGACAGGGAAAAGAGGAGATGGGATAAGCATGGAACTAAGCCTGATGCTGATGGAGCAGATATTGGCCATGGTGCTCATGGCCGCCGCTGGCTTTTTGGCCGCCAAAGCGGGGGTCCTGACTGGGGACCAGAGTCGGGTGCTCTCCAAGGCGGTGCTCTATATTGCCCTGCCCTGTACCTTGGTGAATGCTTTTCAGACAGACTATGATCCAAATATCCTGGGGGCGTTTTTAGTGACGCTGGCCATCGCGGTTCTGATACATGGAATATTTTGGCTTGTCTGCTGGCTGTTAGATAGGACTGGGAGCCAGCTTACCCCAGCAGAAAAGGCCTCGGTCATATACAGCAACGCCGGAAACCTGATTATTCCCATTGTATTGAATACGCTGGGGCAGGAATATGTCATTTATACCTGCTCCTACATGGCCTTTCAGGGATTCTTAGTCTGGACCCATGGGCAGAAGCTTATGGGGGGCGAAGGCCGGCTCACCCTGAAAAAAGTGGTGAAAAACCCCTGCCTCTGTGCCATACTGATGGGCATGGCACTGTTTTTCTTACATATCCGTCTGCCTGATGTGTTGGGTACCGCTGTTTCCTCTATGGGGAGCTGTGTGGGCCCCCTATCTATGGTGGTGGTGGGTGTTCTGCTGGCGGAAACAGACTTGAAGGCCGCTTTTTCCTCGCGGGGGATATACCGGGTCGTTTTCCTAAGGTTGATCATTCTGCCATTGCTGGTAGTGACTCTATTGTGGGGAGTAGAGCGGGTCTGGGGACATAACCAGATCCTACTGGTCAGCCTGCTGTGCGCGATAGGTCCGGCAGCCGCTACGTTGACCCAGATGGCCCAGCTCTATAAGAGCGCGGAGAGCCGGTACACCTCCTCTATAAACGTGGTGACCTCGGTATTGTGTGCCGCCACTATGCCGCCGATGATCGTTTTATTCCAAATGCTGACAACGTAAGAAGCTGCCTCCGATTTTTAATCGGAGGCAGCTTCTTATTTCCCTCGGATAACAGTCAAAGCCTGACGGCAGTTGACCACCTGGTTGACCAGCTGGTCGCCGCCGTACTCCCCGTCAATGGTCCAGGGAATGGGCTGGTCAGAGGAAAAGGTAAGCTGGGAAGCCTGGAAATGGATGCGGGAGCCGGCCCCCACCGGATTCTGAGCGAACAGAGTCTGGAAGCCATCGGTGACATCGGCCAGACTGACCGGCTTTTTGACCAGATCTACCTCGAACAGTCCGTCATCCAGCTCTACGTCCTGTTGAGGCAGCTTGATGCCGCCGATGGACAGGGCGTTGCGCACCATGCCGAAGTAAAAGTCATCCTCCAGAACCTGACCATCGTATTCTACTTTAAGATGGTAGGGGGAGATGGTGGGCAGAGAGGCAATGCCCTCTACCACATAGGCCAGATGGCCAAATGTGTTTTTCAGATCCTGGGGAGTGGCGTAGGCCACATGGGTAAACGCGCCGAAGGCGGCCACATAGACGAAGGGCTGCCCATTGAGTTTTCCAATGTCAATGTGAAAGGGCTCGCCTTCGCCGGCGGCGACGGCAGCGGCTTTGATCGGGGAGCGGGGGAGATTTAGGGTGGTAGCGCAGTCATTGGTGGAGCCGGAAGGAATATATCCCAGCATGGGTGGGGCGGACAACTCCATCAGCCCGGTTACAGTTTCGCTTAAAGTGCCGTCGCCGCCGGCACATACCACCCGTTGGAAACGGGGACCCAGCTCTTTGGCGGCTCGGACAGCGTCCCCCTTGCACTGGGTGGGGTAGACAGTGACCAGCCACCCAGCCTTGGTAAAGACGTCTAAGACCGGAGAAAGACTGCCGGGCAGCTGTCCTTTCCCGGATGTGGGGTTATAGATCAAGAGAGCTTCCTTCAAAACGATCCCTCCTTGCCTGTCAGATTTTATAGGAAAACAGCCTGGGCTTGGTGGACCAGCCTGATTAATATTAATAGTAGTATTATTATAGAAAGAGAAAAGAAAAAATCAAGAGAGATGTTGTAAATCTTTACATAAAATTAAGGCGCAAAAATAGAGGTTTCTTGTGCCACACTGGGGCTTGCGCCCATGGGGCAAAACGGTTAAAATACCTAAGATAGTATGTCGTAACGAGGTGGATTAACGACGATGGACCGAAAAACGTTAAAAGCGGCTTTCCCCGCCACGGTACCGGTGTTGATGGGGTATCTGGCTATCGGGATGGCCTTCGGGCTGATGCTCCAGTCAGAGGGCTATGGCGTAGGCTGGGCCATTCTGATGAGCATGACCATATACGCAGGCTCTGGGCAGTATTTGGGGGTTTCCCTGTTGGCTACGGGGGCGACTCTAGGCCAGACGGCCTTTCTGACTCTGATGGTCAATTTCCGGCATCTGGTCTATGGCCTGTCCATGCTGGAGAAATTTCGGGGCATGGGCCGCCGGAAGCTTTATATGATTTTTTCCCTGACGGATGAGACCTATGCGTTGCTTAGTTCGGCCAAGGTGCCCCAGGGGGTGAAGGAGCACGATTACTACTTTGCTGTCGCCCTGCTGGACCAGAGCTACTGGGTGCTGGGTTCTGTGATCGGCTCTCTGTTGGGGGCCGCGCTGGGCTTTGACACCACGGGAGTGGATTTTGCCATGACCGCCCTATTCCTGGTCATCGCCGTGGGCCAATGGAGGACCGCCGGCAGCCATCTGCCTGCTCTGCTGGGCGGAGCGGCCACTCTGGTCAGCCTGCTGGCTGTGGGGGCGGAGGAGATGCTGCTGCCTGCCTTGGGAATTATGGTGGCCGTCCTGGTGCTTCTCCGTCCCACTCTGGAGGAGCAGGGGCGGAGAAGGCCTGCCGCGGTGAGAGAGGAGGGGGCCCGATGACCACGATGACAACGGGACAGGCCCTGGCCGCCATCGCGGTGATGGCGGTGGTCACCTTTTTGACCAGGGCTCTACCCTTCCTCCTGTTTGACCGGGGAGGAGAGCCTCCAAAGGTGGTGCTCTATCTGGGGCGGGTGTTACCCCCGGCAGTCATCGCCATGCTCATCGTATATTGTTTGAAGGGAGTATCCTTTGCCACACCAGCGGGCTGGGTCCCCGCCCTGCTGGCCAGCGCCGCGGCAGTGCTCCTCCATCTGTGGAAGGGGAATGACCTGCTGTCCATTTTTGGGGCGACGGTGCTGTATATGGTGCTGGTGCAGGGCGTGTTCAACTGATGTTGACGATGTGAGGAACGAGAGGAAACGATATGAGAGAGACAGAAGAACTGGCCCATTTGGACCGGGAGATAGAGCGGCTGCTCCGCCGGCGCCTGGAACTGGTGGCCGGGCCGGAATCTGGGAGTACCGGCTACGACCAGTGCAGGCGGGCTATGGAGGCCGCCCGCTGCCCGGTATCCCAGCCCAGAGTGGTCTATCAGGGAGTAGCCGGAGCGTACAGCGAGATGGCCGCCCTCACCTTCTTTGGGAAGGAGGCCCGCTGTCAGGGGCTGGCCCGCTTTGAGGATGTCTTTGAAGCTGTCCATCGGGGGGAAGCGGACTATGCTGTCCTCCCCATCGAGAACAGCTCCACCGGCGCTATCCGCCAGGTATATGAGCTGCTGACCCAATATCAGCACTATATCGTAGGGGAGGACACCGTTAGGGTGGAGCACTGTCTGATGGCGCCTAGGGGAGCGAGTCTGGACACCATTACCCAGATCTACTCCCATGAGCAGGGCCTGTTCCAGAGCGACCGTTTTCTGTCCCGCCACCCGGAATGGGAACAGATCCCTTTTGGGGACACGGCGGGCAGCGCCCAGTATGTGGCCCAGACCGGAGACATTACCAAGGCCGCCATCGGCTCGGCACGGGCGGCAGAGCTCTATGGGCTGGATATCCTGTACCGGGGCACCAACCACAATAGCGGAAATACTACCCGCTTCGTAGTCACCTCCCCGGTGATGGAACTGCGCCCCGGAGCGGACAAGATCGCCGTCCTGCTTTCCGTCCCCCACCAGGTGGGAAGTTTGCAGCGTATTTTGACGGTGTTCCTGCTCCACGGGCTCAACCTGATGAAGATCGAGTCCAGACCCATGCCGGACAAGCGGTGGGAGTACCTTTTTTTCATGGAGTTCTCCGGCTCCCTTACCGGACCGGGGATGGAGGAGGCCCTGGAGGAACTGTCCCAATCCACCTCCTATCTCCGGGTACTGGGCAACTTCAAAAACAGCCTGACAGAGGGATAACGAACAGGAGGAGAGCAGATGGCCAACACTGTGCTGATTACCGGGGCCTCACGGGGCATCGGAGCCGCCACCGCCCGGTACTTTGGAGAACAGGGCTGGCAGGTGGCGGTCCACTACCACGAGCGGGAGGACCTTGCCCTGGAGCTGGTGCGGGAGCTGCGGGAGATGGGGACCTGTGCCGTAGCCCTGGGCGCGGATCTGGCCTGCCCGGATCAGGCCTCTGCCCTTCCTGCTCGGGCGGAGGAAGCTCTCGCCACTCTGGACGCTCTGGTGTGCGGCGCCGGGATCGCCCTGCCCCAGCAGCTCGTCACGGATACCAGCGGCGATGAATGGCGGCGACTGATGGGAATAGATCTGGACGGCGTCTTTTATACCATACGGGGGGCCGTCCCCTCCTTCGTCCGGCGGCGGCAGGGCGCGATTGTCACCATTTCCTCCATGTGGGGAACCACGGGAGCGTCCTGTGAGGCACCCTATTCTGCCGCTAAGGCGGGGGTCATCGGTTTGACGAAGGCTCTGGCCAAGGAACTGGGGCCCTCCAACATTCGGGTCAACTGTGTGGCCCCCGGTGTTATCCAAACGGATATGAACCGGCATCTGTCCCAGGCGGATATGGACGCTCTGGCAGATCAGACACCTCTGTGCCGGACTGGTGATCCGGAGGAGGTGGCTCGGGCAATTTTCTTTCTGGCCTCCGAGCAGTCTTCCTTTGTCACGGGCCAGGTCCTGGGCGTGGATGGCGGCATGGCGGTCTAAAGAGCGGGAGGAGAGGCAGAAAAGGCTCTCCTCCCGCCTGACTTTTTATGAAAAGCATAAAAGGGCGGACCAAGCCCAGCCTCCTGACAAATAACAACAAAAAGAACCCGGTTGTCAAAGAAACAAAAAGTTGCTATAATAAGAAACAAAGTGGGTATTTTTTCCCTAAAAGGGAATAAATGTCACCTACCCCCGAGAGGAGGACGGCTCCATGTCCCGACAAAAGGGCGGTTTTGGCGGCTATCGCGGCCGCAGAACGCTGACCGATATATTGAGATTGATCGCGGTCGTCCTGACCGTGTTGGTGATTTTGGTGCTGGCGGGACTATTTTTCGGTCAGAAATATATTGTCCAGACGGACCGGGGCCTTCAGTTTCAACTGCCTCAGGCCCTCCGCCCAGGGAAGGAGGAGCCCGATATTGGAGACATCAGCGTGGTGATCCAACCCTCGGATTCAGAGCGGCGGGAGGAGCCTGAGCAGGAGCCGGAGCGCGCCCTTACGGCGGCCCTTCAACTGCCCTTGTCCGCCGTGCTGGACGGCACCGCGGTCGGAAGCATGGAGGAGGCCGGAGCTAATGCCCTGATCCTACAGATGAAGGGCAGGGAGGGCCAGCTGAACTGGGTGTCCCAGCAGCCCTTGGCCGTAGCTGCCGGAGTCAGCGGGCAGGACCAGTCGGTCAACGATGCCCTGACCGCATGGAACCAGGGCGAGGTCTACACGGTGGCCAGGCTATGCTGTTTCCGGGATAATACTCTGCCCTATCAAAATAACGCAGTGGCCCTCCGGGCCAGCTACGGCAACTGGAGGGACGAGCTGGGACTGCGCTGGCTGGACCCGGCTAAGGCCGAAGGACAGGCCTATGTCGCCGGCCTGTGTGGGGAACTGGCTGCCCTGGGCTTTGACGAGATCGTGCTGGAGTGCTGGGCCTATCCCAGCCGGGGAAATCTGGATGTGATTACCGACGGCCCGGCGGGGGACAGGCAGGCTGTGACTGATTTGGCGTTGGCCTTGCTGGAGCAGATTGACGCGGAGACAGAGGGATACGATGTCAGGATCTCTTTGGTGGCGGACGGGGAACTGCTTGAGAGAACGGGCCTGGATCTCAACAGCCTCGACCAATGGGAAGGAAATATTTGGACAGTGGGAGAAGGAGAATATCTGGCAGGACTGGACGAAAATGCGGACGGCGGTCGAATCGTCCGGATCGTATCTGCGCTGGAAGGGAAAGAAGCGGGAGCGCAGGGTGTGCTCCCGGAGCCGGAACTGGGATAAACAGAAGCCGCTGGCTGCGTTATGCAGCTGGCGGCTGTTTTCCTTTCAGGGGAGGGGCTGAAAATGCAGGAATAAAGATGACGGAATTGTAAACTATCGCAAAAGAGAGAGGGAATACCCCGCAAAAGATGTGCGATAGAGGGTGAAATAAAACGAAAAATGCCGCATTATAAAAAAGGTATACGAAAGATAGATAAAATAAAGCTTGCATTCCTAAGTGATTTCACATAGAATAAAAGGTACATAATTTCATCAGGAAGCGTGGATGAAGATGAAAAGGTGGTGAGGATATGGCAGTGGAAGCCATCCAAAAGGTGACGCAGGTCGAGGCGGAGGCCGACCGCCGCAAGGAGGAGGCCATGGCCGAGAGCAAGCAAAAGCTGCTGGTGGCGCAACGAGCTGCCCAGCGGCTATTGGCGGATAGCCGGACTGAAGCAGAGAATGAGGCCCGTCAGATGCTGGTTCAGACAGAGGAAGAAGCGGCTAAGGCTACCCAGAAGGTACTGGAACAGGCCAAATTAGACTGTGAGCAGTGGAAGCGGACAGCTCGGACCCGGCTGGACCAGGCCGCCCGCGCAATCGTAGAAAAGGTTGTGAATCGCTGATGGCCATCATGAAAATGAAACGCCTGCGGTTGATCGCCATGGCGGAGGACCGGGAGACCATCCTCCGCACCCTCCAGCGCATGGGATGCGTGGAGGTCAGCGAGGCCGGGGTGGAGCCCTCGGAGGAGGGAGATGCCTCTGGGCGGGAACTGCTCCAGCACCTGCGGGACAAAGTGTCCCGGCTGGATGCCAGTGGGCTGGAGCGGGCCCGGGAGGAGCGGGGAGAGGCGGAGCGAGCTCTGGCCACGCTGAAGCGGTATGCCCCGGAAAAAGGGAAACTGCTCCAGCCCCGGCCCGACCTAAAGGAGGGAGAGCTCTTTGACCAAGGGCGGGCCCGACAGGCCCTGGATGGGGCCCAAGAGGTCAACGAGGCAGAGCGCCGCATGGCTGCCATCCACAGCGAGCAGTCCAAGCTGCTGGCCCAAAAGGCCGCTTTGGCGCCCTGGCTGGAACTGGACCTGCCCCTGGAGACCCAGTCTACCCACCAGATTATGATCCAGCTGGGCACCCTGCCCGCCAATCGTCCCTTTGAGGAGGGGGAGCAGGCGGTTCAGGGGGCCGGAGAGCTGGTTCAGCTGACTCAGATATCGGCGGATCGGGAGCTGCGGTACTGCCTTCTAGTATGCCACACCAGTCAGGAGGAGGGCGCCCTAGAGGCGCTGAAGGCTCTGGGCTGGTCCCGTGCCAATCTGCGGGATTGGACGGGGACGGCGGCAGAAAACACGGTCCGGCTGGACCGGGAGCTGGAGGAGTTGGCCAAAGAGTTGGCCCAACTGGAGGAGAAACTGGCCTCCATGGGACACCTCCGGCCCCAGCTTCAACAGCTGGCTGACTTGGCCCAGGTGGAGAGTGACAGAGAGGAATCCCGGGGAAGGCTGCTGAATACCAGCCAGACCTTCTATCTGGAGGGCTGGGTGCCGGAGGAGAACTGGCCCCAGTTGGAAAAAGCCCTGGAGAAATATCCCTGTGCCTATGAGGCGGCCGATCCAGTGCGGGAGGAGTATCCGGATGTACCGGTGAAGCTGAAAAACAACTGGCTGACCCGGCCGTTGAGCATGGTCACAGATATGTACTCCCTGCCCGCTTACGGAACGGTGGACCCCAACCCCCTGATGGCTCCCTTCTTTATCCTGTTTTACGGGATGATGATGGCGGACATGGGGTATGGCCTGCTGATGATGGCCGTTGCCTGGGTGGTGGTGAAGCGGGCAAAGCCCGAAGGGGCGACGATGCGGCATATGTTCCCGCTGCTGGGGCTGTGCGGCGTGAGCACCTTTATCTGGGGAGCGGTGACGGGAAGCTTCTTTGGCGACTTCCTCACACAGCTGGTGGCGCTGACCACTGGAGGCCAGTTCGCCCTGCCCGCCCTATTCTCCCCGGTAGATGACGCCCTGGCGGTACTGGTAGGCTCGCTTGTGTTGGGCTTGGCTCAGATCTTTACTGGCATGGGGATTAGCATGTACCGCAAGATCAAGCGGGGGGCTGTGATGGAAGCTCTGTGCGGCGAGGGAGCCTGGTACCTGGTCTTTCTTCTGGCCGGCGTGGCCGCCCTCACCGGACAGATCAAGGCTTGTGCCATTGCCATCGTGGTCCTGCTGCTGTTGACCCAGGGCTATGGGAAGAAAGGCATAGTGGGCAAGCTGGTGGGGATTGGCGGGTCGCTATACAACAATATCACCGGCTATTTCAGCGACATCCTGTCCTATTCCCGGCTGATGGCCCTGATGCTGGCGGGGGCTGTGGTGGCCCAGGTGTTCAACACCCTCGGCTCGATCACCAATTTCCTGCCCACCTTCATCCTGATCTCTATGATCGGCAACGCCCTGAACTTCGCTCTGAATCTGCTGGGCTGCTATGTCCACGATATGCGGCTGCAGTGTCTGGAGTACTTCAAATACTACTACGAGGACGGGGGTAAACCCTTCCGTCCCCTGGAGTTCAAGACGAAATACTATCACATCGTCAAAGAATGAGAATAAGGAGGAAACAACAATGAGTTTTCTGGAATCTTTCGGCGGTTTGGCCCTGGCCCTTCTGGGCGCCAGCCTTGCGGTGGGATTGAGCTGCGTGGGCTCCGCCAAGGGCACCGGTATCGCCGGTGAAGCGGGTACCGGCCTTCTTAGCGAGGACCCCAGCAAGTCCGGTAAGGTCATGGTGCTCCAGCTGCTCCCCGGTACCCAGGGGCTGTACGGCATGGCCGTGTTCTTTGTGGCCCTGATCCGCATGGGCTTTATGGGCAACGCTCTGGCGGTGAGCGAGGCGATGTCCGTCCAACTGGGCCTGCAATTTTTCTCCGCCTGTATGCCTATGGCGATCGGCGGCCTGCTGTCCGCTATCGCCCAAGGCCGCGTGGCTGCCGGTTCTATCAATATCCTGGCCAAGAAGCCGGATGACTGGTCCAAGGGCCTGATCCTGTGCGGTATCGTGGAGTTCTACGCCATTTTGTCCCTGCTGTGCTCTATGATTATGCTGTTCTCCCTGAGTGTGCCGCTTTAATTTCCACCGAGAGGGGACGAACATATGGAAGGAATCGAAAAGATCACGGCCAAGATCATTCAGGACTCTGAGGCGGAAGTGACCCGCATTCTGGAGGAAACGGAGCGAAAGGCCCGCTCCATCGGCGAGGAGGCCCAGGCCCAGGCCGACCGAGAGCGGGAGGAGATTTTGGCCCGTGGCCGCCGGACCGCCGACGAGCGGCTGGAGCGGCTGAAATCCGCCGCCCAGATGGAGCGGCGCAAGCTGGAGCTGGCCGCCAAGCAGGAGGTGCTGGCCGAGGCATTTGACCTGGCCCTGGAGAAGCTGTGCGCCATGCCTGAGCAGGAGTATGTGGCGCTGTTGACCAAGCTGGCCCTGGAGGCGTCTTCCACTGGCCGGGAGCAGCTCATCTTCTCCCCCCAGGACCGCAGTCGGGTGGGCAAACAGGTGGTGGTGGCAGCCAACGAGGCCCTGGTAAAAGGGGTGGCCCCCGAACTGCCCGAAGCGATTACCGAATCCAAGGTAGGAGCCTTCCTGGGAAAGGTGGTCAACACCACTGCCGCCATGGTTACAGGTACCGGCCTGCTTACCCTGAGCGAGGAGACCCGGCCTATCAAGGGTGGCTTCATCATGGTGGACGGGGACATCGAGGTAAACTGCGCCTTTGAGACACTGGTTCGCCTCCAGCGGGAGAAGCTGGAGAAGGAAGTGGCCGGCGTGCTGTTCCCCTGAGAGTTGGGACAGAGTGAAGAGTCAGGGGGAAGAGCGGAGAAATGCCCTTTCCCGCGGGATCTTCACTCTCCACGCCCAACTCTCCACTCTCAAGTAAGGGAGGGAATATTTTGTCCCACCAGATAAAGGATATAGACTACCTGTCCATTTCTACCAGGATCCGGGCCATGGAGAACCGCCTGCTGACAAGGGAGAGGATGGACCGGATGATTGACGCCAGGGAGAACGGGGAGGCTATGAAGATCCTCACCGAGTGCGGTTACCCGGAGGATAGAGGAGGCGGGCTGGAGGGCGTGCTTGCCCAGGCCCGGGCCGATACCTTCCGAGACATCGCCGGGGCGGTACCAGATCCCCGCCTGGCGGAGATATTCCAATTGAAATATGATTATCACAACGCCAAGGTTATTCTGAAGGCCCAGGCTGTGGGCGCCGACCCAGAGCGCCTGCTACTGGCCGGTGGGCGGTATGACCCCAGAGAGCTGCTGGAGGGATGGCGGCGAGAGGAGCTCCAGGGCTGTTCAGAGGAGTTCCAGCGGGCTATGGCCCAAGCATGGACCCTTCTAAGGGAGAGCCGGGATCCCCAGCAGGCCGATCTGCTTCTGGACCGAAGCTGCTATCAGGAGATGGAACGACTGGCCAAGGCGCTGGGCAGCCCCTTCCTCCTGGGCTATGTCCGGCTGAGTGTGGATGTGGCCAATCTTCGGACCGCTGTCCGGGCGGCCCGAATGGGCAAAGAGGGAGACTTCCTGCGCCGGGTGCTGCTGCCAGGAGGAAATGTGTCTCAGCAGACAGTAGCTTCCGCCCGGGCAGACACACTGGGCGAGGTGTTCCAGTCGGGACCCCTGGCCCAGGCCGCCCAACTGGGGGCCAAGGTAGCCCAGCCCGGTGGAGGCTCTCTGACCGCCTTTGAAAAGGCCTGTGACGATGCGCTTACAGCCTATTTGGCCGCCGCCCGTATGGTCCCCTTTGGGGAGCAGACGGTCATCGGCTACCTCTATGCCAAGGAGCTGGAGTTTACGGCAGTCCGCACCATCTTTGCCGGGCGGGCAGCTGGACTGGACGGAGATACCATCCGGGCCCGGCTTCGGCAGACCTATGTATAAGGGGGGTGGCTGGAGATGTATAAGATCGCGGTGATGGGCGACGTAGACAGCGTCCTGGGCTTTAAGGCCCTGGGGCTGGATGTATACCCTGTGGCTGGCCCGGAGGAGGGGCACGAGACGCTCCACCGGCTGGCCAGGGAGAATTACGCCATTATCTATATGACCGAGCAGCTGGCCGCCAAACTGACGGCTGACATCGCGCGGTATAAGGACGCGCTGACCCCGGCGATCATTTTAATTCCCGGAAAGGAGGGTCCCCTGGGTATCGGCATGGCCAATATTAAGACCGCGGTAGAGCGGGCGGTGGGCGCTGATATCCTATGACGGACCAGGGAGAGGTCCTCCGTCTTGCCTCGCTGGAGGAGGCACCGCGGCTTTTCCAGCTGATCCTCCGACGGATCACCTGGCTGGAGGAGCGGGGGATACGTCAGTGGGAGCGGGACGACTATCTCACCTACTACCCCCTAACCTATTTCCAGGAGCGGGCCCGAAATGGGGAGCTCTATGGCCTGTGGAGGCCTGACGGGACACCCGATGTGGTGGCGGTGCTGCTGGAAGAGGATGATCGTTGGCCTGCTGGTGGGTCCGCGCTCTATATCCATAACCTGGCCGCAAACCCGGATGCCCCAGGCGCCGGGGAGCGGATGCTAAGGCAGTGTATGGCACTGGCCAAAGCCATGGGGAAGGACTATCTGCGTCTGGACTGTGGACGGAACAATCCAGCGCTGAATGACTACTATGAACGACTTGGCTTCTCCTATGTGGGCCCAATGGAAGTGGGCAGCTACCAGGGTAACCTGCGGCAGCGCCCCCTCCTTTGAAGGCCAGTGGAACAGAGCCAGAAGAAAGAAGGTTTAGCCTATGGGAAAGATCGTCAAGGTCTCCGGCCCGCTGGTGGTGGCCACTGGTATGGAGGAGGCCAATATGGCCGACGTGGTCCGTGTGGGCGAACAGCGCCTCATCGGCGAGATCCTCACCATGACTGGAGACTCTGCCTCCATTCAAGTCTATGAGGAGACCTCCGGACTGGGCCCTGGGGCCGAGGTGGTCACCACCGGCGCCCCCCTGTCTGTGGAGCTGGGCCCCGGTCTGGTGGAAAATATTTACGACGGCATCCAGCGCCCTCTGGAGGAAATCATGAAAAAGGTCCAGGGGAACAACCTGCCCCGCGGTGTGGAGGTCCCTGCCCTGGATCGGGAAAAGAAGTGGGACTTTGTCCCCACAGTCCAACCGGGGGCCCAGGTGGTGGGCGGTGATGTCATCGGCACTGTCCAGGAGACATCCTCTATCCTCCATAAGATCATGGTCCCCCCGAAAATGAAGGGGAAAATCCTGTCCATTCAGTCCGGCGCCTTCACCGTTACGGAGACGGTAGCTGTTCTGGAGCGGGAGGACGGCTCCCAGGTGGAGCTGCCTATGATGCAAAAATGGCCCGTCCGTGTGGGCCGGCCCTATAAGCGTAAGTATCCCCCCGTCATTCCCCTCCAATCTGGCCAGCGTATTGTAGATACCTTCTTCCCTGTGGCCAAGGGGGGCACAGCCGCCATCCCCGGCCCATTTGGTTCTGGTAAAACGGTGATGCAGCACGCCCTGGCCAAGTGGTCCGATGTGGACTTGGTGGTCTATATCGGCTGCGGCGAGCGGGGCAACGAGATGACCGACGTGCTCCGGGAGTTTCCCGAACTGGTGGACCCCCGCACTGGAGAGTCCCTGATGAAGCGGACTGTCCTCATCGCCAACACCTCTGATATGCCGGTGGCCGCCCGTGAGGCGTCTATTTATACTGGTATCACTATCGCAGAATACTTCCGGGATATGGGCTACGCCGTGGCCGTCATCGCTGACTCCACCTCCCGCTGGGCCGAGGCTTTGCGTGAGATGTCCGGCCGTCTGGAGGAGATGCCCGGCGAGGAGGGCTACCCAGCCTATCTGTCTTCCCGTCTGGCTCAGTTCTATGAGCGGGCCGGCTCCGTGGCCTGTCTGGGGTCCGATGAGGACCGCCGGGGCAGTCTGACCGCCGTGGGCGCCGTGTCCCCACCGGGCGGCGACCTGTCCGAGCCCGTGTCCCAGGCCACCATGCGTATCGTCAAGGTGTTCTGGGCCCTGGACTCCTCCTTGGCCTATCGCCGCCACTTCCCGGCCATCAACTGGTTGACCTCCCACTCCTTATATCTGGACTCACTGAAGCCCTGGTATGATGAAAATCTGGGCAAGGAGTTCCTGCAGAACCGGGAATGGGCCATGGCCATCCTCCAGGAAGAGGCCAGCCTGAACGAGATCGTCCAGCTGGTGGGCAAGGACTCCCTGTCCCCCAAGGACCAGATCACTTTGGAGACTGCCAAGATGATCCGGGAGGACTTCCTCCAGCAGAACTCCTTCGCGGACATCGACTCCTACTCGGAGTATGACCGCCAGGCCCGCCTGCTGGCTATGATCCACCAGTACGACCAGGAGTGCCGGGGCGCGTCAGAGCGGGGAGGCGATTTGAACGCTCTGTTCTCCATCCCCGCACGGGAGAAGATCGGCCGGGCCAAGTCCGTCCCCGCTGATCTGTATAAAGACTCCTACGCCAACCTGTTGGTGGAGATGGAGGAAGAGATCAGCGCCATTGCCGAGAAGGGAGAGGATGCACTGTGATCCGAGAGTATAAGACGATACAGGAGATATCCGGCCCCCTAATGGTGGTGGACCGGGTACAGGGCGTCACCTATGACGAGCTGGGAGAGATCGAACTGACCGACGGCACCGTCCGCCGCTGTCAGGTGTTGGAAGTAAACGGGAATACCGCAGTGGTCCAGCTGTTTGAAAACTCAGCCGGTATCAATCTGGCGGACTCCAAAATCAGGTTCCTGGGACACCCTCTTCAACTGGGGGTGTCCGGAGATATGCTGGGCCGGGTGTTCAACGGCATGGGGGAGCCTATTGACGGCGGCCCAGCCATCCTGGCCGACGAGTATCGGGATATCAACGGTCTGGCCATGAATCCCGCCGCCCGCAACTACCCCAATGAGTTCATTCAGACGGGTATCTCTACCATTGACGGGCTGAACACCCTGGTCCGCGGCCAAAAGCTGCCTATCTTCTCCGGGTCCGGCCTGCCTCACGCCGCTTTGGCGGCCCAAATCGCCCGGCAGGCCAAGGTGCTGGATGGGGAATCCAACTTCGCCGTGGTTTTCGCCGCCATTGGCATCACCTTTGAGGAGTCGGAGTTCTTCGTCCAGGAGTTCCGGCGTACCGGCGCCATCGACCGTACGGTGCTGTTTACCAATCTGGCCAACGACCCGGCAGTGGAGCGTATCGCCACGCCCCGCATGGCCCTGACAGCGGCGGAATATCTGGCCTTTGAGAAGAATATGCACGTACTGGTCATCATGACCGACATCACCAACTATGCCGAGGCGCTACGGGAGGTCTCCGCCGCCAAGAAGGAGGTCCCAGGCCGCCGGGGCTACCCCGGTTACCTGTATACCAACCTGGCGACCCTGTACGAGCGGGCAGGCCGCCAGCTGGGCAAGGAGGGATCCATTACCCTGATCCCTATCCTGACTATGCCGGAGGACGACAAGACCCACCCCATTCCCGACCTGACCGGCTATATTACCGAGGGGCAGATCATTCTTTCCAGGGAGCTGTACCGTAGGGGCATCAATCCCCCGGTGGACGTACTGCCATCCCTGTCCCGTCTGAAGGACAAGGGCACCGGAGCGGGCAAGACCCGGGAGGACCACTCAGGCACCATGAATCAGCTTTTTTCTGCCTACGCCACCGGAAAGGAGAACAAGGAGCTCATGTCCATCCTGGGCGAGGCGGCGTTGAGCCCCACCGACCTGCTCTATGCTAAATTTGCGGATGAATTTGAAAAGCGGTACGTTTCTCAGGGGACAGATGAGAACCGCTCGATTGAGGAGACGCTGGATTTGGGCTGGGAGCTGCTATCTATCCTGCCCCGGAGTGAGTTGAAGCGGATCAAGCCGGAGTATATCGACAAGTATTTGCCCAAGAAGGACTAAGGGGGGAGTGAAATGCCTTCCACGACCATCAATCCCACCCGTATGGAGCTCACCCGGCTCAAGGGCCGGCTAAAGACCGCCCAGCGGGGCCATAAGCTGCTCAAGGATAAGCGAGATGAGCTGATGAAGCAGTTTATGGACGTGATTCGAGAGAATCGTTCCCTGCGCCGCCGGGTGGAGGAGGGGCTTATGCGGGCCCACGGCTCCTTCACTGTGGCCGCGGCTCTGATGTCTCCAGAGATGCTGGAGCAGTCCCTGCTCTACCCCAAGCAGTCTGTGGAGCTGGATATGACCTTCCAGAACATCATGTCAGTGGACGTGCCCAAATATGAATTCCGCACCAGCAGCCAGGACCCAGGGGAGATCTATCCCTATGGCTTTGCCCAGACCAGCGGCGAGCTGGACGACGCGGTAGACGCTATGTCACAGGTGTTCCAGGATATGCTGAAGCTGGCGGAGATCGAAAAGACCTCACAGCTTTTGGCGGAGGAGATCGAGAAGACCCGCCGACGGGTCAACGCCCTGGAGTATGTGAAGATCCCGGAGATGCAGAAAAATATCAAGTATATCACCATGAAGCTGGATGAAAACGAGCGGGCCAACACCATTCGACTGATGAAGGTGAAGGATATGCTTCTGAAGGAGGCCATCGAGGATCGGAGAGCCGAGAACGCTAGAGCCGCAAAGGTTTTCAGGGCTTCAGGTGAGGCGCCGCAAGAGGTTTAAGGCGTATGTTTCCTCACTTTGTCAATGGGACAAGATAAAAAAGGAGGCACTGCCCGGAAAATCCAGGGCAGTGCCTCCTTATTATATTTAACCCACTGTTTTAGACGTATGGAGGAATGGGTCCCCTCCATCAATACCCCATATCCAGTCCGGCTTTCCTGCGGCCGCGGAACTCGGCCGCGGCAGTGAACAGCACATCGGAGGAGGAGTTAAGTGCGGTTTCACAGGAGTCCTGAATGACACCGATGATAAAGCCGATGCCGACCACCTGCATGGCTATGTCGCTGGAGATACCGAACATACTGCAGGCCATTGGGATGAGGAGCAGCGAGCCTCCCGCCACGCCGGAGGAGCCACAGGCGGCCACAGAGGAAACCAAACTCAGCAGGAGGGCAGTGGGAAAGTCCACAGAGATACCCAGCGTGTTGGCGGCGGCCAGGGTAAGGATGGTGATAGTGATGGCAGCGCCAGCCATGTTAATAGTAGCTCCCAGGGGAATGGAAACGGAGTACTTCTCCTTATCCAGACCCAAGTCTTCACACAGCTTCATATTCACCGGGATATTAGCCGCCGAGCTGCGGGTAAAGAAAGCCATGATGCCGCTGTCCTTCAGACATCGAAAGACCAGGGGATAGGGATTTTTCCGAATAGCCAGGTAGACAATGATGGGGTTGACGACCAGAGCTACCAGGAGCATACAGCCTACTAAGACCAGAATTAGCCGGCCATAATTCAGAAAGGACTCAAAGCCGGTATCGGATACCGTGGTATAGACAAGCCCTAGGATGCCGAAGGGGGCGCAGCTAATGACCCATCGGATTGCGGAGGACAGCATATTGGAGATGTCGCCCAGTACAGTCTTGGTGCCCTCGCCGGCCTCACGCATGGCTAGTCCAAAGACAACGGCCCACAGCAGCACGCCAATATAGTTTGCTTCAGCGATGGCGGAGATGGGGTTGCTTACGGCGCTGTTCAGCAGATTCTGGAGCACGTCAGCGATGCCGCCAGGGGCAGCCTGCTCGGCCTGCTCGACTAAAATCAGAGTGGAGGGAAAGAGAAAGCTGGTCACCACGGCGCACAGCGCGGCCAGAAAGGTGCCAATCAGATAAAAGACGATCACAGCGGACATGTTGCTCTTAGCTCCCTTTTTATGCTGTGAGAGGGAGTGAAGGACGAGGAAAAAGACCAGCAGAGGGGCCAGAGCCTTCAAGGCATTGACGAACAGAGTGCCCAGGATACCGATGACGGAGGCCTGAGGCAGGAGGGCGCCTAGAGCGGCGCCCAGAATAAGTCCCACGATGATCCGTTTGACTAGGCTGATATGGTTCCACTTGTGTAAGAGTTCCATACTTCCGATTCCTTTCTTTGGTGAAGTAAAGGGGAGCGTAACCCTTTACCACAGGGCTGAATAAGGGACCGCTGACCTGCCCTGAAGGGACAGTGGCTGGGCACGAAAATTCAAAAAGAAAGACACGACATATGTCGTGTCTTTCCACTTGGAGCGAGTGACGAGGCTCGAACTCGCTACCTCCACCTTGGCAAGGTGGCGCTCTACCAGATGAGCTACACTCGCAGCGACAAATGGTATTATAACAGAAAACAGAGCGATGTCAACCCCGAAATTTAAATTTTGAAAAAATATAAAAATGTCTTTGTCATGATTGGTTGACAAATTTGCAACAAAATTTAGTTGAGGAAATTATATTGCCTTTTATTCTGTTCATTGTGACCGCCAAAGGCTGCTTAGAGAATTTTCCATTTTTTGATATAATTGGCTTGCTTTTGTGTAAAGGTAAGGAAAATTTTGATGCGTTACCGCATTCATGGGATCAAGTGAGAAGCCGCCGGAAATATCCTGGAATTGACATATTATAGAGAACGTGATATAAAAAATATAATAATTGGCATGAGAAATGCAGGATTTGCCGCTGGGTACAGCAGAATATTTTTGGGATTGAGCCAGAAGCATGGAGAAGTAGGATATGGTACAGTATTTAGAAAAAATCGAAAAGAACAAAAGCTACAGCACGAAAATCTATCAGCAGATCAAATCGCTGATCATTACAGGCAAGCTGAAAGCGGGAAGCAACGTCAACGAACGGGAATTTGCCTCCATGCTGGGGGTGAGCCGGACGCCGCTGCGAGATGCGCTGACCCTTTTGGAGAAGGAAGGCTGGGTGGAGCAGAACGGAAAAATACGCATGGTTGCTCCTCTGTTGTGGCGGAACATTCTGGAACTGCTGGAGATTCGGGAGCCCATCGACATGCTCGGCTTTGAGCTGGCCTTTTATAAATATACACCGGAGGACTTTGCCCACCTGCATGGCATCCTCCAGGAGATGATGGACGTTACCAAGCAGGATCACGGTTCCTATTACAGCATCATGGCGCTGGATACCAGCTTTCACCGCTATATCAATCGAAAATCCGGGAATAGCATCTTATTTACCTTTTCGGAGGAGATCAACGAAAAGGTGACCCGAGCTTCTATCCTTAGCATGAAATACAGTGGAAAGGACGGCAATGCTTTTGCTCAGGAGCACCTTGCCATTCTGAAGTGCATGGAGAGCGGGGACTATGAAAATGCGTGCCGGTACCTGTCGGAACACTACAGCGCATGGAGGCAGCGAATGCTCTCGCTGCCGGGACACCTTGGCTTTGATCCGGCGAATCTGGATACCAAGCTTCAAGAAGAGTTCGTTACAATAGACAAATAATATCGATAATATTTGGATAATATAGAAAATTCGCCTGATTTGGGTTGACTTTTTGGTGTAGTTGATGTATAAATAAGTTGCTATTTTTGGTATGCCAAACGCCAAATGCCAAATACCAAGTGCCAAGATAAGCAGAAATTAGATTAGATGGTGTAGGGGAAAGAAATGTTTCCGCCATCATAATTAATGTAAGAAAGGAGAATCAAAAATGAAACTAAAAAGGAACCTTGCATCCCTGCTTTCTGCCGTCTTGTTGCTCCCAGTGCTGGCCGGTTGCGGAAGCGGGGACTCCGGCAGCAACAACGAGCCCCGGGTATTAAAATTCACCGATCAGAACTCCGCATCCTCCGATGCCGGCATCTGGGAACAGCTTTTTGCCGACAAGGTATATGAGTACACAAAAGGCGAGCTGGAAGTTCAATGCTACTTTGACAACACCCTGTGCGGCTACGATATGCAGCCGCTCCAAGCTGGCATTGTGGACTTCATTCAGTATGTGCCCTCCTCTGCTGGCGACCTGGATCCCAGGCTGGGAGCCTTTGACGCCCCCTATGTCTATCGGGACGCGGCGCACCAGGAGGCGGTGTTCAACCCCTTCACCTCTGAGCCCCTGCGGGTCATTAACGAGGCGCTGGAGGACGACCATGTCATGCTCCTCACCGCCTTCAACTCTGGCGACCGCCAACTGACCTGCAACTTCCCCATTTACGACCTGAGTGATATGAAGGGTGCCAAAATCCGCGTGGTCGCCTCCGACCTCTATCAGGTGCTGTTTGCCAACGCCTTCGGTGCGGCCGCTACGCCAATGGCCTTCAGTGAAGTGGCGACCGCCCTGATTACCAATGTCATTGACGGACAGGAGAATCCTTACTCCACCCTGGTGAGCTCCGCCCTGTATGAGGTTCAGGCCTACTGCATGGAGACCCGCCACCTGCCCACAAACCTGGGTCTGTGGATCAACCGTGAAACCTTTGACAGCCTGACTGAGGATCAGCAACAGGCCGTGATGCAGGCTGCGGTAGATGCCACCCACGAGATGAATCAGCGCATCGTGGAAAAGGAAGAGGGCTACAAACAGATCTGCATCGATGGCGGCATGACGGTCATCACCGAGGAGAACGGTCTGGACTTGGCTAGCTTCCATGAGGCCGCTGAGACAGTCTACGACTATTTTTCCGACGACTGGGGTGACATGATTGAACTGATTCAGAACGTCGAGAGCGAGTAGACGATTCTTCATCCGCACGTCCGTCGGGCATTCCCTGCTAATTTGTACGAAAGGAGATATTGCCATGTCTGCTTTGGGAAAAATCTGGGACGGGTTCCGCAGCCTTGTTAATTCTGTCTGTGGGATCTTCCTTATCGTCGTCATCGCGGCGCTTGACATTCAAGTTCTCTGCCGGTCTTTTCTGGGCTTTTCCACTACATGGAGCGAGGAAGTGGCTATGATGTGCTTTACCGGCCTGATCTTCTGCTATCTTGCTCAGGCGGAGAAGGAGGAGGCGCACCTGCAACTGGAGATTATCTATCAGATCTGGCCCAGAACTAAATTTTGGCTAATGGTAATCGGCAAGGTGATCTGCTGCATGTACTGCGCTTTTGTCATCTACAGCGAATACCTTCTGATTCCGCCCATTTCAAAGCTGACTACCGCTGCCACTCACATTCCCATCGTTGCGATTCATGCGCTGATCGTTCTGGGATCCGCCATGTGGATTATCCAGAATCTAATTAGTATTTCTGCCCTGATCAAAGAGAGGAGGGCTGAGAGAGCGTGAACATGCTGTTGCTGTTGCTTGGCTTTGTGGCCTTGCTGGGGGTCGGCGCCCCCATCGTGGTGGCTATGGGTCTGCCTGCCATCGCATACTATATCCTGACCGACACGTCGCTGGCACTGGTGGGCTACTCTTTTTATCAGTCCTGTATGTCCTTTTCCCTGCTGGCGGTTCCAGCCTTCATCCTTATGGGCAATCTGGTCAGCGAGCTGGGAGAGACCACCCGCGGCTTTGACTTTGCCCGGGCGCTGGCAAAGGGAAAACGGGGTTACTCCTCCCGCGTAGCGGTTGTGTTGAGCCTAATCTTTGCTGGTATGTCCGGCGCGGCCATCGCTGGTGTGTGCGGCTTGGGCCCTATCTTCGTGGATTCTATGGAGGAGGAGGGCTACGAGCGGGAATACGGCGCGGCGCTGACTATCGCGTCTTCCACCGTAGGTCCCATTTTCCCGCCCAGCATTCCACTGGTGCTTTACGCCACTGTGGCTCAGATTTCCAGCGTGAAATCCCTTCTGGGCGGCGTAGTTCCCGCCATTGTGATGTCTGCCAGCCTGTTTATCTATGTCCTACTGGTGGACAAGAGAAAGCTGGTCAACCCGCCCAAGCCTTCCGTCACGAAGAAGGACGAGCGGCCGCTGGGGATCCTGTTCCTGCGTGCCCTTCCCATCATGATGGCTCCCGTTCTGATTCTGATTACTATGCTCTCCGGTATATTCAGCCCCGGCGAGACCGGCGGTATGGCGGTCTTGTATATGCTGATCCTGGGCTTGTGTCATCACTCCCTCACCTGGAGAGGCTTCCTCAACTGTGTAAAGGAAACCTGCAAGTCTGTGGCATCAATTATGGTCATCATGACGGCTGGCGGCATCTTCACCAAGGCGCTGATGCTGGAGCAGTTGCCAGAAAAAATCATGTCCCTGATGGGCCCCATCGCCCATATGCCCATGGTGGTCATCATCATGATCAACATTATCTTGCTGATTATGGGTATGTTCATGGAGAGCAACTGTGCGCTGATCCTCACCGCTCCCATCGTATTGCAGATTACCGCCAGCTTTGGCATGGACCCCGTCTACATCGGCGTGATGATGGTTATGAACCTGATGATCGGCCTAAGCACTCCGCCTTTTGGCCTGTGCATCTATGCGGTCGCCCGGGTGGCCAACGTGCCCTCTGAAAAGGTCATCAAAAGCGTGGTGCCCATGTATATCCCACTAGGCATCGCCCTGATTCTGACAACATTTTTCCCTGCTCTGTCCACCTTTGTCCCCAATACCGTGATGGCGATGCTGGGGGCATGATGGGGACGGCCGCGCCATCCCTCCCGCCTTTCCCCGAACCAGAAAACATATATCAAAAATTTGAAAAGGAGTATCACAACTATGACACAAGAAGAACTGTTTCAACTGGCGCTGACCACTGACCCGGCCCAAATTGGGCACAGTGTCCAGGGCGGATATATGACCGGCATCTTCCCAATCAGCGACCACTTGAAGGTAATCGGTCCTGCCTTTACTATCCGTTTGCCCGGCACAGACAACGCCATGCTGTATTATGCGATGAAGCAGGCCCCCAAGGGCTCCGTTATCGTGATTGACCGAATGGGGGATAAGCGGATTGCCTGTCTGGGAGAGATGGTCGCCCGTTCCGCTAAGGTGCTAGGTATGGCCGGCATTGTGGTGGACGGCCCCAACACGGATACCCGCGCCATCCGCGAGATGGACTTCCCCGTCTTTTCCACGGGTCGCGCCTGCGTAACCAACACCTTTAAAGGGCTGGATGGAGAATATGGCATTCCTGTGAACTGTGGCGGCTGCGTAGTCCGCCCCGGCGACATCGTCTACGGTGACCTGGACGGCGTCGTCTGTGCCCCTGCGGACCAGTTCGAGGAGCTGGTCCTGCACGCCAAGCAGCAGGACGAGAACGAGGTTCTCTGGCGGCAGAATTTTGAGGCCGGTGGCTATGTCGACAAGTTCATCAATCTGGAAAAGCTTGTCAAGATTGGCGCCCAGGGCGCGATTGCGGACCTATGTAAGGTTGACAAGTAATCATCTGCCATGAATTGCAAGAAGGAGGCACCAGAAATGAAGCGGCAGAGCACCTTTGTCCTGGCCCAACTGGCGTCAGACGGAGATCCCACAGTCAATTTTGAGAAGGCTAAAAGGGCGGTTGCCGAGGCAAACGAGAAGTACAAGCCGGATCTGATGGTATTCCCCGAGTGTTTTATGAGCTACTTTTCAGACCACCCGCCCCGTGAGGTATCGCTGGCGACTGCCCAGCATCTGGATGGCACCTTTGTCACCGGTATGCGTGAGCTGGCCAGGCAGTACGGGCACTGGATCATCTTTGGCATGAACGAGGCGGTGGAGGACCCTGAAGATGACCGCAATTACAATACCATTGTGGTAGTGGACGACAGCGGCGAAATTGTATCCTGCTACCGCAAAACTCATCTGTATGACGCCTTTGGGTATAAGGAATCTGATAACATGAAACCAGGCGACAAATTTTTTGAGCCCATTGACACGCCGTTCGGTAGGATCGGGTTGTTTGTCTGCTATGAGGTTCGGTTCCCTGAAGTAGCCCGTTATCAGCGTTCCAGGGGCGCGGACATTATTATCATGCCAACCGCCTGGGTGCGCGGCGATCTGAAAAGCCAGCATTTCAATACATTGATCGCCGCCCGGGCGATTGAGAATACGGTCTATATGGTGGCCTGCGACAACTGCGGCCCAATGTTCATCGGGGAAAGCGTTGTTATGGACCCGATGGGCGTCACTATAGCAGCCGCTGGCGAGGAGGAAGGGCTGATGTGTGCCCATATCGACCTAGACCGTGTGGAGCGCGTGCGCGCCAAGCTTCCCGCCTATAAAGACCGCCGCCCCGAACTCTATACCATCTGACCCAACCATCCGCATACAAAGGCGGAACCTAAAGTCTTTTGATCATCGTAATATGGCCCTTTGAATATTCAGTTTGGGAAACGTGCTGCGCTAGGTTTCCCAAACTGTTTATTTTATTGGGACGAAAAATCGCAAGAAGAAGCCGAAAGGACACACTTGCTTTCCGGGCTTATGCCTGGCCTTTCTGATCATCAGCGTAGCTGATTCATTCTGAGTGAGGAGCTTACAATGGGATTTTTGACTGGCAGTTGGTTGCTACTGTCAGAGGCTTCGTGGTGCTTACCCCTGTGATGGCCCAGTCCATGAGCCCGGTTAGTACCTCCTTGTTACACACATTTAGATTCCTCGGAAATCTTCTGACTAACGATTCCGGCAGAGAGGTGTTCCTTGGAAAAGTAGTGAGTCGCCTAACCGCAACAGGGGCCAGTATGTTGCGTTCCGGTGGGCTTCTGATGCCGGATACGAGTCCTACCCGCAGTTAAATCTGGGATGAAAGAAGTACTGTTCTGTCATCGGACAGGAAAACAGCATGGATAGACCAGCCAATTAACCTTTTAATAGACACATCTGGCATAGTGTAGATGCCCAGTAAAACGAACAGTAAAAAAAGGCCCCTGATGTAGGAAAATAGACTACATCAGGGGGTATTGCTATAAGAAAACGGAATTATACACATATGCAGGAATGTTACCTGCAATAGAAGCGATGGTCCAGGCAGGGAAGACGAAACGAAAAATAAATGAACACTTTGGCTTCAAAGATAATGAATGGAGAAAAAATCAAGGAATGTCTCAGTATATTCCTGGTGACAAAACAGTAGTGAGCCGAAAATGTATTAATATGATGGAATGCCATGAGCACATGCCAAAGATTTGTACATAAGGCGAAGCAGAATGGTAACATGAGAAAAGGAAGGTACACATTCTTGATGTATCTCCCCTGCTCTTTCCCTGGTATGTCAAGTCTCATTCAATCATCGTAAATTCGTGGTAAAATAGTTGCTTTTTACTTGATGAACAGTCCCTAAATACTGTATTTATGAGATTATCAAATTTACTATATTACTATATTTGATTTTGCAATCGTTAATGGGGGACCCTCAGCGCGGCAGAATATCCTCTGGGTCCCAGAGATATCCCCTTTGCTCCATCTCCGCGCTGGACAACAGGGAGAAGCCGTGCTCGCCATATTGGGACAGGTCCAGGTGGTACTGGCTCTCCGGGAGTTGAATGACATTCCAAAAATGGGGGGCGCCGTCCAACGAGCCCTCAATCACCTGACAGGAAATATCCAGCCGGTTATAGACCATAGCTGCCGCCAGGGCGAGCCCCTGGTCGTCGGCCCCCCTCTCCAGCAGGGCATGGTAGGCGGTGGACCCACCCTCTGGATTATATCCGCCGGCGGCATGGATGGCCTGGGCGGCTGCAGGGAGTAATTCCTCCGTAGTGAAGAACTGAGATTGGAGAATCGCCGTCATTTTTTGAACGGTCTGGTCTAGAACTTCCCTGCGGTGAACCAGCTCCTGCTCGTCCAGGTGGTAGTGCAGGCTGATCTCCACCACGCGCTGACTGCCGCTGTCTGGATAGAAGGCCACCGTGGCCTCAGGGAGATCCAGGGCGGTAGCCGGCGTAGCAAAATAGGCTTCCCGGACCAGATCCAAAATGTAGGCCTCATCCCCGTCAAAATAGCTAAGGCGAAGCACAGATTCTGGAGCGAAGGACGCCAGACTCTCCTCCAGTTCGCCACGGATGGCGGCAGCCCCGGTGGCCGAAACGATGGAGGCCACCTGTTCTTTGGTACGGCGATAGATAATCTGGACCTGGGCCTCGGAGTAGGTGACGATAGAGTCCACGCTGTGTTTGATGTACTCCACGGCATAGGCGCCCAAGGGGTCCTCCTGGACCACCTCACGGCAGGCATCCTCCAGGTCTTTGGCCACATCCTCAGAGTCGATATACAGACGGATGGTGCCGTTCTCCGCCCCGGTGCTGACCATGTAGATGAGCACATTGACCAGCTCCTGATAGCTGTCCGCCCGTAGAATGGAGGTATCCCCTTCTGTGGTAGGAGCCGCGTTGTGGGTCGTGATGTCCAGATACTCCCGGTCCAGCATGGAGGAGCACCCGGACAACAGCAGGGCGGCAGAGATGGCCAGACAGGCCAGAGATCGTTGCTTCATCAGTACACAGCCTTTCTTTGGCGGCCGGTTTTACATACCGAGCTCCTGGCCGATCAGTATGACCTCCATATGGGGATGGTTTAGGGGCGGCGCCCACAGGACAGTGAGGACCCGGCAGATTCGATCCGGGCTCTGGCAATCATAGCAGCGGTCGGCCTTCACCGCGCATGGGGTCCTTCTGCCCATACTCTGTGCCCTCTTGGGGGCCGCTACATTCCTAGCCCGCCACAGAGCGGAGTCCAAATCAGGGGCGATCTTATTGGTCCCTGCCACAAAGTAGACCTCCTGGTGTCCAAAGGCGGTAGAGGCTACCCGGTTCCCGTTTCCGTCAATGTTGATGAGCTCCCCGGTTTCTGCCACCGCGTTGACAGAGGTGAGGTACACCTGGGTGGACATGGCGTCCGTCAGGTCGCCCCCCTCCCAGTGCCAGACAACTTGGTTATGAGAGGACAGCTTGGGGTATAGCTCCATGCTTTTCAATGTCATGGAGCCGCCAAAGGCCACTGTCTTGCCGTTGATCCTGCTGTCCAGATAGTCGGCCGCCTCTTGTGGGGTATCAAAGTACCGGACGATGTAGCCCTTTTTTTCCAAATTTGCGGTCAGCTTTTTTAAATCTGTCATCGCAGTATTCCTTCCTTTTTCTATATTTCATTTGGATGATAGAGCCGGAAGCCGTGGCCCAGGACCTCATGGGCATCACAGACGATCAGGAAGGCTTCGGGGTCCAGCTCCTTTACCGTCTGTTTGATGGCCACGATCTGCCGCTGCTTGAAGGCACACATGAGTACCTGCTTCTCCTCGCCGCTCCATGCTCCCTGACCATGGAGGACGGTCACCCCGCGCTCCAGCTGGTGGACGAGACCGTCCAATACGGGGCTGGACTTTTCAGTAATGATATAGGCGACCTTGGCGCTGTCCATGCCATAGAGTACCTTGTCGATTACTACGGTAGACAGGTAGAGGGAGATGATGCCATACAGGGCGCTGTTCAGGCTGCGGAAGGCCAGAGCCACCGCCGCGATGACTGCCAGGTCCACCGCCATCAGCAGCCGACCCATGGGCAGGTGACCGAAGGGCAGCTTCAAGAGCCGGGCAATCAGGTCCGTGCCTCCAGTGGTGGCCCCCTGGAGCAGAATGATGCCTAGGGACAGGCCTATTAGGACACCGCCGAAGACACTGGCCAACATAGGGTCCATGGGCTGGAATGAGTGGATAGCAGCCACGATGTCCACGCCCAGGGAGGTGGCGGCCATGGCGAAGAGAGAGGACAGCAACAGACGGCCGCCCAGGTACTTCCAGCTCAGAAGAAACAGGGGGATGTTCAGCGCTATGACCGCAATACCGATTGGGATAGCCGGGACTGCAGCGTTGATGATCTGGCCGAGACCAGTGATGCCGCCTAGACTGATTTGGTTGGGGACATAGCACCAATTGAAGCCAAAAGAGAAAATGGCGGAGGCAGCGACGATCCAGAAACAGCTTTTTATCGCGGAACCAAGTCCTTTTTTACCCATTCAGATACCTCGTTTGGATTCAGATGAGCTGGATCACAGCAGCGTCAACTGCTCCTCGCCCCGGTCCTCCTCCTTGAGCAAGGCGCCGGAGACAGGCAGGGAGCGGGCACGATACCGGGCGGCATTGACGATGGCAGTGCGATCCAGCGGCAGCACTTTCTCCACCCGGTATTTGGGCTTCAACGTCATGACATTGACGCCCTGGGTGCTCCTGGTGGTCTTGGGGTTTAGGCTGGCGGTGTGGAAGACCACACACCGCCCCTCGGTGGAGATCACCGCCGCCTCAAAGTCCTCGATGAGCAGGAAGGCAGCCACCAGGGGGGCCTTGTCGGAATAGGCGCCTGTGAGCTTCTTGCGGCGGGTCTGAGTTTGATAGGCGGACAGCTCCACCCGCGCGGCCTTGCCGTTGTCGAAGAAGAACAGTAGCTGGCCGGAGTAGTCCCCTGGAATACAGGCCCAGACTGCCCGCTCCTCCGGGTCCATCCCCAGCTTGGTGGGAAGATAGTCCCCTAACACGCTGGCCTTGGTGTCATCAAAGTCGGACAGGCGGGTCTTGTAGCACTGCTGCCGGTCGGTAAAGACCAGCAGCTCGTCCCGGTTGGAGGCCTCCCATTGGAGATATGGGCCGTCCCCTTCCTTGTATTTCTGCTCGCTGGACATCCGCAGGGACTGGGGAGTGATCTTCTTCAGATAGCCCTCCTGAGAGAAGAACAGGTGGACGGGGTAGTCAGGGATCTCCTCCTCCACCGCCATCACCTCATCTGCCTCATGGTCAAAGACGATGTCGGTCCGCCGAGGGACGGCGTACTTTTTCTTTACCTCCTCCAGCTCCCCAATGATGAGAGTCTGGATCCGCTTGGGGGAGTTGACAGTGTCCTCCAGGTCGGCGATCTCGTCAGAGAGTGTGTCCACCTCCTGGGTGCGTTTGAGGATGTACTCCTTGTTGATGTTACGCAGACGGATATCGGCCACATACTCCGCCTGTACCTGGTCGATGCCAAAGCCGATCATCAGGTTTGGGACGACCTCTGCGTCCTCCTCGGTGTCCCGGATGATCTGAATAGCCCGGTCGATATCCAAAAGGATACGCCGCAGACCCTTCAACAGGTGCAGCTTCTCCTTTTTCTTGTTCATGGCGTAGTATACCCGCCGGCGGACCGAGTCCATGCGCCAGGCGGTCCACTCCTCCAGGATCTCCCGCACCCCCATGACCCGTGGCATCCCGGCGATGAGGATATTGAAGTTGCAGGACTGGCTGTCCAGCAGGGGGGTGAAGCGGAACAGCTTGGCCATCAGCTTGTCCGGATCAGCTCCCCGCTTTAAATCGATAGTCAGCTTTAGTCCGGACAGGTCGGTTTCGTCCCGCATATCGGCGATTTCCTTCACCTTACCGGCCTTGACCAGCTCGGTGACCTTGTCCATGATGGCCTCTGAGGTGGTGGAGTAGGGAATTTCGTAAATTTCGATCAGGTTCTCCGCCTTGTTATAGCGCCATTTGGACCTCACCTTAAAGGAGCCCCGGCCAGTGCGGTAGATCTCGCCCAGAGCCGCCTCGTCATAGAGCAGCTCACCCCCCGTAGGCAGGTCAGGGGCTTTCAGGGTGGACATGATGTCGTGGTCCGGGTTTTTCAAAAAGGCGATGGTGGTGTCGCACACCTCGCCCAGATTGAAGCCGCACAGGTTGGAGGCCATACCCACGGCGATGCCCTGGTTGGCGGAAACCAGCACGTTGGGGAAGGTAGTGGGGAGCAGGGTGGGCTCCTTCAGCTTCCCGTCATAGTTGTCCACAAAATCCACGGTGTCCTGGTCAATGTCCCGGAACAGCTCGGCGCAGATGGGGTCCAGCCGCACCTCGGTATACCGGCTGGCGGCCCAGGCCATATCCCGGGAGTAGACCTTGCCGAAGTTGCCCTTGCTGTCCACCAGGGGGTGGAGCAGGGCTCCATAGCCCCTGGATAGGCGGACCATGGTGTCATAGATGGCCGCATCCCCGTGGGGATTCAACTTCATCGTCTGCCCCACCACGTTGGCGCTCTTGGTCCGGGCGCCGCCCAGCAGATGCATCTGGTACATGGTGTACAGCAGCTTCCGGTGGGAGGGCTTGAAGCCGTCGATCTCCGGGATGGCACGGGATACGATGACAGACATGGCGTAGGGCATATAGTTGACTTCCAAAGTCTGAGTGATGGGCTGTTCCAACACCTCGGCCCGCAGACCCATGACGTTGGGATTATTTACTTTTTTTGCCCCCTCATCGGGGACTTTCTTTTTCGCCATTGGTATCAGTCCTATCTTACACTCTTGTCAAGAGGATATTGTGATTGGGAGTTGGAACGCTTCCCGGCCGCCTGCCGCACTGGGATCAGGCTGGCCAGACAGAGGAGAAAAAAGCTCAAAATTTGAGCCAATAGAATAAGATCCTGATCAAACCGAAGGATGTTCCACAGAAGAAACCCCAGGGGGGCCAGGGCAGCGTTGGTCAGAAACAGGATGCCAAGTACCCGGCACCAGCGCCGCCGTATATCCTCGGGCACAGCTTGGGCAGCCTGGGTGGCGGGGAGGCGCTGTGAAACTAGGCAGTGGTGACCAAGCAGAGCGGAAGCAGCTGTGATACAGCCGTCCAGGACAGGCAGCATGGGAAACCCGTCCCAGAAAACGAGAAAGGGAAAGAGCCCGGCGGCCAGAGCGACGACCAGGGAGTGGGACGAACGGTTCATCGTTTATCTACCTCCTTTGGCGTGTATCTCAAGCCAAAGGGGGTGGCGGCTAGACCGCCTTTGCCTGTTTCCCGCAGGGTGTGTGGGAGGGACTGGCCCACCTCACGCATAGCGTCCAGCACTTGGTCGGGAGGCACCCGGCTCTCAATACCCGCCAGGGCCATCTGGGCGGCAGACAGGGCGTCCATAGCCCCGATGACGTTGCGCTTAACACAAGGGACCTCCACCAGCCCGCCCACCGGATCACATACTAGTCCCAGCAGGTTCTTCACCGCCATGGCGCAGGCGTTTGCCATCTGCTCCGGGGTCCCGCCCTGAAGGTGGACCAGGGCGGGGGCGGCCATGGCGGCCGCGGAACCGATTTCTGCCTGACAGCCGCCCTCCGCCCCGGAGATGGAGGCTCGGGTGGCGATGACCATGCCAAAGCCGGAGGCCACATACAGAGACTCTACCAGCCTGTCCGCTCCCGCTTGAAACTGTCTGGCATAGGGGAGCAGGACAGCGGGAAGTACCCCGCATGCCCCGGCGGTGGGGGCGGCCACGATGCGCTTCATACAGGCGTTGCACTCCCCCATACGCAGGGCTCCGGCCATCACCTCAGACAGGAAGGGGCCGCAGAGGGGTTTGCCTGCCCGAATATAGCGGGCCATTTTGCCCCCGTCGCCGCCGGACAGTCCGCTGTGGGAGCGGTCCGTTTCCTGATAGCTTCTGTCCGCGTCCTCCATGGCCTGAAGCATGACGGCCATTTTGTCCCAGGACTGTTGTGGGGAGATGCCCTGACGCTGACAGTCTGCCTGACGGATTGCGTCCCAGAGAGGAAGACCGGAGGAACTGGTTTCCTCCAGCATCTGTTGGATAGAAGTAAACTCGATCATTGACGTTCCTCCGACTCAGGCGTATATCGGGTGACCCGCAGGATACCGGGCAGCGCGCGGACCGCCTGGGCAGCCTCCTTAGGAATGGGCTGGTCGCATTCGATGACCATGACTGCGCTACCACCCCGCCCACCCCGGTTGAGCTGAAGGGTGGCCACGTTGATGCCCCGCTGTGCCAGCGCTCCGGTGACTTGGCTGACGCAGCCGGGCTGGTCGGAGTTGTGGACCACCAGGGTAGGCAGGGCCCCGGTAAAGGAGGTGTCCAGCCCGTCCACCTGGAACACCAGGATGCGGCCGCCGCCGGGGGAGGAGGCACCTACTTCCAGTTGTCCCCCCTGGTCCCCCTCCAGACGGATCAGGACGCTGTTGGGGTGGACGTCCCGGAGGTCCCGGGTGGAGAAGGTGAAGGACAGGCCCCGCTCCTCCGCCAAGGCAAAGCTGCCCGGCACTCGGTCGTCGTCCGGGGACAGCCCCAGCAGGCCGGCGATGAGGGCCTGGTGGGTGCCGTGCCCCTCGCCGGTAGAGGCGAAGGAGCCGTGGAGAAACAGCTCGGCCCTCACGGGCTCCTGACCTAACAGTGACCGTGCCATCCGCCCGATGCGTACCGCTCCGGCGGTGTGGGAGCTGGAGGGGCCCACCATGACAGGCCCCAGGATGTCAAACAGGTTCATAGATGATTCCTCCGCTATGAGGTGGCGTGGGAAAGACAGAACAGAATAAGAAGCGGGATAGATGTTTCGGAAAGAGCCGGAATAAAATACCCAAGCCGTTTAGAAAGACGGCGGCGGTTTTCTGGAGTGTCATCCGCCATTCTTCGCCAGATATATGCCGCCATTTTTCAAAATAGCAGGGTGCTTGAACAGCGGTGTCAGCTTTGGATAATAGGATGCCCAATAGGAGCAGCCAGATACAAATGATGTCAGCACTCAATGGGATTGCCTCATTTTCTGATACTGCGCCCGCCTCCGCATATCCAGAAAGGCTTAGGAGATATCCGCCAGCTCCAAATATTTATGCCCATTGTCCGCAATGTGACTTTTCCGGCCCGCCAGGTCGTCGCCCAACAGCAGATCAAAGATATAGGCGGTGCGCTCCACATCTTCGGGCATGACCTTGATAAGCCGCCTGGTCTCTGGGTTCATGGTGGTCAGCCACATCATGTCAGGCTCGTTCTCGCCAAGGCCCTTGGAACGCTGGACTTCGCACTTTTTCCCCTCCAAAGAGGCCACAATGTCATTTTTCTCCTTGTCAGAATAGGCAAACCAGGTTTTTTCCTTACATGTGATCTCGTACAGGGGAGATTCGGCGATGTACACATACCCCTCCTGGATGAGGGTGGGGGTGAGGCGGTACAGCATGGTAAGGATCAGGGTCCTGATCTGGAAGCCATCCACATCGGCATCGGTACAGATGACGACCTTGTTCCATCGCAGGGCAGACAGGTCAAAGGCCGCCATGTCCTTGGCGTGCCTGTCCTTTACCTCCACGCCGCAGCCCAGCACCTTCAGCAGGTCGGTGATAATCTCACTTTTGAAGATCTTGCCATAGTCGGCTTTCAGGCAGTTGAGGATCTTGCCCCGGACCGGCATGATCCCCTGATACTCGGCGTCCCGGCTCATCTTGACGCTGCCCATGGCGGAGTCGCCCTCCACGATATACAGCTCCCGCTTGGAGATGTCCTTGGTGCGGCAGTCCACGAATTTCTGTACTCGGTTGGCCAGGTCCATGGTGCCGGTCAGCTTCTTTTTGATGTTCAGCCGGGTCTTTTCCGCGTTCTCTCGGGCCCGCTTGTTGATAAGCACCTGTTCACCGATCTTCTGGGCCTCCTGAGGGTTTTCAATGAAGTAGACCTCCAGCTGGGACCGGAGAAAGTCGGTCATGGCCTCCTGGACAAATTTGTTGTTGATAGCTTTCTTGGTCTGGTTTTCGTAGCTGGTCTGGGTAGAGAAGTCATTGGAGACCAGTACCAGGGCGTCCTGGATGTCGTTAAAGGTGATCTTGCTCTCACTCTTGGTATATTTGTTCTGCCCCTTCAGCCAGCCGTCGATAGCGGAGACAAAGGCGGAGCGCACCGCCTTGTCCGGGGAGCCGCCGTACTCCAGCCAGGAGGAGTTGTGGTAATGCTCGATGACCTGGACCCGGTTGGAAAAACAGAAGGACACGGACAGCTTCACCTTGTACTCCGGCTTGTCGGCCCGGTCCCGGCCTTTTCGCTCCGTCTGCCAGAACACAGGCTGGGTCAGTGCATCCTCCCCCACCAGCTCTGACACATAGTCCTGGATTCCGTTGTCATATCGGAAGTCGGTAGTCTCGAACCTGCTGCCCACCTGGTTTTTGAAGCGGAAGGTGACGCCGGCGTTGACCACCGCCTGACGCTTCATGGTGTCCAGATAGTAGTCCACGGGAACATTGATGTCGGTGAACACCTCCAGGTCGGGCTTCCAGCGGAAGGTGGAGCCGGTCTTCCGGCCCCGGTCAGTGGGCTCCTTTTTCAGCCCGCCAATATTTTCCCCCTTTTCAAAGTGGAGGGTGTATTTGAAGCCGTCCCGCCAGATGACAGCGTCAAAATATTCGCTGGCGTACTGAGTGGCGCAGGCGCCCAGGCCATTGAGGCCCAGGGAATATTCATAGTTGTCCCCGTCAAGGTTGTTGTATTTGCCGCCGGCATACAGCTCGCAGAAGACCAGCTCCCAGTTGAACTTCTGCTCTGTCTCGTTCCAGTCCACCGGGCAGCCCCGGCCCTGGTCCTCCACCTGGATCGAGCCGTCCTCAAACCGGGTGACCGTGATAAGGTCGCCGTGGCCCTCCCGGGCCTCGTCGATGGCGTTGGACATGATCTCAAAAACGGCGTGCTCGCAGCCCTCCAGCCCATCGGAGCCAAAGATAACACTGGGGCGTTTACGCACCCGGTCGGCCCCCTTCAGGGAGGAAATGGATTGGTTGCCGTAACTGTTATTTTTCTGGGCCATAGTATTCTGTTCCTCACATTTCAAAGCCCGCCGGTTGTGCCGGCGTCTGGGATTTCATTTTTATAGAAAAGGACGCAATCATACACTATATATAATATTACCAAAAATTGCGGTGGAAAGTCAAGGAAAGGGGAGGTCATCCTGTGCTCCGGGTGCATAAAGGACATAAGAACGCCAAAGACTGTGAGAAAGGGGGATGGGTATGGAGTGTTTTCAGGTCATCGAGTCGGGAGAGGGCATCGAAGGACGTATCTTGCGAGCACTCTCTCGGAGAGGCGGTATGACAGAGCGGTATGCGGCGCTGGAGCACCCGGCCCTGCTGGTGGTATCACCCCAGGCGGCGGCCGAAGGCGCCGAGCTCCCAGGCGCCTGTCGGACCATCCTGCTGCCAGGGGACGCGGGAAGGATGCTGGAGGGGCTTCGGGCGGCGAGCGCGGTGAGCTATGGAAGCTCGCCCCGGGACAGCCTGACCATTTCCAGCCGGGAGGGGGACAGGCTGTGGGCTGCCCTCCAGCGGGAACTGGTGACCCTGGGCGGCCAGGTGGTGGAGCGGCAGGAGTTTCCGCTGCCTCTGGGACCAGACGGGAGAGCTATGTCCGACCTGGCGGTGGCCGGTGCGCTGCTGCTGCTGGGCGTGCCTCCGGAAGAACTAGAGGGAGAGGATTGGGGCGAGCGGCTCTGACGCAATTTTTTCTTTTGCCAAACAAACCCAGCCAAAATTCTGCATATCTGACCTGTTCCAGCAGATACTATGCCTGTCACAGTAAATTGAACCGCAGGAGGCAAAATCATAGATGAAAGCGACTGGAATCGTGCGCCGGATCGACGACCTGGGCCGCGTTGTCATACCCAAGGAGATCCGCCGCACCATGAGGATCCGCGAAGGCGATCCGCTGGAGATCTACACAGATAAGGATGGCGGAGTGATCTTCAAAAAATACTCCCTGATGGGCGGGCTGGTGGACTTTGCCGGCCAGCTGTGTGAGACCTTGAACCGGACCACGGGCCGGGTGACAGTCATCACCGACCGGGACAGCTGTATCGCGGTAGCCGGGGCACCCAAGCGCGAGCTGATGGAAAAGCAGGTATCCTCTGAACTGGAACGGCTCATGGAGGGGCGGCAGATCTACCAGCACAAGGGGGGAGAGGCGCCGCTGCCCCTGTGTACCGGAGAAGATAAATTCTGCCTGGACACCGTGGCCCCCATCCTTTCAGAGGGGGACGTGCTGGGCAGCGTAGTCTTTGTCGGCCGGCCGGAGGATCTGGAGGGCGGCGAGGTGGAATACAAGCTGGCCCAATCCATCGCCGGCTTCCTTGGCCGCCATATGGAGGGATAAGGAAAACCGGGAGCGAGAAGCTCCCGGTTTTTTGCGCCTGTCCGATAGAAAAAGAGGGGTTACAACCCGGCCCGGAAGAAATTCAGAGCGTTTTGGTACATGATCTTCTGGACCAGAGTGGGGGGGATGCGCCGTCCGGTCAGATAGTCCCACAGTCCCGCCGCCTTAATGGGACTGTCCAGACAGGGGGGCAGGTCGGCTCCGTCGAAGTCGGAGCCTAGAGCCAGACAGTTCTCCGCGCCAAGGTCCAGAAAGTGGGCCGCATGGCGGTACAGATCGTCCAGGCCGGCGGGGCAGCCGTCAGAGCGGAGGAAGGGGGAGTAGTAGTTCAGCCCGATCAGACACCCGCGGGCGGCCATCTCCCTGATCTGCCAGTCAGTGAGGTTGCGCCGGTGACCGCACACCGACCGGGCGTTGGAGTGGCTGGCTACAAAGGGTTTTTCCGCGATGTCCAGCAGGTCCTGAAAGCCCTGGTCGTTCAGATGGGAAACATCCACCAGGATGCCCTGCCGCTCCAACTCCTGAACGGCGGCCTTCCCAAAGGAGGACAGGCCCCGGTCCGTCTCATGGCCGGAGCCCAGCTCGTTTTCTCCGTTCCAGGTGAGGGTCATCATCCGCACTCCGTCCCGGGCCAGCCGCTCTATGCGCTCCAGCCGTCCACCCAGGGCTGCTCCATTCTCCACAGTGAGGATAACCGCCGCCTTTCCACAGTCCCAGGCCCGGCAGATATCGTCGGCGGTGCGGCAGGGAAGGACCTGGGAGGACAGGCAGCCCATCTGGCGGATAAAACTGCGCTGGTGGAAGGCGTAGTAGCCCTCGGCCTCCTTTGGGGTCAGACCGTCGGGGATAAAGATGGCGCAGCACTGGCACCAGCTTACCCCCTGGGGAATCTTGGACAGGGCAAAGGAGGAGAGGGGGTCGTCCAGCGTGTCCCGGCAGCGGGTGGGGTCCATAAACGCGGTGAGAGTGTCACAGTGAAGGTCGAACACGGCAGAAGCGGGCATGGGGAACCTCCTTTTGTTTTTTTCATTCTATGCGTGGGACCTGGAGTTATTCTGCTTAGAAACCCGCTTGGGGTTGGAGGGGAACCAGCCCTTAGCCACCCGTTTTTCCTGCTGCTTCAGCTCCAAGATGCTCCAAAGACAGCTGCACCCCAGCACCCCCAGGGCAGAGGCGCCTATGGAGTTGTCTACCAGCAGACTGCACCCAAGAAAAACCAGTCCGGCCAACAGAAAGAAGGGCCAACATCGGGCGGACCAGTGGTACTCGGCACGAATGACAATAGGGTGGAACAGGCCGATACAGGCAAAGCACAATACAGCGGTGATGATACCTTCCAGATTCATATCGATCGATTCACCCCGGCTTTTTCATGGTTAGGCTGATCCGCTTTTTCTTCTCGTCTACCTCCAGGACCCAAACGGTGACGATATCCCCTACGGTGAGCAGTTCGGAGGGGTGCTTCACTCGCCGGGGCAGCTTAGAGATGTGGACCAGGCCATCCTGATGTACACCGATATCCACAAAGACGCCGAAATCAATAACGTTGCGCACGGTGCCCTGAAGCTCCATGCCCGGCTTTAGGTCTTTGGCCTCCATAACATCAGTGCGGAGGATGGGGGGCGGCAGCTCGTCCCGTGGGTCCCGGCCCGGCTTCATCAGCTCTTTGATGATGTCGGACAGGGTAGGAAGTCCTGCTCCGCATCTCTCTGCCAGTTGGGCAAGCCCGATGGCCTCCGCCCTGGCCTTCAATTCCGACAGTTCCCCTGCCTTCACGTCGTCCAGCGTATAGCCGCACTCCGCCAGCAGCTTTTCCGCGGCTCCATAGCTCTCCGGATGGACGCCGGTGTTGTCCAGCACGCTGCCGCTCTCCGGCACCCGGAGAAAGCCGGCGCACTGCTCAAAGGCCTTGGGGCCTAGCTTTGGCACCTTCAAAAGCTGCTTCCGGGCGGTAAAGGGGCCATTTTCTTCCCGGTAGGCCACTAGATTCTTGGCGGTGGCGGCGGTCAGGCCGGACACCCGCTGGAGCAGGGAGGGGGAGGCGGTATTGGCGTCCACTCCCACCGCGTTGACACAGTCCTCCACCACACCGTCCAACGTTTCACCCAGCCTGGCCTGGGGCATGTCGTGCTGGTACTGGCCTACGCCGATGGCCTTGGGGTCGATCTTCACCAGCTCGGCCAGGGGGTCCTGGAGCCGCCGGGCAATGGATACGGCGCTGCGCAGGTTTACATCGAACTGGGGAAACTCCTCGGCGGCCAGTTTGCTGGCCGAGTAGACGGAGGCCCCCGCCTCGCTGACAATCATGTAGGACACTCCGCCGCCTATCTTTTTGATGAGCTCTACCGTCATCTGCTCGGTTTCACGGCTGGCGGTACCGTTTCCGATGGCGATATGCTCCACCCCATATCTCTTGATGAGAGCGGCCAGCTTGGCGATGCACTCCTGCTTCTGCCGCTCCCCGTGGGTGGGATAGACCACCGCCGTGTCCAGCACTTTTCCAGTGCCGTCCACCACCGCCACCTTGCAGCCCATCCGGTAGCCAGGATCCAGCCCCATGGTGACCTTGCCCTTGACTGGGGGCTGCATGAGTAATGGCTTCAAATTTAGGGCAAACATATGGATGGCTCCCTCGTTGGCCTGGTCAGAGAGGGTACTGCGGATCTCCCGCTCCATAGAGGGCTGGATGAGTCGGTCGTAGGCGTCGTCCGCCGCGTTGCGGACGAACTCCATAGCGGCGGCTCCAGGGACAGTGAGGCGGCGGACGGCGACATGGGCGGTCTCCGGGTCCAGCTCCACCGATACCTTCAAAATACCCTCCCGCTCTCCACGGTTGACGGCTAGCACCTGATAGCCTTGGAGGCGCCCTACGGGACACTTAAAGTCATAATAAAGCCGGTACACACTATCCTCCGGCTCCTTGTCCGCCGCCCGTGAGACCAGCACGCCCCGTCGGAGATACAGGTCCCGGAGCTCCTTGCGGATCTCCGCATCGTCCGAGATAAGCTCGGCGATGATATCGCTTGCCCCCTGAAGGGCGTCCTCCAAAGTTTCCACGCCTTTCTCCAGATCGACAAAATCTGCCGCCGCCTCCTCCGGTGTCACGGCAGGCCCTTTGCCAAACAGCAGCAGAGCCAGGGGCTCCAGCCCCCGTTCTCTGGCTGCGGTGGCCCGGGTGCGCCGCTTTTGTTTATAGGGACGGTAAAGGTCCTCCACCTCAGCCAGAGTTATCGCCCTATCGACGGCAGCCGCCAGGTCTTCGGTGAGTTTGCCCTGGTTCTCGATAGATGCCTTTACCTCCGACTTTCTGGCTTCCAGATTGCGCAAATACTGGAGCCGGTCCGCTAATTGGCGGAGCAGCTGGTCGTCCATGGAGCCGTGGAGCTCTTTTCGATACCGGGCGATAAAGGGGATGGTGGCTCCCTCGTCGATAAGGTTGACCACATTTTTTATGTGTGCTTCGCTGCGGCCCAGCTCACGGGCTAGGGCCTGAATGATAGCGTCCATAGCATTCTCCTTGGTGAAAAATTTTGGGGTGGCGGGGCGTTACGGCTGGAGCGTCGATTTGTAATAGGTCCCAAAATCGGCCAGGGCGTCGATAATGGGCAGCATCTCTTTTCCCAGCTCGGTTAGGCCATACTCCACCCGCGGGGGCATGGTCTGATAGTCCCGGCGATAGGCGAGGCCGTCATCGATCATCTGGCGCAGGCTGTCCGTCAGCACCTTCTGGGAGATCCCGTCCAGATCCCGCTGCAGCTCGTTGAAGCGCCACGGGCGCGCCTTCAAATTGCGCAGGATCAGCAGCTTCCACTTCCCGCCAATTAAGGATACCGCGGTGGCCACTGGACAGGCCGGAAGTTCCTCCTTCGTTTTCATGGCGATACACCTCCGGGCACAGTATAGCACATCGTTTTTCGCGTGTACAGTTATAAAAAGGTGCGTACTTGTAGCCGAGTATGCGGTGGCTGTACACTAAAGGCACGCAAGGCGACTTGCAAACAAGATTTGGAGGTCAAAACCATGACAAACTACACGAAAATCAACATTGGGACTGAGGACCGCGCCGAACTACATGATAAGCTGGGCCTGACCGGCGCGGAGGTCAGCGTCAACCGGCTCCCCGCTGGGGCGGGGGTGCCCTTTGTACATTCCCACAGGCGAAACGAGGAGATCTACGGTATCCTGGCGGGAGCGGGCAGGGCGATCATCGACGGAGAGAACGTCTCCCTCGCCGCTGGGGACTGGCTGCGGGTCGCCCCGGCTGCCAAGCGACAGTTCTCCGCGGCGGAGGATTCCGGCGTCACCTATGTCTGCATTCAAGTCAAGGAGGGCTCCCTGGGCGGCTTCACCGCGGAGGACGCCGTCGTGCACTGAATCAAAGAAGCGGTCAAGGTGGCACAGGGACTGCCCTGACCGCCCCCCTTGACGGGAAGTGATGCGCCTGTGGGCATCCAGTATGGTGCAACAACTCGGCACGCCACAAGTCCTGCTTTCCTTTTCTAAGACGCTGTGCTATAATATTCCCGCCTCAGGTGCCCGGTTTCCGGGAGAATAGGGAAGAGACGTATGTCCACGGTCACGCCGCTGTGAGAGGGGAGCCTACCCCCGATGTGCCGCCGGCATCTGCCGGGAAGGCGGGGGAGCGGGTGGAGAGCCTTGAGTCAGAAGACCTGCCTGGGAGCTTGCTTGCCCGCGCCGCGAGTGACGGCAAGGGCGGAAGGAAAATATTATGAGAAACAGGAAAACCCTGCTGGCGGCCGCAGCGCTGATGATCGTCGCCGCCCTCATGGCCGGCCTCTGGTACTTCACCAGGCCCCAGACCCAGGTGGGCGACAAGACTGTGGTGGTGGAGGTGGTCCACGGGGACGAGAGCGCTAAGGAGTTTACTTACCACACTGACGCCGAGTATCTGGGTCAGGTGCTGGTCGAGGAAAAGCTTGTGAAGGGCGAGAGCAGCCAGTTCGGCTTATATATTACTACAGTAGACGGGGAGACCGCCCAGGAGAGTGAGAACCAGTGGTGGCGCGTCACCCAGGACGGCGAGATGGTGAACACCGGAGTGGACACCACCCCGGTCCAGGACGGCGACCACTTTGAGCTGACTTTGTCTACCTATTGACCATGGGAGAGAGGAGACCCCTCAACGGGGCGAAAAAAGTGGTGCTCTGTGGACTGATGGCCTCCACGCTGACGGTGTTGAAGATGGTCCTGTCCCCTCTGCCCAACATCGAGCCGGTCTCCCTGCTCATCCTGGTGTACGCTCTTGTTTTTGGAAGGCAAGTCCTCTCGATCATCCTTCCCTTTGTGGTGGTAGAGGGACTGCTGTACGGCTTCAACCCTATGTGGTGGTTAGGCTATCTCTATGTCTGGCCCCTGTGGGGCCTGATCTGTACCAAGCTGCCTCCGGGCCGCCCGCTGTTACTCGCAATGGCAAGCGGCACCTTTGGACTGGCCTTCGGGGCGCTGATGTCGGTCCCCTATTGGGTCACCGGCGGCCCCTGGGCGGCCCTGTCCTGGTGGATATCCGGTATCCCGGCGGACCTGCTCCACTGTGGGGGAAATTTTGTCCTGGCCCTGGTGTTGGCCGACCCGCTGTATCAGGTCCTGTGTAAGTTGCGGGACAAAGTGTTCCGCTGAATCATGCCGAAGAAGGAGAACGACCATGGAGGAACAGATCAAAAGGCTTCAGGAGTGGATCGATGGGAGCGAGTCCATTGTCTTTTTCGGCGGGGCTGGAGTGTCCACCGAGAGCGGCATTCCTGACTTCCGAAGCGTAGACGGCCTGTACAACCAGAAGTATGACTATCCCCCGGAGGAGATCTTGAGCCGCACCTTCTTTGACCGAAGGCCGGAGGAATTTTACCGCTTCTACCGGGACAAAATGCTCTGCCTGGATGCCCGGCCCAATACAGCCCACCGGAAGCTGGCCCAGCTGGAGCGAGTGGGTAAGCTCCGCTCAGTGGTCACCCAGAACATTGACGGGCTGCACCAGATGGCCGGGTCAAAGCGGGTGTGGGAGCTGCATGGCTCGGTCCACCGGAATTTCTGTACGCGCTGTAAAAAGCCCTATCCCGTGGAATTTATCCGTGACAGCCAGGGGGTACCCACCTGTTCCTGTGGGGGGACGGTGAAGCCTGATGTGGTCCTCTATGAGGAGTCGCTGGACAGCCGGGTGCTGGAGGGAGCTCTGGCCGATATCCAGCAGGCGGACCTGCTCATCATAGGGGGCACTTCGCTGGCGGTCTACCCGGCGGCCAGTCTGGTGAACTACTACCGGGGAGACCGGCTGGTCCTCATCAACAAGAGCCCCACGCCATACGACAGGCGGGCGGACCTGGCCATCGCCGGACCCATTGGAAGGATATTGGAACAGATACAGGCAGAAGGATAGAACACAGAGGGGGCGGGCCCACGGGCCCGCCCCCTCTGTGTTCAATGTGATACCTCAATGGCGCTGGTGGGGCAGCTCTCGGCGGCCTCCTGGACCTGGCCTTCCCACTCTGGCAGGATCTCGTCCCGGGCGGCGGCCACCCCCTCGTCCGTCATGAGAAAGGCGGTGGGGCAGATACCGGTGCACAGGCCGCAGCCGATACAGTTTTCATTTACATGGGCGGTCATACAGGCTCCTCCTTATCGTAGAGTTTCCATAGTATGGCGCTATCCCCGTGTTTTATTCCTGATTTGTCTGAAGATCGATTCAAAGGAATCCTCCGTTTCATTTTATCATCTTAGCAGCGTATTTGGCCCCTGTGAACAGATCCCTCTGCCTGTATAGACGCAATATCTTTACACAGGGTGTCGCCTCCAAGGGAAAAAATTTTGCCATTTGCCGAAAAAACAGGGGCGGGGAGAGAAAATTTGTGGATTTCACGGCGGATTTTCCTTGACGGGACGGAGAGAAAATGCTATAATCTCAACTTGCGGTGGGAGGGGCTATTGCGCCCTTTTACCCGATGACTGCTTCTGAAACAGGAGGGAGGAGGGCACCGGAATGCTGAGTGAACTGAACAGCGCCGATAAGGTGGCAGGGGCCAAGCAGGTCAAGCGCGCCCTCAACGACGGGCGGGCTAAAAAGCTGTTCCTGGCCGCCGACGCAGACCCCCGGGTCACCGAGCCGCTGGCGAGGCTGGCCAAAGAAAAGGAAGTCCCGGTGGAGGAGGTCTCCACCATGAAAGAGCTGGGCGCCGCCTGCTCCATTGCAGTGGGCAGTGCAGTGGCTGTCCTGCTGTGATCTGATTTTAATGGAATAAGATTTCCTTATTCTGTTAAAATATATTACGCCCCCTCAGGGGCAGATTTTCAGAAAGGAGGAAAACCATGCCTACTTTTAACCAACTGGTACGCAAGGGACGCCAGCAGGTGACTTACAAGTCCACCTCTCCCGCCCTGCAGCACGGTCTGAACACCCTGAAGAACAAGAGCACTGATCTGCCTTCTCCCCAGAAGAGAGGTGTGTGCACCGCGGTCCGTACTTCTACTCCTAAGAAGCCGAACTCCGCTCTGCGTAAGATCGCCCGTGTGCGTCTGACCAACGGCTACGAGGTCACCGCCTATATCCCCGGTGTTGGCCACAACCTGCAGGAGCACTCCGTGGTCATGATCCGCGGCGGCCGTGTCAAGGACCTTCCCGGTGTGCGTTACCACATCATCCGCGGCACTCTGGATACCCAGGGCGTCAACGGCCGTATGCAGGCCCGTTCCAAGTACGGCGCCAAGCGTCCCAAGGCCGGCAAGAAGTAAGAGTATTACTTCACACTGAAATTGCATTGTGCGTTTGCGCAAGGCAACCCCGCCTTGCCGAGCGTTTACCTATATATTGTTAGGCAGACCTCGGACAGGCATTACACGGATCGTTTGCGAAACGGTTCGAGTACCTATGATTTCTAATTTTATAAGAAGGAGGGAAGCAAAGTGCCCAGAAGAGGAAATGTACCCAAGCGGGAGGTTCTGCCTGATCCGCTTTACAACTCCGTCCTGGTTACCAAGCTCACCAACAGCATCATGCTGGATGGCAAGAAGGGCGTGGCTCAGAAGGTGGTCTACGGCGCCTTTGACATCATCAAGGAGAAGACCGAGAAGGACCCCATGGAGGTCTACACCCAGGCTCTCGAGAACATCATGCCCTCCCTGGAGGTCAAGGCCCGCCGTGTAGGCGGCGCTACCTACCAGGTGCCCATCGAGGTCCGGCCTGAGCGTCGTCAGACCCTGGGTCTGCGGTGGCTGACCGCCTATGCCCGCAACCGCGGCGAGAAGACCATGAAGGAGCGGCTGGCCGGCGAGATTATGGACGCTGCCAACAATACCGGCGGCGCCGTGAAGAAGCGTGAGGACACCCACAAGATGGCCGAGTCCAACAAGGCTTTCGCTCACTATCGCTGGTAATCTAAGAGGAGACAAAGTATGCCTAGAAAAGTTTCTTTGGAGAATACCCGCAATATTGGTATCATGGCCCACATTGACGCGGGTAAGACTACCACTACCGAGCGTATTCTCTACTACACCGGCGTCAACTACAAAATTGGCGAGACCCATGAGGGTACCGCCACCATGGACTGGATGGCCCAGGAGCAGGAACGCGGCATCACCATCACCTCCGCCGCCACCACCTGCTACTGGAAGGGAACCAAGGATCAGTTCCCCCAGACTCGTATCAACATCATCGACACCCCGGGCCACGTGGACTTCACCGTGGAGGTGGAGCGCTCCCTGCGCGTGCTGGACGGCTCTGTGACCGTCATGTGCGCCAAGGGCGGTGTGGAGCCTCAGTCTGAGACTGTCTGGCGCCAGGCCGACCATTATAAGGTCCCCCGTATGATCTACGTCAACAAGATGGACATTATGGGCGCCGACTTCTACAACGTGCTCAACATGATCCACGACCGTCTGAAGTGCAACGCCGTGCCCATCCAGCTCCCCATCGGCAAGGAGGAGACCTTCAAGGGTATCATCGACCTGGTGGAGATGAAGGCCGACGTCTACTACGACGAGGTAGGCAAGGATATGCGGGTGGAGGAGATCCCCGCCGATATGATGGAGCTGGCCCAGGAGTACCGCACCAAGCTGCTGGACTCTTGTGCCGACATTGATGAGGAGATCATGGAACTTGTCCTGGAGGAGCAGCCTGTTCCTGAGGATATGATCCGTCGCGCCATCCGTAAGGGCACCATCGATAACCTGATGGTCCCCGTGGTGTGCGGCACCTCCTACAAAAACAAGGGTGTGCAGAAGCTGCTGGATGCCATTGTGGACTATATGCCCTCTCCCATCGACATCCCCGCCATTAAAGGTGTCAACCCTGATACTGAGGAGGAGGATGAGCGTCCAGCTGACGACAACGCCCCATTCTCCGCTCTGGCCTTCAAGATCGCCACCGATCCCTTTGTGGGCCGCCTGTCCTTTGTGCGTGTTTACTCCGGCGTGCTGAACACCGGCACCACCGTTTTGAATTCCACTAAGAGGCAGAAAGAGCGCATTGGCCGCATCCTGCAGATGCACGCCAACCACCGGGAGGACATTGAGTGCTGCTACTCCGGCGACATCGCCGCCGTGATCGGCCTGAAGAATTCCACCACCGGCGACACCCTCTGCGACGAGAAGGCTCCCATCATTCTGGAGTCCATGGAGTTCCCCGAACCCGTGATTCGTGTGGCTATTGAGCCGAAGACCAAGGCCGGTCAGGAGAAGATGGGCATTGCCCTGATGAAGCTGGCTGAGGAGGACCCCACCTTCAAGACCTACACCGACGAGGAGACCGGCCAGACTATTATCGCCGGTATGGGCGAGCTCCATCTGGAGATCATCGTGGACCGTCTGCTCCGGGAGTACAAGGTGGAAGCCAACGTAGGCGCTCCCCAGGTGGCCTATAAGGAGACCATCAAGAAGAGCGTGGAGCAGGATACCAAGTATGCCCGTCAGTCCGGCGGTAAGGGCCAGTACGGCCACGTCCGCATCACGGTGGAGCCCAACGAGTCCGGCAAGGGCTATGAGTTCCTGAACGAGATCACCGGCGGCGTCATCCCCAAGGAGTATATCCCCGCCGTTGACGCTGGTATCCAGGGAGCCATGCAGGCCGGTGTTCTGGCCGGCTACCCGGTAGTAGACGTGAAGGTACACCTGACCTTCGGCTCCTACCACGAGGTGGACTCCTCTGAGATGGCATTTAAGATTGCCGGCTCCATGGCCTTCAAAGAGGCCTGCCGCAAGGCCACACCCATTCTGCTGGAGCCCATCATGAAGGTTTCCGTCATCGTGCCCGACGACTATTTGGGCAATGTCATCGGTGACCTGAACAGCCGCCGCGGCCAGATCCAGGGCCAGGAGAGCCGTCCCGGCGCCACCCAGATCGACGCCCTGGTGCCTCTGGCCAATATGTTTGGCTATGCTACCGACCTGCGTTCCAGCACCCAGGGCCGTGGCCAGTACTCTATGGAGCCCCACAGCTATGTGGAGATCCCCAAGAGCATCGCCGACAAGATCATTGCCGAGCGCGGCCGCAACACCCAGGATTAATTCCGGGTGTGTTGGAAAATAGGGTTGCATTTGCGCTCAGAATAGGATAAAATGTCCCTGATGCGATGGAACCCACGCAAGTTACGTCTATAACTGTAATATAAGGAGGAAATTCCAATGGCTAAGGCAAAATTTGAGCGTACTAAGCCCCATGTAAACATCGGCACCATCGGTCACGTTGACCACGGCAAGACCACCCTGACTGCCGCCATCACCAAGTACCTGGCTCTGCAGGGCAAGGCCCAGTATGAGGATTACTCCAGCATCGACAAGGCTCCTGAGGAGCGCGAGCGCGGCATCACCATCAACACTGCCCACGTGGAGTATGAGACTGACAAGCGTCACTACGCCCACGTCGACTGCCCCGGCCACGCCGACTATATCAAGAACATGATCACCGGCGCTGCTCAGATGGACGGCGCTATCCTGGTTATTGCCGCTACCGACGGCCCCATGGCTCAGACCAAGGAGCACATCCTGCTGGCCCGTCAGGTAGGCGTGCCCGCTATTGTTGTCTTCCTGAACAAGTGTGACCAGGTGGACGACGAGGAGCTGCTGGAGCTGGTGGAGATGGAGGTCCGTGAGACCCTGTCCTCCTATGAGTTCCCCGGCGACGAGATCCCCATCATTAAGGGTTCCGCTCTGAACGCTCTGACCTGCGAGTCTGGCGATGTGAATGATCCCGACTTCGCCTGCATCAAGGAGCTGATGGATGCTGTCGACGAGTATATCCCCACTCCTCCCCGTGATGACTCTCTGCCCTTCCTGATGCCCGTCGAGGACGTGTTCACCATCTCCGGCCGCGGCACTGTGGCTACCGGCCGTGTGGAGCGTGGCCAGCTGAAGGCCGGCGAGACCGTCGAGATCGTGGGCCTGTCCGAGGAGAAGAAGAGCACCGTGGTCACCTCCATGGAGATGTTCCGCAAGACTCTGGACTTCATCGAGGCTGGCGACAACGCTGGCTGCCTGCTGCGCGGTATCGCTAAGACCGACATCGAGCGTGGCCAGGTGCTGTGCAAGCCCGGCTCCATCCATCCCCACACCAAGTTCAAGGGCCAGGTTTACGTCCTGTCCAAGGACGAGGGCGGCCGTCACACCCCCTTCTTCAACAACTACCGGCCCCAGTTCTACTTCCGTACCACCGACGTGACCGGCATCATCACTCTGCCCGAGGGCACTGAGATGTGCATGCCCGGCGACAACGTGGACATGGACGTGGAGCTGATCACCCCCATCGCCATCGAGCAGGGCCTGCGTTTCGCCATCCGTGAGGGCGGCCGTACCGTGGGTTCCGGCGTCGTCATCGGCATCAACGAGTAAGTTTCCTATCAAAAGAGCGGACTTCTGAAGAGGCCCGCTCTTTTTCTATTATGAAACAGGAGGCGAGCGGTGTGGAATATAACTACGAAAAAGTGGCCCAGTCCCTGAGGCTGATGTATGTGGGCAATATGATTATAATTGCCAGTATTCTATGTACGATCCTTGCGTGGATTATCCCGCCCTTGATATTTTTAGTGTCAATGGCGGTCTTGGGGGGGACGGTCATTTCGTTAGTGGGCTTGGTGAAGCTGCGCAGTGAGCACCAGGCATATAGGAACGCGGTGATCACTCTGGTCATCGTGTTTGTAGTCGGCCTGTTCGCGAATGATGAAACAATATTCGGTGCCCTGATGAGCATGGCCCAGGATATCTGCAACCTGCTCATGACTTACTTTGTAATTAAGGGGACCAATGCGGTTTTACAGTCAAAGGGCGCTGCCGGCCAGATGGAGCTGGGAAAAAAGGCATGGAGATGGCAGCTCATTTCCTTTGGGGCAGCGTTCCTGTCCGGGGGGATTACGCTGTTGTGCCTGCTGCTTTCTGGCAGTCTCTTGGATTCTCCGTCACTCATCTTGCCCTTGATCTCGGTGTTTGCAAGTTTGGCAATATCCCTGGTGGCGTTGGTGTATTATCTGCGTTATCTCAAGCAGAGCAGCGAATTTCTTATCTGACCTGGTTTGGGGGCGTTTGACCTGAGGGGAGAACGCCCCCATTATTCGTATGGATGGATAGGACGTTGAAAGCTCCCACAATATTTTTTCAAGAGGGGGGTTGACAAGGAGACGGGGAGCGGCTATAATAATCCCAACAATTAGACAGCGGTAAACCTTTGAGAAAGAGGAGTAGCCGGTGCGGCAAACCTGAAGAGAGTCCCGGAGGGTGAGATCGGGGCGGGGAGCGGCCGAGTGAATGGACTTTCGAGGGCGGCTTGAACGGGAGACCTAGTAGATGCCGACGGGGACCCACCCGTTATCCATCGGGCACGCGTGATGGCGCGTGAAGCGAGCGGACGTGCAAACGTCAATTTGGGTGGTATCGCAGGAGTACAGCTCTTGTCCCATATTATGTGGGATAGGGGGCTGTTTTTTTATACTCTGAAACAAAGGCCGCCGGCAACGGCCCCTCCATCACCCACCCAAACCAATCTAAGCCCAAACCGGGCAAATAATGGAGGTAAATACCATGAAAAAGAACAGCACTTTGAAGAAGCTCCTGGCTACGGCCCTGTCCCTGTCCCTGGCGCTGACCCTGGCCGCCTGCACAGGAGCCGGAAATGACTCCGGCAGCTCTGGCGCTTCCAGTTCTGATGGGACCGCCGCGGGAGGAAGTTCCGCCTCTGCTGCAAAGACGGAGTATAAGATCGGCTTGGTCAAGTATATGGACCACGCCTCTCTGGATCAGATCGAGAAGAACGTCCAGAAGGAGCTGGATGCCAAGAGCGCCGAGCTGGGAGTGACCTTCAATTACGCCGACTATACCTATAATGGGCAGGGGGACGGCACCACACTCAATCAGATCGCCGCCCAACTGGTGGCTGACGGGGTAGATGTGGTCGTGCCCATCGCTACGCCGGCCGCCCAGGTGATGCAGTCTGTAGTCACCGATGAGGACATCCCAATCATCTTCGCTGCGGTGTCCGATCCTGTCACCGCTAATCTGGTCCAGGACATGGACGCTCCTGGCGGTACCATCACCGGCGTCAGCGACGCCCTGAACACCGAGATGATCATGAAGATGATGCTGGCCGTAGACCCCGACATCCAGACCGTGGGCCTGCTCTACTCCAAGTCTGAGGATTCCTCCAAGAAGCCTATCGAGGAGGCTAAGGCCTTCCTGGATGCCAGCGGTATCTCCTATGTGGAAAAAACCGGCACCAATACTGACGAGGTCAACTCCGCTGTGGACGCCTTGATCAGCGCCGGTGTGGAGGCCATCTTCACCCCAACGGATAACACCGTGATGCAGGCCGAACTGTCTATTTTTGAGAAGCTGAACGAGGCTAAGATCCCTCACTATACCGGTGCCAACTCTTTCGCCCTGAATGGCGCTTTCTTTGGGTACGGCGTTGACTATGACGATTTGGGGGCCGAGACCGCCGATATGGTGGTGGACCTGCTGGTGAACGGGGCTGACCCCGCCACCACTCCTGTGGTCATCCTGGCCCACGAAGCGGCCACCATCAACACAGAAACCTGTGAGGCCATCGGTCTGAGCCTAGATGATGTGAAGGCTGCCTTTGCCACCCTTGGTATCGGCGTGGTGGAGATTACCACCGCCCAGAGCTTCAGCTGAGTCCATTCTGTAAAACCTCGGTCTGGGGACGCCGCCCAGTGCGGCGTCCCCAGTACCGCCATAAGGAGGAATCCCTGTGCCCGCTATTTTATCCCTGCCAGCCCTCCAGACTGCACTAGAGGTGGGGGCGATCTACTCCCTGGTGGCCATGGCCCTGTTCATTAGCTTCTCGATTCTTAATATTGCCGACCTGTCCACAGATGGCTGCTATACTCTGGGGTTTGCCGTAGGGGCAACTGTCACTTTGGCCGGGCATCCCCTGCTGGCCCTGCCCGCCGCCATGCTGGCTGGAGCCTGCTCCGGCTTTGTCACCGCCTTTCTCCAGACCAAGCTTGGGGTGGAGAGCATCCTGGCCGGCATCATTGTCAACACAGGGCTGTACACCGTCAACCTGGCGGTGATGGGCTGGTCCTCCAACCTGTCTATCTACGGCAGTGATTCCCTATTTACGCTGTGCAAGGAGCTTTTTCCCTGGGAGTGGTGGGCTAAGTGGCATGAGCTGGTGGTGCTGGCGGTGATCCTTCTGGTGGCCGCCCTGTTGGTAGTCCTTTTTTTCCGCACCCGGCTGGGCCTGTCTATCCGGGCCACAGGGGACAACGCGGACATGGTCCGGGCTTCCTCCATCAACCCCTCCTTTACCATTACTGTGGGACTGTGTCTGTCCAATTCCCTCACAGGGCTGGCGGGCTGCCTGATTGGACTTCTAAACAAGAGCTGTGACATCAATTTGGGTACCGGAATGGTGACAGTTGCCCTGGCCTCCCTGATCATCGGGGAAAGCTTAATGGGTCGGGGCTCCATTCCCCGCCGGGTGTTCGGAGTCATTCTGGGGGCCTGTCTGTACCGCATCATCATCGCCGTCGCTATCAGTACCAGCATCGTGCCTACCGAGGGCTTCAAGCTGGTGTCTGCCCTGATTGTGGCCGTCGCCATCGCCGCCCCACAGGGAAGAAAGCTGATCGCGCTGCAGCGTCAGAAGCTGGCTGCCAGAAAGAGAGGGGGCGGAGTCAAATGCTGAAGCTGGACCACATCTCCAAGACCTTCAATCCAGGAACGCTGAATGAGAAGAAGGCCTTAGACCAGGTGGACCTCCACCTGGAGCGGGGAGACTTCGTCACCATCGTAGGCTCCAACGGGGCGGGAAAGTCCACCCTGTTTAACGCCATCGCCGGCAGCTTTCTCGTGGATAGCGGCTGCATCCTCGTGGACGGCCAGGATATCACTTTTATGGCCGAGCACAAGCGATCCAAGCATATTGGACGGCTGTTCCAGGACCCCATGCGGGGGACTGCGCCCCACATGACGATTGAAGAAAACCTGACCCTGGCCGCCGGGAGCGGTGGCTGGTTCGCCCCCCTGACACAGAAGGACAAACAGCGATTCCGGGACCAGCTGGCTCTGCTGGATATGGGATTGGAGGACCGAATCAAGCAGCCGGTGGGGCTGCTGTCCGGCGGACAGCGCCAGGCCCTGACCCTGCTCATGGCTACCATGAATCCGCCATGGCTTCTCTTATTGGATGAGCACACCGCCGCCCTGGATCCTGCCACGGCGGAGAAGGTGTTGAAGATCACACGGGAGGTGGTGGCGGAAAACAGGATCACCACCCTGATGGTCACCCACAATATGCAGCAGGCACTGGAGCTGGGCAATCGCACCCTGATGATGGACTCCGGCCGCGTCGTGCTGGACATCCAGGGGGAGGAGCGGAAGGGAATGACAGTGTCTGACCTGCTGGCACGCTTCAAGGCAGGGGTGGGCAGGGGCCTGGACAACGACCGTATTTTGCTCTCCTGAGAGGGCAGATTTCACAGTTTTTTTACAGACTTTTGCCTCGATCTGTGCTATCCTGTCCATAGAGATATAGGGGGCCTCCCCGCCGGAAAGGATTGAGAGTATTGAATGTGATATCTCTGCTGACGCCAAAGACAAACGTGGCCTGGCTCTATGAGGACTGGACCATCCGCCAGGGGCTGGAGAAGCTCCGTTTCCACGGCTATACCGCTATCCCGGTGCTGGCCAAGGATGGGAGCTATGTGGGTACAGTCAGCGAGGGGGATTTCCTCTGGTGCCTGTTGGACCAGGGGAGCGGGGATATCCAAACTCAGGAGAAGCAGCCCCTCCGCAGGGTAATCCGCCCCGGCTTCAATCCGGCGGTACGCATCGATGTGGCCCTGGAGGAACTGGTGGAGCGCGCTCTGCGCCAGAGCTTTATCCCCGTGGTGGACGACCGAGGCGCTTTTGTGGGCATTGTGACCCGCCAAAATATCATCAAAAGACTTACTGTCCTGAACGTGGAGCAGCCCGCTGCCCATATGTAACAGGATCTGCTGCTGAACCTTCACAGGGCCGCCACAGATGTGGCGGCCCCAAATTTTTTCTTTTGTGGTGAGATTTTTACCGCCTCTGGCGGATATTACTGAATGAAAGGCCTTTCAAACAGAGACTTCCAAGGAGGTGAGCGGCTTTGACCCAGGAAGAGTTCAGCCGGGCGGCTCAGACCTATGGCGACATGATCTATCGGGTGGCCTACCACGCTCTGGGCTGCCGGGAAGACGCCGAGGACGTGATGCAGACGGTCCTGCTTCGGCTTTTTGAGCAGAAAGCAGAGTTTGAGAGCGAGGACCATATGAAGCATTGGCTCCTGCGGGTATCGGTGAACGAGAGCCGCAAAATGCTCCGCTCTTTTTGGCGGCGCACTGCCGTCCCGCTGGAGGAATGGCATGAGCTGACCGCACCCGAGGACCGGGAGCGGGCGGAGCTGATGGGGGCGGTGATGGCCCTGGAGCCGAAATACAGGCTGGTCATATATCTCTACTACTACGAGGGGCTGAGTGTGGCCGAGACGGCCGCCGCCCTGCGTGCCAATCCATCCACGGTGCAGACCTGGCTGCTCCGGGCCCGGGCCCGGCTGCGAAAGGAATTGTCCGAGGAGGAAGAGAAGGAGGGAAGTGTCTATGTTCGACCCCAAAGTGTACCGTAACGCATGCCGGGAGCTCAACGCTTCCGAGGAAAAGATCAAGGAGATCATCGCCATGACTGAAAACAAGGACCGTAAGAACTCCCGCCGAACTATGCGGACCATATTGGTGGCCTGCGCCGCCATCACTATGATGGTAGTGGGGGTGGGGGCAGCCAACCCAGAGGCCGCCCAGGAGATATTCGGACAGATCGTGTCCGTCATCAAGGTGGACCAATACCGACAGGACATGATCATGGATACCGGCGAGCATATTACCACCTTAGAAGTACCCCAGGCCACGGTAGAAAACAGGGATGGACGGGCTATTCTGGTAGTAAACGGGGAGGAAGTGGATATCACAGAGGAGCTTGAGGCAGACGGCAGCTATGTGTACGACAGGACTACATTCGGAACTCATTTGAGAGTCACGGTGGAGGGTAACGTGGAGAAGTGGGAGATGGCCGTGTCCATCGGGGAGGCCGATGGAGAGGAGTACGGGACCGTCTACTATGACAGTGAAACCGTAGAGGACGCACTGGGCGGCTCCTTTATGAACGGGCTTCCTTTTGAACAGGTCGAGGCGGAGCAGGAAGAGGGCATGGTTACCATTATCGGGAACGGTGAGAATGACGCCAGCCCACGGACATCGGCAACACTGAACCAGAAATGACAAACAGCGAGGGCGTGTCCAGTGGGAGAGATAGGGTTCCAAGAAGTTTTTCTGTCTCATATCTTCCAGATGTCGCTTTATCATAGCACTTCCTCTAGGACTTTTCATGTCGGGCTGGTAAGTCTGTGGCGCCAGTCGTGCCAATGAAACCAGCAACTACGCAGTTCCATCCATAAATCTTACCCTTGAAATGAGAATGAAGGGGGACATAGTCCCCCTTCATTCCAATTTTTATGCGCCAGATCTCTGTATGTATTCTTTTATCTTGTGGCACATAAGATTCCAGACCCTAGATTCAGCTCTTCAGACGACAGTGGCAGCAGATTAACCAATCAGATTGATGAATACACGGATAGCCAACAGAACTGTGACCACAAAGATGACAGCAAAGATGATGTTTAGGTAAAGTCGATTAGCGTGGTCACCCATGAACTTCTTATCCGAGGTGATTCTCCAGATAATGCCGCAGATAATAGGCAGCAACAGACCGTTCAAGGCCTGGGCCATGATGACCAGTTCCGCGGGGGAGGCTCCGAATAGGAAGATGAAAATCAGGGGAATACCGGCACCTAGGATCATCCAGAGACGGCTGCGAGGAGCCTTCATATCCTCTTCCTGATCGGTGGCCTGATTATACAACATAGGTAACAACTCAATGCGGAACAGACCTGAGGAGAAGGCGGCGGCCCATAGGCCCAGAGAGAACAGAATACCGGCATAGCGGCCCAGAATAGGAGTCAGTTGAGCGGCCATGTCGGAGGCGCTGCTGACAGTGATACCTAGGGGGAACAGGTTAGTGGCTGAACAGACAACGATAGCGCTGGTGATTAGGGCGGTGACGATGCAGCCAAACACCAGATCGAAGTGGGCCATCTTCATTTTAGTTTCCTGAGGCAGACCGGCCTCGAAGGAGCCCTTCTTGAAGTAGCGCTGCTTGTGCAAGGCGGACAGGGAAACCGGGATGTCCGGTACCATGGTGGTGGCCAGCATAGCCAGGACTAGCATGTAGTCACCATTAGGAATCTGGAAGGAGAAACCCTCGGACACCAGGTCAGACATATTGGGCTGAGAACCAATAGCGGTGGCGACGAAGGCGACGACCATCAGAATGACCAGTACCTTGGTAAAGCTTTCCAGAATGCCGTAGCGGGAGGTCCAGGCCAGCACAAACGCCAGCCCAATCATAATAGCCGCCCATGCGATCAGAGAGATTTGAGGGACAAAGTAGTTCATAGCCATAGCGGCGCCGGTGAAGTTGCCCGCCTGGAAAATCAGGCAGCCGAACATGATGCAGTAGTACAGGACCATTGCCCATATTTTACCGAAGCGCATACGCACCGCTTCCATGATGGTGACTTCCTTGGCCAGAGCCACGCGGATAGCGGGCAACTGGTAAAAGAAAGAGGCTAGGGCGGCCAGGATAATGACCCACAGGAGCTTGTAGCCATAGCTGGCGCCCATGGAAGAAGCGGTGGTGACACTGCCGGGTCCGACCACAACGGCTGAGATGACGATGGCGGGGCCAACGGCTTTCAAATAGTCCATCGCGCTGGGCTTTTTCGCTTCGTTCATACGTTGTACTCCATTTCCTTTTAGATTTTGGGGGGCTGATGTTCTCCTTACAACTTGCTGCTGTCTATGTCGCTGATGAGCATATAGCCTGGGGAATGAGAGATCAGAAGGTCAGGTTTAGCCTGAGTGGCTACGTTCTGGGGTGTGACACCGCAGGCCCAAAAGACTGGAACCTCGTCAGGACCGATATCCAGCGGATCACCATAATCAGGGTGGAGCACATCCTTGATACCGATGGCATCAGGATCGCCAATCTGGACGGGAGCGCCGTGGGCGTAGTCCATGGGTTCTGTGATTTTGACAGCCAAGTCCACCAGTTCCTTCTTGACCGGGCGCATGGACACCACATAATTGCCGTGGAACAGCTTACTAGGCTTGCAGGCGATATTGGTATCAAACATAGGAACCCGCTTATTCTCTTCGTAGTGCTTTAGCGGGATACCGGCTTCCACCAGCCTGGATTCAAAGGTGAGGCTGCAGCCAATGAGGAAGCCTACCATGTCCTCATTCCAATAGCCGCTGACATCCTTGACTTCCTCCTCGAATACACCGTTACGGTAGATGCGGTAGAGAGGGATATCCGTAGTGATATCAGCCCCCTCCGCCATCTTGTGAGAGATGGGAGAGCCTTGGTCAAAGACCTCTAAGATGGGGCAGGGCTTAGGATTCTGCTTCATAAATTGGAGGAAATCTTCGCCATAGCGGCGGTGCAGGATAACCAAGTTGCCCTGGATGTAACCAGGGCACAGCCCGGCGGTGGGGAGCACTAACTCCCCAGTGCGGAATTTCGCCCGCAACTCAGCGGGAGAGAGAGAACTGTAGTCTTGCATGATATCCGTCCTTTCTGCCATATCTCTGCTCCGCAGTCATCATTGGGCAAAGTTTTTGATCTGGATGCCTTCACGATGGAAAGCGGCTTTCAAGGCTAACACAAATTCCACTGCGTGGGCTCCGTCACCATGGACCAGAATGCTCTCTGCCTTGATGCCGATATCCTTCCCAGCAGAGGTGGTGACCTTCCCCTCCTTGACCATCCGGATCACCCGGGCCACGGCTTGGTCCGCATCTTTGATCATATCGCCGGGCTGTCCCCGGGGGACTAGTGAGCCATCCTCCATATAACCCCGGTCCGCAAAGGCCAAGGATACAGTTGGAAGCCCCATGTGGTCCGCTACATCCTTCAGGCAGGAGTTGCCGTAGTACAGAATACGGATAGAATCGTCGAAGCTGGCGGTGGCCTCACATACCGCGCGGGCGGTATCCATATCGGCCTGGGCTACGTTTCCCAGGGCGCCGTGGGCACTAATGTGGAGCAGAGGGACACCGGCAGCCTTGGTAAAGGCGTAAAGGGCACCGATCTGGTAAGTAATAAAGTCCCGTAACTCTTCCTTTTTCATAATCATCCGCCGCCGTCCGAAACCCTGCAGATCAGGGTAACTGGGGTGTGCACCCACGCCCACGCCGTACTCTTTGGCCAGAGCCACCGTGTGAGCCATAACCACTGGATCACCGGCATGGAGGCCGCAGGCCACATTGGCTGAAGACACATGGCGCATGATCTCGTCATTTGCTTCCAGGGTATAGTTGCCGAAGCTTTCACCCAGGTCGCTGTTCAGATCTACTTGGTACATATGGTTCCTCCTTGCTTCTGTTTTCAGATGAAAATACAAAAAGGCAAAGACATCTTGTCAGGATATATCCCGAAAGACGTCTTTGCCTTTGCCGCCTACAGTATAGACCTGTATCCAAAGATAGTCAATGGGATTTGTGATATCTCAAATGATTCTGTAGCACATTCTAAAAGCCGAGGTCTTACTTATACCTATTTCTATAAGAATCCTAAAACTTTTCAGCTGGAATCTGTGGATCCAAGCGGCCTTTTCATTTTGCTGGGGAAATGCCTACACAGTAAGTGTTGCCATTGACGCTTACCCGGTAGATGGACTTAAAGTCCTGGTCATAGACCTGACGTAACCGCTCATACTGGGCCCTCTGAGCCAGATAAAGTTCCTGCGCCAGATCCAACTTGATCGCTTGGAACCGAATTTTATCACCGGGAGCGCACTGAGCGACCAGGGGGATATCCACCGAGATGATATTGGCGATCTTGGTATAGCCGCCGGAGCCCTGGTGCTCACTCATCATGATGATGGGCTGTCCGCTGCCGGGTATCTGGACTGCGCCCAAGGGAATGCCGTCGCTGATGATGTTGGCATCCGTGCTGTGCTCTACCTTGGGTCCGTTGAGTCGGTATCCCATACGGTCAGATTTCTCATCCACGGTAAAGGTGCTGTTTAAAAAGGTATCCAGTCCTTCCTTAGTAAAGCGGTCGTCCTGGGGACCTAATATGACCCGGACAGTAATTTCTTTGGAAATAGGGGGTTGAGGTGGCAGACGGCGGACCGCCAGATTTGGAATCTGGGCCCTAGGAGAGGCAAAGGGAATGGTATCTCCGGCAGCCAGCTTTCTGCCCTGAAATCCGCCAAGTCCAGATCGGAGCAAGGTGGATTTACTTCCATAGAGAACCGGGACATCCAATCCCCCAGCCACAGCCAGATAACCTCGGCAGCCTGCGCGGGCTGGCCCTATCTGGAGTACGCTGCCTGCCTTAGCTGGCCAGGCCTGCCCTAGTGGGACAGGAACTCCATCCAATGTAGCGCCCATATCAGCGCCAGTTAACGCGAACACATTGTCCTGGGTAAACTGGAGCTTAGGGCCCAAAAAAGTCATTTCAAGAACGCCCTCACCCAGGTCATTGTCTACCAGCAGGTTAGCCAGGCGCATTGAGTGGAGGTCCATAGCTCCCGCGGGGGACATTCCAATGCGCTGGTGGCCAAAGCGGCCTTCATCCTGAACGCTGGTCAGAGGACCAGGAGAGATCACTTTGAGTCCCATGTTACTCACCTACCTTTCTTTCGTAGGTAACCGGTTGATATTCACCGGCCAGGGACAGTTTCCGGATCCTGGCGTATTCCACCTGGTCAATAGGTACGAACTTGAGCCACTGCCCGGACAGGCAAAATGAGGCCGGATCTTTTTTATCATCATAGAGTATTACGGGTGTACGGCCCACCACCTGCCAGCCACAGGGAAGATCGAAGCCATTGAGCACCGTCTGGTCCGCCCAGATGGCAATAGAGCCCTGAGGTATCTTGGTCCGCGGAGTGGTCCGACGAGGAACGGTGAAGGTCTTGACCGGATTGCCCACATAGGAGTGACCGATGGCAAAGGCCTGGAAATAGATGTAGCACAAATTAGCTGAGTGGCGGTGAACAAACTCGTCCCAGGTGATCTTCTCATGAGCCAGCACATCCTCTCGGTCTGGGGCCGTTTCCCGTCCGTCCCAGCCATCATAGTGTGGGGCGTTTGGATCCAGATCCACTTCACCTCCATAAAGCACCGGCAGTTCGATGACTTGGCCACCAACGCTGGCCTTGCTTTCTGAGAAGTCATTCAAGGCTAAGATACAGGCCTTCAATTCCTCATATCGCACCACTTCAGGCCTGTAATAGACGATCAGCGTCCGGTATGCAGGCACTGTTTCCACCACACCCGGAATATGGGCGGTGGACAGTGCTTTATCCAGTGCATGGACCTGCTGGTTGACGGCTACACTGATCTCATTTTTAAACTCAGCGCACAGGGCACAGTCGCCTACAGGCTTGATCACAAATTCAGCCATAACTTCAGCATTCTCCCTTCCAATAACAGGGCAGGGGCTCATAACACGCAACCCAACACAATCTCATGGGCACCAGAGTTGCGTCAAGATTGCTAGGCCCAGCAAAATAACTTCCTAATAAACTAATTAGAATGTTAATCCAGGCTCATTTTACTATCTCTGCCACGTTAAAGTAAAATACGAATAAGATTATAGAGTTATCTCAAAAAATATATAATGAATAAACAAAAAATTTTCACTTTCTTTAAGACTGTTTGTGAGTATTTAAGAAATACTTTAATTTGCTAACTTTTACTATTTTATCTTTGCGGCCTATTTTTTAACCGATAAAAAAAGGGCTGCTTCTCTCTAATGAATAAGTCTCATATTTTTGCGCCTCCCTACTTTTCTATCTGCCATGCGGCACATGCCCTTCACATACGCTGTATAGGATCGCCAAAAATAATCGTATCTCAGCCTGATAAGAGTCCTCTTTAAAATGATCTGCCATCCTAAATGGATGCCGGAACAGTCCGTGCAAATGGTAGAGAATGTGCGCTGCGTTTGGCTGTTGTGGGAGAATGTCAACGATGAGAACTTCAATATAATTAATCAACATGAGCTGCTCCGAAGATATCCCAAGGCACCTCTCAGGCGAATAGGTACTAGTAGGGGAATATGTGGGTAATGGGGTTACAGATTCTAACCACAGTCAGCCCAATTCCAGCTATTTCTACACCGTCTCAAACAGGGCGCGGTTAACTGTAAGGTATACAGAGACCCTGAATCTGACCTTCTGCAACTATGGCGATCAAGGTTGTGTTCTAAACCGCTTTTTCCCCTGCCTGGAACCCGGATCATCACCTTTGGTGTTCCCAAGGTGGGCAGTTCCTTTTCCTTGAGATCATCATACCGGGTGAGCGGATTTTTCTCTGTCATAAGTTCCCGAGGAAAGATAAATTGTGAAAATGCTTTCAGGTATATTTGCCCATAGCTTTAAAACACACAATTTTGTGTACAAAACAAGGCATGGGGTAACTGCAGTACAGTTTGCCAACGACTGGGATTTCAGCGCTTCATGATCCATTGTTTATGTACCGGATTGTTAAGTGGACACTGCGGACAAAAGATACAGATTGTCTAGAACTTTATCAGGGAAGTGAAACAAGAAGATGGCAAGCGGACCATTAGAGGCGGAGAAAAAGCAGGACAGCATAGCAATCCACTATGCTGTCCTGTAACCGAATAATTATGTTCTTATGGGTGTACCGCTAAGTCCCAAGCCGCCTATACAAGCTGCTGTGATTCATTTTAGGTCCAACTGAGAGACAACTTTTGATATGAAAACTTGCTCCGTGGACCCCCCTTGTTGTTACCGAGCCAGGTAGGTCTTATAATCCTGATAGTTTTCCGCCAGCAGCCTGGGTGTATCCAGACCGTAGGGACACTTTGATTTACATTGATTACAGTGTAGGCAGTTCTCTATCTTCTTCATCTCCGCCTGCCACTGGTCAGACAGCCAGCTGGCCTCCGGAGCCCGGCGGAGCATCAGAGACATCCGGGCACACTGGTTGATTTCGATGCCAACAGGGCAGGGCATACAGTAGCCGCAGCCTCGGCAGAAGTCGCCGGCCAGCTCCTTGCGGTCGTGGTCGATGATCTGCTGGTACTCCTCGGTCATGGCCGGTGTTTCCCGGACAGCGGACAGGAACTGATCCAGCTCCCACTCATGCTGAACACCCCAGATAGGAACCACAGTGGGCTGCAGAGCCATCCAGGCGGCGGCCGCCAGCCCGCTTCGGATCAGGCCACCGGCCATTCCTTTCATGGCGATAAAGCCCATCCCGACCTTTTGGCACTTGTCCACCAGCTCCTGCTCCTGGGGCCCGGCCAGGTAGCTGTATGGGAACTGGAGCGTGGCGTACAGCCCGGAGTCAATGGCCTCATGGGCCACGGCCAGCCGGTGATTGGTGATGGAGATATGGCCGATCTTGCCCTGGGCCTTGGCCTCCAGGGCGGCATCATACAAGCCATCCTCGCCGCCGGGCTTGGGGCAGAAGGCGGGGTTATGGAACTGGTAAATGTCAATGTAGTCGGTGCGCAGGTTCCGCAGGCTGGTTTCCAGGTGCTCCTTTAGCTCCTGGCCAGTCTTGGCGTGGCTCTTGGTGGCGAGGATGACCTTGTCCCGAATCCCCTGAAAGGCGTAGCCGATCTTTTCCTCACTGTCGCTGTAAGAGCGGGCAGTGTCAAAATAATTCATACCGCCGTCCACAGCCTTCCGCAGCAAATAGGCGGCCTCCTTCTGGGAGATACGCTGAATGGGCAGGCAGCCGAAGCCATTTTTCTCGATCTGGATGCCGGTACCGCCCAGAGTAATCGTAGTCATAGATATTCCTCCCTTTCCTTATGGATTATGCTCCCTGGCCTCTATTAAATGACGGTTCGTCCCCGATGTCAAGTAGGAGGCCCCATTTTATCGGAAAAAGAGACAACGGTAGACACCGACGGGGCCGGGTGCTATAATCGGGAAAAAGACACAGTACGGGAGGGAGCCGTTTGGACAACGTATTTCAGCGGGTCTATGAGATCACGGCCCGGATACCCTATGGCCGAGTAACGACTTATGGACAGATTGCCAGGTTGCTTGGCAATCCCAGGCTGTCTCGTATCGTGGGCTGTGCGCTGAATGGGGCGCCGGCGGACTTGCCCTGCCACCGGGTGGTCAACCGCCTTGGGGGACTGAGCGACGCTTTCTCCCCTCTGGGAAAGGAGAGTCAGCGCCTGCTGCTGGAGATGGAGGGGGTGCCCTTCCGGCTGGATGGCGGAGTGGACCTGACGGCCTGTATGTGGTACGGCGAAGAGGAATAGAAACCTGGTGCAGGGGCTCTCCCACAGGAACATTGACTGTTCAGTATAGGAAAGCAACCGGAGTTCATGCTGTTTCTCTGACTGGCTCGGTCTCTCCCAAAAAGTTGGATGAAAAAAGCAAAAGAGGGGATACCGAAAGCTGGATTGTCTGCTTTCTCAGAGACGATTGAAAAGAAGCTCTGCGGCAAAGTCTAAAAATATATAGGCAGATTTGTAGATAAAGTCAGATTTTGTGAAGAGGGATGGCTAACAAAAGCAAAAAATCTGCTCAACTTATATGGCCGTAGAAGTGCGGTGCTCCGCCATGGTCATAGTAGACAGGAAAAGCGGTTCTGTTCACTGACCCTTGGACCGCACATAAGTAGGGAGGGACCACAGCCACGCACCCAGAAAGACCACCCCAAGAGCCAAGTACGCTTGGGTTCCTCTTTACAAAAGGGATCAGACACTCAGCCCGGTGATGATTAGATTGACGGCCATGAGGGGCAACAGGATATAGGCCACCAGTGAGATTTTGTTCTTGTCGATTTTCCGGAACACTTTCAACCCAAGTACGCCGGCTAGCAGTGCTGCCGCTGCGGAGGTGGCTAACATAGGTGCCGCCTCCAACGTGATGTTGTGATAGACAAACAGATGCATGGCGCTTGAATAGAGCCCGGAGAGAAGGAAGCTGAACTCTAGGCTGGCTTTCATACTCAAGGGGGTTTCGCACACATTCATATAATAGACCAAAAAGAAAGGCCCCACAATATTGAACATGCCGGTGGAAATTCCGGTAATCAGCCCGGCACCAACAGCTGTATACCAGCGGTTGGGCAGCACCAGTTGGCGGCGGCGCATGATGAAAAAAATAGCGGTTACCAACAGAAGCAGACAGGCTAGGATGATGCGCAGAAGAAGTTCATCAAACTGGTCCAGTAGATACAGGCCCAGATTGATGGTGGTCAGACAGGAGAACACGGGCAACACAATCAGCCGCCACTGCAGTTCCCGACAGAGGACTAGGGTCATCTGGAGACCAATGACAACCACAGTCACCGCGGAAATGGCGGAACATACAGACATGGGTAGAAAGAGGGGCATCAGGGCCATGGCCATTAGAGCATAGCCAAAGCCGGCAGCTCCTTGAAAAAAAGCGGCGGCAAAGTTGATGACTGCTACAAGAAGCATAATCTGGGGCTGATTCATGTTACCCTCCTTTTCGTCGAGTTTGGCATTTAAGAAAAGCGGGGCGGCCCAAGGGCTTCCCCGCTTTATCTTACCACCATTTGATCTGTTCGGTCACATGATTTCGAATTGCAATGAAGTCAGGAGCGGTAACATCCCGCGGACGTGGTAGGTCTACCTGCACTTCCTCCTTGATGTGGGCCGGCTTGTTGGTCAGGATTAGGATGCGTTCAGCTAGATACACGGCCTCCTCGATGTTGTGGGTAATGAAAACCACGGTGGTACCGATTTCCTTCCACAAGCGGATAACCTCATCCTCCAGATAGAAGCGCAGTTTGATGTCCATCTGTCCATATGGCTCATCCATCAGCAACAGGTCAGGCTGGAGGGCAAAAGCGCGTCCGATAATGATGCGTTGGGCGGTAGAAACGGACAACTGGTGAGGGTAGCGGTTACGAAACTCTTCTAGGCCTAACAGCTTGATGATATTTTCTACTCGACGATCAATCTCATTTTTGGGCAGCTTCTTGATTTCCAAGCCGAAACGCAGGTTCTGTTCTACCGTGAGCCAAGGCATGGAGGAAGGCTCCTGGAACACCACCGCCAAACTGTGTTTTTTGGGATCGGCGGGCTCACCGTCGATATAGAGTTCTCCCTTTGTGGGCATATAGATGCGGGTGAGCAGATTGAGGAAGGTGGTCTTACCACAGCCTGTGGGGCCTACCACACACAGGAATTCTCCCTTTTTGATATTGAAGGACACATCGTCTAGCACATGTAGGTCCCCGAAGTATTTGGTCAGGTGCTCCACCCGTACTTTATATTCTTGCTCGCTCATAGAGTACCTCCCATATCAAAGCGCCAGATCCGTATTATCGGAAATCTCGGACCGGATGCGCAGAAAATCCGGAGACGTAGTGTTCCGGGGACGCCCCAGTGAAGCCAGATCATAAACCTGCTTTACCCGGGCGGGGCAGTTGCTCAACAGCACAATTCGGTCTGCCAGATAGACAGCCTCCTCAATGTTGTTGGTGACAAAGAGGATGGTGCGCCTTTCTTGCTCCCAGATACGCAGGATCTCTTCCTCCATGGCATACCGGGTTTGGGCATCCAGCTGGCCAAAGGGTTCATCCATCAGGAGAATCTGAGGATTGTTGGTATAGGCACGGGCAATTCCTACACGCTGCTTCATACCGCCGGAGAGCTCATGGGGATAGGACTTTTCAAAGCCTTTCAACCCCACAAGATCGATGTACTTCTGGGCGGTGGCCCGGCGCTCCTCCTTGGATACGCCAGCTACCTCTAGACCAAATTCCACATTGCCCATGACAGTGCGCCAGGGCATCAAATTCAAAGACTGAAACACCATGCCGATACGCTTATCGCTGCCGTGAACTTCCTCGCCGTCCAGATAGATTTTGCCACCGATAGGTTTCTCCAATCCGGCGATCATGTTCATCAGTACGGTTTTACCGCAGTGGCCTGGGCCTAGGATGACCAGAAATTCATTGTCGTAGACCTCGAGGGAAACATTTTCCACTGCATCCTTGACTGACTCGCCCACGACGTAGCTCTGACAGATGTTGTCCAGTTTCAGAATTACTTTCTTTTTCTCGTCCATGGGCAAATCAACCTTTCTGCAATTTGCGTGATAATGGCCAGCATAGCGCCCACGATACCAATGGCGATCATGCCGGTCAGGACCAGGGGCATATCGATAGAGTCCATGCCGCGGGAGATCAGGAAGCCCACGCCTGCGTCAGCACCCAGCATCTCGGCAGCCAAAACCACCATCCAGGCGGCACTGGTAGAGGTACGCACGCCGGCAAAGATGGCGTCCAGAGAAGATGGAATAGCGATCTTGAACAGGCGCTGTCTGGGTGTGGCATTAAAAACGGTACCTACGTCCAGATACATTTTATCCACAGAACTAAGACCGGCCTGAGTGTTGACCACAATAGAGGCCAGAGAACCAAAGATAACGATGAGGACCTTGGGGAACTCACCAGCACCAAACCACAGTGTGATCAGAGGAATCCAGGCTAGCGGAGGGACGGCACGGAAGGCGTTGAATAGAGGGCCAAAGAAGGCACGGGCCCTGGGGCACCATCCCAGCAGTACGCCAAAGGCGATACCAGCAGTCCAATCGAAGACGAGAGCCAGACCGATGCGCCGTAGACTGACCAAAGCGTGACCGACCAAAGTCAGTTTCTTTACCGGATTGGTGAACAGGCGAACTGTACGATCCCACACTGCCTGGGGAGTTGGGAAGTTGGAATTGGCGCCGGAGGAGGCTAACAGCCAAAGGGCCACCAACAGGAGAAGAGAGACAATAGGGAGGATACGGTAAAGAACCTTAAGCCGTTGTTCCCGAATCTCTGCTGCGCTCATATGCGCGGTTTTCTTTTCCATACTACACATACCTCCATCCTAGGAAGATACGCTCCAGCCTGTTGATGATAGCGGAGATGATGACGCCCAGCACGCCGATGACAACAATCCCCAGGATGATCAGATCTACGCGGGCATAGGAACGGCCCATCAGGATCATGTAGCCCAGTCCGCTGGAAGCGGCCAGCATCTCAGCGGCCACCAGAGTGGCCCAGGCGTTGCCGATAGCAACCTTGATGCCGGCGAAAGTCATGACCAAAGAGGAAGGAATCCCCACTTTTACGAAGACAGTGAAGTAAGAAGCGCCAAAGGTCTTACCTACGTTTTTCAGGACCTCCTTGGTCTGCCGGATGCCGGTATAGGCGTTGATTAGACAGGGGACAAAGGCGGCAAAGAATACGATGAAGGACTTGGCCGGCAGGCCGATGCCCAGCCACACAATGGTCAGCGGAATCCAGGACACTGGGGGAATAGGGCGAATAATCTCAAAGATGGGGCGAAGAAAGCTGTCGGCTCCCCGGTACCAGCCCATCAGCCAGCCTAGAGGCACACCGATGACTACAGCCAGCAGGAAGCCCAGAAGGGCCACCTGTAAACTGGACCAGATATGGACCGTCAGCACCGCGCCGTCTGGATTGGGATCAGACAGTTTGGTGACGAAAAGACGAAGGACTTCCAAAACGTCACACAGAATTCTGGAGTCTACAATGCCGGACAGGGCTAACCCTTCCCAAATGAGCAGGAAGAGAAGGATACCGGCGAAAGACAGGGTGATGTTGCGGTAGGTTATCCGGTGTTTTTCACGCTCAACCAGCGCGACACGCTCAGCCGCAGTCATCTCATGAATGGGTTCGCTCAAAAGACATCCCTACTTTCCGAGCTTTGTGTCTCAAATATCAGATATGCAGAGGCGGAGATGCACTCTGAGAACGTTTGGACTGATCTGTAGACAGAAGCCAAATTCAGTTTTCACGTCCGCAAAGCGAATCTTCCTCCCGCCTCCCATGGGGCGGGAGGAAGACTATCGAAGGCATTTATCGACCCAGCATTTCTTTGACAGCCAGAGCGATGGAATTGTCCACCCGCTGATCGTCCAGGAACTGGGTGCGTTGGGCCTCGGTGTAGCTGCCTACGCTGGTGAAGAAGTCAAATCCGGAGAGGATGTCGTTCTCAATTTGCAGTAGGTCACGAGAAGTATACAGGCCAGCTTCGTCGGGTTCAGTTTCAGTAAAGAGTGCGATATACTCGTCTACCGTGGGACAGCGCCACCAGTTAATGGTGCGTTCAGCGATGCTCTCGTCACACAGGAAGCCTTCTTCGTCGCAGTGCTCCAGATACCAGGCGGCGGCCTGAGCGGCATTGCCCTCGGACTCGGTAACCCACTCATAGGTCAGATGGAAAACAGCGACTGCAGCAGCCACTAGGTCGGGATTACTCTCCATGATCTCGGTCTGGGCGAAGGTACAGCAAGGGAAGGGCAGGTTCAGCTGGCCAGAGTCAGTGACACGAACATACCCTCTGTCCTCAGCGGACAGGGCGATAGCGTTCCAACACACCAGGGCGTCACCAGTGCCGCCGTTAAAGCCGGTCAGACCGTTGGCATTGTCCATGTTGACACTTTCCACGTCGGAGAGGGTCAGGCCCATGGTCTCGAGATACTGAGCCAGGACCGCCTGACCGGTGGTGCCAGCAGGGTAGACCACGGTAGCTCCCTTCCATAAATCGGGGTTAGTAGGGTCATTAGCCAACTCAGAGTCGGGCCGTACGAAAATGGCCATGTTCTCCTCGTAGTCAGTAACATCTACGAGGGTAAAGTCATAACCAGCCAAGGCAGTGCATACACCGCCCAAACCGCAGGATGCCATGTCCCATTCGGAGTTGGCCTCCATCATGGCGGGGCCACCGGTGAAGCAGCTATACTCCACATCGATGTTTAGCGCGTCGAAGACGCCTAGATTATCGGCAAAGAGGAAGGCATAGGAGAGGGGAGAGCCGGTAAAGAAGCCGATGCGCAGAGTCTGGCGGTCTTCAAAGGGGGTTAGACCAAAGGTCAAATCCTCAGGGGCGGTGGCGCCGTCTATCAGCTCCACTTCGTGGCCGCCACCGGAGGAAGTGCCACCGCTGTTGGCGGAGTTGTTGCCTCCGCTACTGCCATTTTCGTTGCCAGAACAGGCGACCAGAGCGAACATCATGGCAAAAGAGAGGAGCGTTGCAAGGAGTCTTTTTGTGGTTGCTTTTTTCATCTTTACTTCCATCCTTTCTAAACATATATCGACCGGGCGGACTACCGGACGGTCACTATCCAGCCAAACCCTGTGTGATTCCAAAGGGAAGGGCTTTTTAGTCAGCGCAGGGATGGCCACAGGTGCCATCATAGCCCTCGTTCTTCATGCATAGATGAACAGCGCCGATCTTATAGGTCTTAGGCAGAGCCAAGATATTGGGGTTGGGGCCGACAAATTTCTTTTTGGCGTCCTCCAGGGCTTCCTCGAAGGTGGACCGGGTCTTCAGCCCCATAGAGCGGGCAATACCCGGTTCTTGGGCACCCACAATATAGATGGCGGAAGTGTTCATCTCGGCAATGTGACCGCAGCTCATCATGGAGAAGCCGTGGAAGGGGTGGAAGGCGTTGCAGAAGCGGTACTTGCGAATATACTCCTCATTGGTAGCGAAGTACTCGCCATAACGGTCCATGTCGGGGAGAACGTTCATGTAATCATGCTGGAACATCTCGTATAACTCCCTCAGATAGGGCCAACGTTCGTCGTGAAAATAGCCGTTACAGATGCTAGAAACGATGAATACACAGTGATCACTCATGACTCTCTTGTGGCGGATGACCTGAGCTGACAAGGCCTGCATCATCTGGATAGGGTTGGTACCCATGCCATTGCCATAGTGGAAGTCTTGGGGCATGCCGAACACCACTACATCATACTTCTTTTCTGCCCAGGGCACATAAGTCCGTTTGTCGGCGACATCCCAGGACACAGGTTGCATCTCCTTAGCATAGCCGGAGAAGATAGCAATCTGACGGGAGTAGGTGTCTAGTACCGCGTCACAGCAGAAGAAGGAGTGGCCCATCTTCTCTTCCATATGCATACCGATCTCATCGAACTTGGTACGCATCAGATTGTGGCCGGACACGGGGGTGAAGTCATCCCGGTGCATGACCTTGGGGACGTGATGACTAGCAATAGAGCGCCAGTGGGTGATGCCGGTAGTACAGTGCTTATAGCCGCCAGAGTATCCGCCGTAGGGATTGCCTTGGGTGTGTCCGATAAGAATGGGGATATCGCAGTCAAAGACATACTTGTTCATCAGCACCGGATCACCCCGCTGGGTGGTACCTAGATCCACCATGTGGTCGGGATCCTCACTGTCGTGACTGGTGATCTGGTTGGTGTAATAGAACTCATTGAACAGATCATCACCCAGAATCTTCTTCATCTCGGCCACTGTGGCTCGGGGATGAAGGCCGTTAGAAAACAGCAGAAGAATGTCCTCTTTCGCTACTCCAGCAGCGTACAGCTCATCCAGACAGGCCCGGATGGCCACACGACGATGGGAGGTAGGCTGGGTGCCTCCCTTCACAATGTCAGGAATGACGAAGACCACTGTCTTGCCGGGGCCAGCCAACTCCCGCAGAGGCTTCATGCCGATGGGGTGCTGGATAGACTCCAGGGTGGCAGCATACAGGCTGTCCCAGTCTTGGGGCAGACAAGGGGGATCGGGCACGGTTTCACCGGGGATAAAGATATCGGTGCTGTCAGGCAATTCGGCGCTCATAAGGCCTTGGCCGTATTCAAAATCCAGTTTCATGCAGGGAACATCCTTTCTAAACATAAAGTTTGGGTCAAAGCCTGGTCAAGAGATTTTGTCGTAGTGACGACTAAATACCTTATATAGGGCACTGGTATCCTGAGTACCCAAGCCCTGACCATGGGCGATCTCATTGTACATTTGAGCAGTGCCGGCGATCAGAGAGGGGGCGTCGGCATCCTTGGCCATCTGGAGGGCTAGCTTGGTGTCCTTAATCAGTAGGTCCACCGTAAAGGCAGGGGAGTCGTAGGCTTCATTGACGATGCACTTGCCCACTTCACGAAACAGACCGCTGACAGTGGCCGCGGTGGATGAGGCTACAGTATCGTAGAAGACCTCCTTTTTGATTCCTACATGGTCACAGATGGCCATGACCTCGGAGGAGATGGCGTTGATGCAGGAAAACATCATCTGGTTCAGCAGCTTTAAAGCGTTGCCGGCCCCGGAGTCCCCCACCAGTACAGCGTTGGCTGCAAAGCACAGCAACACAGGCTTCACCTTCTCTAACGCTTCACCAGAGCCACCAGTAGGCAGCATCCACTTGCCTGCCGCCGAGGGACGACCCAGGATGGGACAGTCCAGATAGGCTGCGCCGCACTCACCTACCCGGGCGGCCAGCCCCCGGGTAGTCTGGGGATCTACAGTGCTGGTGTCGATGACCACATGGTCAGAGGTAAGGGATGACATCATACCGCCCTCGCCGAAAAGAACATCCTCCAACTGGACTGGGCTGGGCAGGGACATGAGGATGACTGAAGCCTGTTCAGCCACCTCTTTAGGAGTGGGAACCGCCTGGGCACCCAGAGCGGAAGCGGACTGGGCGGCTGTGGGAAATTTATCGTAGACTACAACGCTGTAGCCTTTGGCCAGCATTCCTTCCAGCATACAGCGGCCCATGCGGCCACAACCGATTAGACCGACCTTTTTGATGGGTTTATTGGCACCGGTCCAGGATATCATACAAAACTCCTCCTTCGGCATCTTTGGGTACGTCGATGTTCAATAGCTTACTCAGTGTAGGCGCTACGTCAATGATCTTTGCGGGGAACTTTCGTTCGTACTGGGGCACACCTGGACCAGTCATAATCATGACCGCATGCATATCGTGGAGCGAGGGGAGAGCTAGGTGAACACCAGTGAAGTTGCGGCACAAGCCAGCGGCTTCGTAAAGTTCGGGGTTAGCGATGACCCTTTCGGTACCATCCCGATACTGAATCTTGCTGCGGTAAATGAAGGGGTGGGACATATAACCGGGCTTCCAGGCGTATAGCACGTCGCCCACGCGGTCATAGCCGGGCCCCTCATAGATGCCCAGAGTGCCAGCCTCCTTCTTCTTAATGGCCAGAGCGACCACCTGATCTCCGGTTTCCGGATCCCGCATATTCATCAGGCAACGGATGATTTCCTCCTGGACTTTTTCATAGTCCTCAGGCTCCACGATGCCGTGAGGGTCTCGCCCCTTCAGGTTAATGAAGATGTGGGCGTGACAGGGCTCCAGGGGATGGCACTTGGTGTGCTCCCAGTTGATAGTAAGGTTGCTGGGATCGTCAGTGGTCAGATCCAACACATACTCCAACAGACCGGCACGGGCCAGGTGCTCTTTTACATAAGGGTTCCAGTCCAAATGGGTCATGCCGTGGTCGGAGATCAGGATCACATATGTATTGTCCAAGTCCACAGCATCCAGGATCCTTCCGATGTTCTCGTCCACCTGTCGGTAAGTCTCCCGGATCATGTGCCAGCAGAAATCAGCCTTGTCCGGGTCATATACCCGTGCCTTGGGCTCAATGCCAGCGTAAAGGACATGCTCGATGTGGTCGATAGTGCCTACCCAGGAGAAGGCCATGTCCCACTGCTGATGCTCAAGCACATACTTTGTGGCGTTGCCCCACCAGTTGGCGTGCATCTGCAGCTGGTCCAGGTAGAGTTCTGGAGCCATCCAGCCATCCATGAAGGCCCAGGGATCGTCAACCTCCATATAGGTACCGGCCACGGCCTCTACCTCCTTGCTCAGGGAGGAGGGAACGGAATAAGGCTCGGCCATGTTGATGGCGCTCTGGTACAGTTTGAAGTTCTTCCCGTCTGGGGTGAGTTGGAGGATCTGGAAACGGAAGCGGCCGTCCCGTTCATAGTCCCGAGCCTTGAAGTTTTTGGTAATCCAGGGACCTAGTTCCCCGTGGGTGATGTCGGTGATGGCCTGAGCGGCGTCCTTGGACTCAGAGATCAGCATACGATCATAGCCCGTGTCGGTGGAGGCGTACATCAACACATGCATGGGGTAACCTTCCACATAGGTGGGGGGGACCACAATGTCGAATTCTAGTGGCGGGCGCTTGCTTTCGGGCAGATTAGTCCAACCTTCAGCGGGTCGGGCTTCTAGCTGGACCGCCCGGCCGGGGATCTGGTTGCAGCGCAGCTTCTGGTTGGAGAAGCAGGCGCTGGAAGCCACGTCCCACAGGGGCATGAAAAAGTAGCGGAATGGTGGATTCAAAGAGCCGGCCAGCTGGCAGCCGTCTTCCTCCGAGATAGCGCCCATGGGGAAAGTGACCGGCCAGTTTATGAGGGCCACCTTTTTACCCAAACGCTTGCCCACGTCCCACATGGTTTCGCACAGTACCTCGTTGCGGTCGAAGGAAGTGTGCCAGTGATCTAGGTCCTCGCCCAGGTGTTTCACCATCAAGCTGGGCACTCCGTTGGTGCCGGATCCGGCACCGCTGACGATGGCAGTCCAGGCTGCGGCAGTCAGAGGCGGGAATACTGTTTCCAATCGGGAAAATATCCCCTGCTTCATTAGCTTGGCGGTGTTGGGCATAGCGCCCTCTGCGACAAACTTTTTGACCAAGTCCGGCATAGCAGCGTCCAGACCAAGGAACAAAATTTTCTTTTCCATAATGCCCTCCTTTTCTGATCTGAGGCCTAATTTATATGGCCTCGTAGGTAGTTTATGGGGCAGCCTAAGCTGCCTGTTGATGTGATGTTACGAAAGTTGCGTAGTGCAACACCTCCAAAAAACTGGCGCAATATTCGTCAAAATGCTTGGTTGATAAAGTTTTAACAATATATTTTCTGTAATATTAACGGATGAGTGGATAATATCACTGTTTTTTTCGTTTTGTCAATGAGAAAAAACGCAAACGTTTGCCTAACGATGCGTTGGCGTTGGTTGCCATCCTGGAAAGTTTGTAGTAAAATAAAACGCATAGTGCGGCGACAGTGTTGAAGCCGATTAGTAAAGGAGCATTTGGATGAGCATTAGAGAAATTGCGCGGCGGGCGGGAGTATCGCCCTCTACGGTCTCTCGCATTGTCAACAGCAAAAATGTTTCGGCGGCCAGCCCGCAGACACAGGAGCGGATCTGGGCAGCTGTACGGGAATTGGGTTATGTCCCCAATCAACATGCCAGACAGCTAAAGCGTCCAGAGCTGGATCAGAAGCCCCAGAATCAAAATCTGGACTGTGTCTATGCTCGTACTATTGGCCCCTATTTGGATCCCTTTTTTACGGTGCTAATGCGGGCAGCGGAGATTACCGCCTTTGATGCGGGGTATAATCTTCGCTATCATTACTCTGTGGCCGATATTCAGGATGGAAAAGCCCCGTTTACCGACACTAACTCTGACTCGGCCGTAGTCCTAGGCCGCATCGAGCCTCGTTCTCTCAGCCTGTTAAAAAAGTGGTATAAAAATATCGTCAATATTGGGCAGAACTCTGCGCCTGATGGGATCTTCGATCAGGTGATCTGCAGTGGTTACCAGGCAGTCCGCACCTGTGTGGAGTACCTGCGTTCGCTAGGCCATAAAAAGATCTGTTATATGGGGGAAACGGACAACGAGCAGCGATTTCAAAGCTATCTGGACGCCATGGCCGATCTGGAACTAGGTGACCTGACCCCCTATGTGGCACGCTGCTTGTTTAACCCAACCGATGGGTACGAGGCTACCAACCGGCTGCTGGACAGCGGGGTGGAGTTTACAGCCATTTTGTGTGCCAACGATATGAATGCTGTGGGCGCTATGAAAAGTCTGCGGGAGCATCGGCTGAAGGTTCCCCAGGATGTCTCTATTATCGGTATCAACGACATGGAAACTGTCTGCTATCTGGATCCTATGCTTACGACCATCCATGTCCCTCTGGAGGAGATGGGACATCTTGGAGTAAAACTGTTGATTGACCGCATTGAGGGCGGACATACATCATCAATAAAAGTGGACGTTCCGTTTACGCTGATTCAACGGGAGTCTTGCGGTCCGGCCAAAAAACGCTATTAATGGAAGAGGACCGGCCGTGGCGCTCTATTGCCCGGCTGCTCTGTATGAAGCAAAGAGGCAGCAATCAACTCCATATGTCTCCTTATTGTCCAGATCGCCTCTCTGCTATAGACTTTCACTACTGAATTTGTACCCGAAATCTCTCCCTGTTCCTGCGCATTATGATCGCCGGCAGGTGTAGGCGGCCGGTAGAACAAACCATCAAATGATAGGGAGAAAAATCATTTCGTTTTAAGAGCAATGGAAAAAGCGTGCCGTTTTTGCGGCACGCTTTTCCTCACTTTCGCCTTTTGATCTCGGTTATTTCACTATAAGATTATCTCGAACGAAGCGGCATACTGAATATACAAAGATTACATCCACACCTGTTGTGGACAGATGATTGGGAAGATCATAGGTTGCGAGAAGAAAATCAAACAGAGTATGAACACTCGGCAGAAGGCTTAAATTCAATACAACGATCTCTCGTATGTATAAGCGCAACTCAGAACGAAACATAGCACACACAGAATCCAAATGAAAAAGCCCCTGGCAGATACCGCATTTGCGGTATCTGCCAGGGGCTCAGACTCCTCGATAAATGTTCCCTTATATCAAGGGGTACCTGTCCGGTCCCAGGGTATATTTCACGCCTGTCCCGCCAAAGCGATGGCCCGGTCAAGGATGCGGCCCGCCGCCGCCTCTTTAGACAGGAGGGGAAGCTCCTCTACCCGGTCCCGTGTGATCAGGGTGATGACGTTGGTATCCACCCCGAAGCCGGCTCCATCCACCTTCAAATTATTGGCGCAGATCATATCCACGTTTTTCTTTTCCAGCTTGACCCGACTGTTTTCCAGCATATCGCGGGTCTCCATGGAGAAGCCGCAAATGATTTGGTCCGGGCGGCGGTGCTCTCCCAGGTGCTTTAAAATATCCTGGGTGCGTTTCAGCGGAATGGACAGATCGCCCTCTCTCTTTTTCACCTTGTCGTCGCTGTAATCCGCGGGGGTGTAGTCGGCCACGGCGGCGGCCTTAAAGATGAAGTCCGCCTGCTCCTGGCGGCTGGTCACAGCCTGGAACATATCTTGGGCGGATACTACCTCCACAACCTCCACAAAGGGGGGGGGAGAGATGGAGGTCGGACCGGACACAAGGGTGACCTGCGCCCCCCGGAGCATAGCCGTTTTGGCAATGGCGTAGCCCATCTTGCCGCTGGAGTGGTTGGTCAGATAGCGGACAGGGTCCAGAGCCTCCTGGGTGGGGCCGGCGGTGACCAGCACTTTTTTTCCCGTCAGGTCATGGGGCAGAGCGATGGCTCGCAGGATATGCTGGACCAGCAGATCAGGTTCAGGCAGCTTACCAAACCCCACCGCCCCGCAGGCCAGCCGGCCGGAGGCGGGGGAAATGACTTCCCAGCCATAGCGCCGCAGAAGGTCAAGATTGTCCTGAGTCACTGGGTTTTCCAACATATGGGTGTTCATGGCCGGAGCGATCAGCTTGGGGCAGGTGCAGGCCAGCACCGTGGTAGTCAGCATATCGTCGGCCAGCCCGTGGGCCAGCTTGGCGCACACATTGGCGGTGGCGGGGGCGATGAGGACCAGGTCCGTCCGGTCGGCCAGGGCAATATGCTCCACCTGGTGGGCGAAATTGCGGTCAAAGGTATCCACCATACAGCGGTTGCCTGTCAGCTGTTCAAAGGTCAGGGGCGCGATAAATTGGGTGGCGTGCTGGGTCATCACCACCTCCACATTGGCGTGGAGCTTGACCAGGGCGGAGGCCAAATAGGCGGCCTTGTAGGCGGCAATGCCGCCGGTGACCCCAAGCAGGACGGTTTTTCCCTTCAGCATGGTGAACTCTCCTTTTGCGTTCAAATCAGTGCCTATTATACAAACTTCCCGCCGTGGTGTAAAGAGAAAAGGCCGGAAGAAAGCGGAAAGGGACCGGGGGAGAGGATTCCTGCGCTCCGGCGGACAAAGTCCGTCAGTGCCTTACCCCCGGACCCTGTTATACGGGGGACGCACAGATGGGGGGCGGCAGTCCCCAGAGACCTTTGGCACCTTTCCGTCTCTGGAAAGGCACCCGCCGGAAGTATAACAGGCTGTCAAAATTTTTCCAAGGCCCATCGGAGATACGGCAGGCGATCACATGGCGCCGCCTCTACAGCCTTATCAAATATCATATAGTTAAATAATTTTAAGCACTAATAATGCACTAAAAATAAATTTACAATAAGTTCAAAAGATATGCTTTGATTATTAAATCAGAAAGCAGGCAAAGCATATGGCTGATAAAACCCATTTAAGCATCCGAATGGATGAAAAGCTACATGACAAGTTCAGATATGTAGCTGGAGCAGAGGGCCGTTCTATGAGTGGTCAGATTTTGTATCTGATCCAAAAATGTGTTCGTGACTTTGAAAAAGAGCATGGCCCTATCCCTGAGGACGAGCTGAAGTGAGGGTGGGCGAGGCACTGCTGGACCTGCTCTTTCCGCCCAAATGCCCCTTTTGCCAGCGGCTGCTGCATGACCCACGGGCTCCCCTGTGTCCCAACTGCCAGGCCAGCCTGCCGTGGCTGACCGGAAGGGCGGGGGAGCGGCGGGTGGACTTCACCCAGGGCTGCTGGTCTCCGCTGGCCTACCAGGCCCAAGTGAGGGAGGCGGTCCAACGATATAAGTTTGCCCCAGCTCCGGCCTATGGCCGGCCCTTTGGCCTGCTGATGGCCCAGTGTGCCAGGGACCAGGGAGTGGAGGCGGAGCTGGTGACCTGGGCGCCCCTGTCCAAAAAGCGGCGGCGCAAGCGGGGCTTTGACCAGGGGGAACTGCTGGCCCGGACCGTGGGGGAATGCTTGGCGCTCCCTGTGCTCCCTCTGCTGGAAAAGAGCCGGCATACAGTCCCTCAGTCCAGTCTGCCCGATGGAGCGGCCCGTAGGGCTAACGCCCTGGGGGCCTATTCTCTGCTGCCGGGCGGGAGAATAGAGGGGAGGCGGGTGCTGCTGGTGGACGACGTGGTTACCTCCGGCGCCACCCTGAGCGAGTGTGCCCGTCTGCTGTGCCAAGGGGGTGCCAAGCAGGTCCTGTGCCTGACTTTAGCCCAGGCGGGAGAGGGTGGGGATAAATTAGAAAATAATAGAAATAATGGTTGAAAAGCCGGCGATCAGCCGTTATAATGATAGACGGCGGCAAATAGGTTTTGCCGATTTGGCTATACTATAATTGACAAAATAACTTGGCCCTGGCTGGCGGTCCGGGCCAGTGATGAATCAAGATAAGGTGGACGAAACTATGGGGCTATTTAGCAAAGATATCGGTATCGATCTGGGTACCGCTTCTGTTTTGGTATACATTAAGGGCAAGGGGGTCGTCCTGCGGGAGCCCTCTGTGGTGGCCATGGATAAGAACACCGGCAAACTGCTGAAGGTGGGTACCGAAGCCCAGGCCATGCTGGGCCGCACCCCCGGCAATATCGTGGCCATGCGCCCCTTGCGGGAGGGCGTCATCTCAGACTATGACATGACCGAGCGGATGCTCAAGGAGTTTATTAAGAAGGTGACCACCTTCTCCCTGTTTAAGCCCCGCCTGCTCATCTGCGTTCCCTCCGGCATCACCGAGGTGGAAGAGCGCGCCGTTGTGGACGCGGGCATCCAGGCTGGTGCCCGCAGAGCCTACCTCATTGAGGAGCCTGTGGCCGCCGCCATCGGTGCGGGTATCGACATCACCAAGCCTGATGGCCACATGGTGGTGGACATCGGCGGCGGCACCGCCGACATTGCCGTCATCTCCCTGGGCGGCGTGGTGGAGTCCGCCTCCATCAAAATCGCCGGTGACAAATTCGATGAGGCGGTTGTCAAGTATATCCGCAAGAAGCACAATGTCCTTATCGGTGACCGCACCGCCGAGGAACTGAAAATGACCATCGGCTGTGTCTTTCCCCGCCCGGAGGAGGTCACCATGGAGATCAAGGGGCGCTGCCTGATGACTGGTCTGCCCCGTGTATTCTCCGTGTCCTCCAGCGAGATGATCGACGCCTTTGAGGAGGTGTCCAGCCGCATCCTGGAGGCCATCCACGGTGTGCTGGAGCGCACGCCCCCGGAGCTGGTGGCCGATATCTCCACCAACGGCATCGTCATGACCGGCGGCGGCTCCCTGCTGTGGGGCTTTGACAAGCTGGTGGAGTCCCATACCGGCATCGAGACCCATGTGGCCGACGATGCCATCTCCTGTGTGGCCCACGGCACTGGCAAGAGCCTGGACAGCCTGGACCAGATGCAGGATGGCACCATGAACCTGTCCCGCCGCAAGCAGATGAACTATTGATGAGAATGAGTGTCCCCGGCCAGACTGGGCTGGCCGGGGATTTTCTAGCTCTTTTTTAGGCGGAGGAAGAGGACCGCGCACACCAGAGCGGCGGCCAACTCGGCGGCGGGCAGCGCCAGCCAGAGTCCCCATACACCCCAGAGGGCGGACAGGAGCAGGGCGGCCGGCACCACCAGGAACAGGCCCCGGAGCAGAGAGAGAAGCTGGGCGGGCAGGGCCTGCTGGGTGGCGGCGAAGTAGGTGGCGGCCATGATGTTGACGCCGGCCAGAGGGGCGGACAGGAAATAGAGCCGCAGTCCCTCCACCGCGGTGGCGGCCAGCACGGGGTCCCCCTCGCTGTTAAAGAGGGCGGCCACCTCCGGGGCGAACAGGGCCAGCAGGATATAGATGACCCCGGCCATCGCCAGGCAGGCGGTCAGGCCGTATCCCAGGACACGCCGGGCCAGGTCCGGCCTGCCCTGGCCGTGGGACCGGCTGATGAGGGGCTGGGCCCCCTGCGCCACCCCAGTAAAGACGGCAATGACCACCAGGGCCAGGTTGGCCACGATGCCGTAGGCCGCCACCCCCACGTTGCCCAGCAGGGACAGCATAAGGGTATTGAACACCAGCATGACGATGCCGGAGGACAGCTCGTTGACCAGGGAGGGGAAGCCCAGAGAGCAGGTGGCTCGGGCGGTTTTCCAATGGAGCCGGGTCCGAACCAGGTGGAAGCCGTTTCGACGGCGGAGCCGGTGGAGCAGCAGGATGGCCATACTGATGACAGGGGCGATCCCCGTGGCCAGCACAGCGCCGAAGATTCCCATATCCAGGGGGAAGATGAACAGATAGTCCAACAGGACATTGGACAGGCTGCCCACCAGCATGGCTAGGGAGGCCAGCTGAGGCGCCCCGTCGTTCCGGACGAAGGCGAGGAGGGTGTGGTTCAGGATAAAGGCAGGGGAGAACAGGAGAATGACCTTTAGGTAGGTATGGGTCATGGCAAAGACCTGCTGATCCGCGCCCAGGAGAAGGGTCAGGGGACGGGAGAGGAACAGTCCGGAGGCCACATAGACCAGAGCGGCCGCCAGGGCCAGAAATAAGGTGTTGGTGAAGATGGCGCCCGCCTGCTCTCCACCGTCCCGCCCCCGGTGGACGGCGTATTGGATGGCGCCGCCCATTCCCAGCATCATGCCGGTGCCCATCACCAGACTGACGATGGGCAGGGCCAGATTCAGGGCGGCCAGGCCCTGGGTGCCCAGCCCCCTGGAGACGAAGAAGGTGTCGGCCAGGATATAGCAGGACAGCCCGACCATCCCGGCTACGTTCAGGGCGGCGTAGCGGAGAAAATCAGAAAAAAGTTCGGTGGTTTTCATCAGGTACCTCCTAAGACCGGCCCGGCGGGGGGCACGAAAAAAGCGCCAGCCTCTTCTATCTTCAACGGCCTAACGATAGAAGGTCTGACGCTTACACTCTTCCCCGGCGGCAAGAGCAAAGTTAGATATCAGTGTGCTATGATACCAGATGGGAGGCCCTGTGTCAAGAGCCGGGGCCCGCTGCCCTTACAGCTCGCTTTTTGGGGAAAATTGTGTTATACTGAAACTCCCAGAACGGGAGAGACACCCCTCGGGGATTCTGTGACGAAGAGAGGCGCTGAGTATGGAGAATGTGCAAGAAGTCCTGTCAAATGTCGCCGGCACCTTGAACCTAAAGACCTTGTCCTGGGATGCGGCGCTCCGGGTGGCAGTGCTGGTCCTGGTGGGTATGGCGGTCATCCGTGTCCTGATGAAGCTGGTGGACCGCCTGCTGGAGCGGTCCAAGTCCCTGGCCTCCCTCCACGTGTATATCCGCTCCATGGTCCGTGTTGGGCTGTGGTTCTTGCTGGTGCTGATGGCAGCGGGGTCCCTTGGCATCGACGTGACCTCCATCATCGCCCTGCTGAGTGTGGCCGGACTGGCTGTCTCCCTGGCCCTGCAAAACACTCTGTCCAACCTGGCGGGAGGGATCATGCTGCTGGTGACCAAGCCATTTCAGGTGGGGGACTATGTGGAGGCGGACGGAGTCGGCGGGACCATCGCGGCTGTGGATCTGTCCTATACCACCTTTGTCACCGTGGACAATAAGGAGATCTTTGTGCCAAACAGTCAGCTGTCCGCCGCCAAGATCGTCAATTACTCCGCCCTGGGCCGGCGGCGGGTAGAACTGACCGTCAACGCCTCCTACGACGCGCCTACACAGACGGTCAAAGAGGCTATCCAAGAGGTGCTGGACGCCATTCCCCAGATACAGCCTGATCCCGCCCCGGCCATCTGGCTATCTGCCTACCAGTCCAGCAGTATCCAGTATGTGGTCCGGGTATGGACCGCTGCCGGGGATTACTGGGACGTGTACTACGCCATTCAGGAGGGCCTGCGGGAGTCCTTTACCCGCCACGGGATCGAGATGACCTATGACCATCTGAACGTCCATATCCTGGAGCGATGAACGCCGCTTAGGCCAGCCGCACCCCCAGTCCGCGGGGCCTTCAAGGCATAGCCAGCCCGTGGAGAAAGCCGTCCAGCTGGGGCGAGAGGACCTCGCCAGCGATGACGGTGTTTTTATAGATCAGCAGGTTTACCTGTACGCCGGCTTCTCCCGTCGGGTAGTTGGTGATCTCATAGGTATAACGCTTGGCCCGCTTTCCAGCGTACTTTTCCAGGTCAAAGCCCTGGCCGGACTGGAGGGCGAGGTACTCATTATAGCTCTCGTCCATCTCCTTGGGAATGAGCATCTCCTGGGTAGCGATAGGTTCTGGGGATACCTGCCAGCCAAAGTCGGCCAGATAGGCCACCCGGTCCTCGTTCGTCTTGACCCCTTTGGGGTCTGGGACAGAGGGCGAGGCCACCTCCCGGACGGCGGAGGTGCCCAGATTCAGCACCAGGGCGCAGCAGCAGGCCATAGCTGCCAGGGCCACCCCAAAGGCCAGCTTCCGCTTGGGGACCTTCGCGGTCACGATCAACACAGCGCATTTCTCCTTTCGTCGGCTCGTTCTCCCTTCACCATATGCGCCAAGGGACGAGGTTATACCCGAAAGGAGACAATAAGGGGCCCCAGCTTAGGATAGGGGCCTCCAGAGATTCACAGGACGGCTCTAACCGGCTCTGAGAGGCGGCGAGGCCCGGTACAGCCATAGGGGAGGGGAAGGATATGCCGCTGGAACGGCTGGATAAGATACTGGCCTCCACAGGCCGCTGGTCCCGGCGGGAGGTGAAGGACCTGGTCCGCCAGGGCCGGGTACAGGCGGGGGGGATGCCGGCCGCCCGGCCGGAGGACAAGTTCGACCCCGCCCAGGACGAGATATCAGTGGATGGGCAGGTGGTGGACTGCGCCCCCTTCGTCTATGTGCTGATGAACAAGCCGGCTGGTCTGCTGTCCGCCACAGAGGACCGGCGGCAGAGGACGGTGCTGGACCTGCTCCCGGAGCATCTGCGCCGCCGGGGGCTCTTTCCCGTGGGCAGACTGGATAAGGACACAGTGGGCCTGCTGCTGCTCACGGACGACGGCCCGCTGGCCCATGAGTTGCTCTCCCCCAAAAAGCATGTGGACAAGGTATACTACGCCCGGGTGGAAGGGCAGCTGAATGAGGAGGACCGCAAGGCCCTGGCCTCTGGTATGGTTTTGGGGGATGGATCACAGTGCCTGCCCGCCCTGCTGGAGCCCCTGGGGCGGGGGAACGAATGTCGGCTTACCTTGCGGGAGGGGAAGTACCACCAGGTGAAGCGGATGCTGGCCGCGCGAGGTAAACCAGTGGCCTTTCTGCGACGCCTGTCTATGGGCCCACTCTCCCTGGGAGAAGAGCTGAAAGAGGGAGAATGGCGCCTTCTGACGGAGGCGGAAGTGGAGGCATTGCAAAGGATTCGGAGCGGCAGTTGAGCCTTTTGGTCGTTTTTCACAAAAAAATAGAGAAAACCTCTTGCCAAACAGGGGGGGCAGCCGTTATAATAGAAGCAGTGTTCAAAGAGATTTTAGGAGGGATCGATGTGTCAAGCAGGATGTTCCAGAGCGTCGTGCTCCAGATGAAGGACAGTGTCAATCGCACAGTGGGTGTCATCGACGCTGATGGGATGGTGGTCGCTTGCAGCGAATTGACCTGCATCGGAGAGCATTGGTCTGGCGCTGTGGTCGCCGTGAATGGGGCTGACAGCAGCATCGCCTATTTTGAGGGGAAGACCTTTAAGCCTCTCGCGGGCTGGGGAGCCCAGTTCGATTACGCTGCCTTTGTCAAGGGAGAGGACGAACTGGCCGCCTCCCTGTGCGCAATGGCGGTGGTGGCCTTTAACGGCGCGAAGACTTACTACGAGGAGAAGCATGACAAGGCTACCTTTGTCAAAAATATCATCTCAGACAACATTCTGCTGGGGGACATCTATACCCAGGCCAAGGAGCTCCACTTTGTATCTGAGGCGCCCAGGGCCGCTTTCCTGGTTCGCCAGTTGGGGCCTGCCGATGTTACCACCATCGACGTGATCCAGGGCCTGTTCCCCGATAAGCAGACCGACTTTGTCATCTCTATCAACGAGACGGATGTGGCCCTGATTAAGCAGCTGCCTGAGGGGGCCGACGCCAGAGAGCTGCAGAAAATCGCCAAACAGATCGCCACTGCCGTTACCCAGGAACTGGGTATCAAAGTGGTCATCGGCATCGGAACCGTGGTCAATCACATCCGAGATCTGGCCCGCGCCTATAAGGAGGCCGGGGTGGCTATTGACGTGGGTAAGGTCTTTGAGAATGAGAAGACCATTATTAACTATGAAAACCTGGGCATCGGCCGTCTAATCTATCAGCTGCCCACCATCCTGTGCCAGATGTTCCTCCAGGAGGTCTTTAAGAAGAACCCCATTGACGCCCTGGATCAGGAGACTCTGTTGACTATCAACAAGTTCTTCGAGAACAACCTGAACGTGTCTGAAACGGCCCGGAAGCTCTTTGTCCACCGAAATACCCTGGTGTATCGGCTGGAAAAGATTAAGAAGCTTACCGGACTGGACCTGCGGGAATTCGACGACGCTATCACCTTCAAGGTGGCCCTGATGGTCAAAAAATATCTTATTTCCCGGGGCATTGAGTCCTAAGAGAGCTGAGATAAAAAGCCGGGACCGACTTTTGTCGGTCCCGGCTTTTTATCCAATTCTTGCCCCACATGGGGCGGACGAAGAGTTGGGAAAAGACCCTCAAAAAATGCGGGGATAACCAGTCGGACGGGAGAGAAAGAAAGAAGAACTTTACTGATTTTGTCATTTACATAACACAGGATTTGTGGTACACTTTACTTTGATTACAACAGTCAGGGATGGAGATGGCGTTGCTTTTTTCTGTCGACTCTTGACAGGAAAAGGTTACAAGTGTAAACTATGAAGCGCGTCCCAACAAAATAGGCTGTCAAAGGTCTGGTAAAATATCCTCTGGAAAGAGGAGGAGCGGAGATAACATGATACGTCTGATCGATGTACATAAAGAATATGACAATGGAACTAAGGCGCTGAAGGGCGTGAATCTGCGGATTGACGACGGGGAGTTTGTCTTTCTAGTAGGGCCCTCTGGGTCGGGTAAGTCCACGGTAATCAAGCTGATCACGGCGGAGATTGCGGCCACTGAGGGGCGGCTAATGGTCAATGGCTACAATTTGAATAACATCAGTCCACGCCAAGTGCCCTATATGCGCCGGACGCTGGGCATCATCTTTCAGGACTTCCGCCTGATTGAAAAAAAGACAGTCCACGAGAACCTAGCCTTTGCCATGCGGGCCATCGGTGCCTCCAATCGGGAGCTACGGCGGCGTATCCCCTATGTGCTCCAGCTGGTGGGGCTGGAGCAGAAGGCTGACCGCTATCCTGGACAGCTCTCCGGCGGCGAGCAGCAGCGGGTGGCCATCGCCCGGGCGCTGGTCAATAACCCCAGCATGATTATTGCCGACGAGCCCACGGGTAACCTGGACCCCCAGCGATCCCTGGAGATCATGGTGCTGCTGGAGCGCATCAATGAGCTGGGTACTACCGTTTTGGTGGTTACCCATGAGAAAGCGTTGGTCAACCGCTTTGCCAAGCGGGTCGTGGCCATCGAGAACGGACGTATCATCAGCGACGAAACGGGTGGGTACTACAATGGCGAGAAAGTTTGACGCGGGATATTATTTTAGCGAGGGGTTCCACTCCATTTTCACCCACGGCTTCATGTCCTTTGCCGCTGTGTGTATGATCGTGGCCTGTCTGCTGATTATGGGCTCCTTCTCTCTGCTGGCGGTGAACCTGGACCATATGCTGGGTGACCTGGAGGCGGAGAATGAGATGCTGGCCTATATTGACGAGAACTATACGGAGGAGCAGGCTCGGTCCATCCAGCCGGAGATCGAGACACTGCCCAATGTGACAAAAGTCACCTTCGTCAGTCGGGAAGAGGCTCTGGAGGATTACAAAGAGGGACGGGAGAACAACCCCCTGCTGGACGACCTGCCTGACGAGGTGCTGCGGGACCGCTTCCGCATCCATGTGGAGAACCTGGAGCAGATGGAACAGACTGAAGCCGCGGTAGAGCAGGTCACGGGCGTGGCCAACGTTCGAGCGGCAATCGATATTGCCAACGGCTTTGTGCTGGCCCGGAATATCGCCACCGGTGTAGCTGTTGTGCTGATCGGGATTCTGCTGGTGGTGTCCCTGTTTATCATCGCCAATACCATCAAGTTAGCCACCTTCTACCGCCGGGAGGAGATCGCCATCATGAAGATGTGTGGCGCCACCGATGCCTTCATCCAGTGGCCCTTCGTAGTGGAGGGCCTGATCTTAGGCCTGACAGGGGCTCTGCTGGCCTTCTTTGCCCAGTGGGGCATTTACCAGCTGGTGGCAAAATTGATTATCCAGGGCAACGGGTTGTCTCTGGTGACAATGGTCAGCTATACCTCTATGATTCGATACATTCTGGCCATTTTCTGCGGCACCGGAGCCCTGATCGGCGTATGCGGTTCTCTGCTGGCCATCCGGAAATTTTTGCAGGTCTGAGATAGGAGAGAAACTTATGAAGCATCAGAAAAAGCAACGTATCATGATGGGGGTACTGGCCGGTTTTTTGGCCCTGATGATGCTGTTGCCAATCTTGGCTCAGATATTGATTCACTGAGCGGATAGACCTGGGAGGAAATACTGTGAATAAGAGAAAGACCGTATTTCGCCGGGTGGTGACACTGGCGCTAGCGTTGGCTATTCTGCTGCCCCTTACAGGGCCCTATTCGGTGCCTGAGGCGTCGGCCGTTACCCAGGATGAGATCGACGACCTGAAAGAAGACGCCAGCGCCCTGGCAAACCAGAAGAAAGATTTACAGGCCCAGCTGAAGGACGTTCGGGCGGACAAGAACGCCGCCCAGCAGCAGAAGGACCTGATTGAGCGGCAGATCAACGTGATTCAGGAAGAAATAGACAACATGACTGCTCAAATCGAGAAATACGGCCAGCTCATCCAGGAGAAGGAGGTGGAGCTGGCCCAGGCGGAGGCGGACGAGGCGGAGCAGTACGATCTGTTCTGCCGCCGTGTTCGCTATATGGAGGAGGAGGGCGAGGTGTCCTACTGGTCCGTCCTGTTTTCCTCCGCTGACTTCAGCGATTTGCTGGACAACTTCATGATGGTGGAAGAGATCATGGAGTATGATAACAAGGTCATGGACGACCTGATTGCCATCCGGGAGCAGATAGAGGTGGACAAGGCTGAACTGGAGCAGGCCAAAGCCGCCCAGGAGGAAGCCCGCAAGGAGCAGGAGGCCGCCAAGAAGGAGCGGGAGGCCCAGGAGGCAGAAGTAGATAAGCTCATTGGCGAGATCAGCTCCCAGGAGGATCAACTGGAGGCCATGGAGGCAGAGCTGCAAAAGGCCGCCAATGCTCTGGATGCGGAGATCAGAAGAAAAGAGAAGGAGATGGCCGCCCAGATATCTGGTGTGCAGAGCGAGTCCGGCTTCCTGTGGCCCCTGCCTGGGTACACAACGCTGTCGTCCCTCTTCGCCGGACGCATCCACCCCATCACCGGCAAGAGGCACAATCACACGGGCATCGACATCCCAGCGCCCAAAAATACCAAGATTCTGGCCTCCAAGAGTGGTGTGGTCACCACCTCCACCTATAACAGCTCCTACGGCAACTATGTAGTGGTCTCCCACAGCGATGGGACTAGCACCCTCTACGCTCATATGAATAAGCGGGGCGTCAGCGAGGGGCAGACGGTGAAGCAGGGAGATGTGGTGGGCTATGTCGGTACCACCGGTTCCTCCACCGGCAACCACCTACACTTTGAGATCCGGGTCAACGGCACCCGAAAGGACCCGGTCAACTACTTTAAGGATATCCCCCTCTATGTCCGGTCCGGGGGTACCACCAAACGGTTGAACTGACAATAAAAAGCCGCCTCCCGGTATCGGGAAGGCGGCTTTTTAGCGGCGCCGTGGAAAAATGGAAATTTTCCTTGCGCCTGGGGCCCCTATCCTGTATAATACCAACGATAAAATGGGAGGTACAGGGGACTTTATGGTCCTGTGGGAGCCATCCCAGATACGAGGTGGACAAACTATGCTCCTTGCCATAGATATCGGCAATAGCAATATCGTCATCGGAGGTATTCAGGACGACCGCATCGCCTTCGAGGCTCGGATCGCTACCGACCACATCAAAACCTCGGACCAGTATGGGGTGGAGATCAAAAATATCCTATCCCTCTTTGATGTGAAGCCGTCGGACATCGACGACTGCATCATCTCCTCCGTGGTGCCTCCAGTGTTCAACTCCGTACGAACCGGTGTGGTCAAGCTGATCCGCAAACAGCCCATGGTGGTGGGGCCGGGGATCAAGACCGGGCTGAATATCCAGATGGATGCCCCCGCCCAAGTGGGCAGCGACCGCATTGTGATCGCCGTGGCTGCCCTGGCGGAGTACGAACCTCCCCTGACCCTGCTGGACCTGGGCACCGCTACCACCATTGAGGTAGTGGACCGGGGCAATACCTATGTGGGAGGATGTATCATCCCCGGCGTTCGGGTATCTTTGGAGGCGCTGACCTCCCGCACGGCCCAGCTTCCTGGAATCCGGCTGGACCGGCCCAAGAAGGTCATCGGCAAGAACACAGTAGACTGTATGCGCAGCGGCATTATGTACGGCACCGCCGCCATGCTGGACGGGATGCTGGACCGGGTAGAGGAGGAACTGGGCTATTCTACCACCGTGGTGGCCACCGGAGGCATGGCGCAGTTTATCGCCCCCCTGTGCCGCAGAGAGATGACACTAGAGAAGGATCTGCTGCTGAAGGGGTTGAATATCCTCTACAAAAAGAATCTCCAGGAGCGGAGAAAAGGAGAGGAATGAGGTAGAAGGTCCCGACCGATTAAATTCTATGAACCTAGCGATGTGTGGCTGGGAGGGAGGCTTGTGTCAGCCACTGGCATCTCTACCAACGGGGGACCACTGCGAATCCGAAGAGAGCAGGATAAAGCGCCTCCCTTCGTCAAAGTGACGAAGGGAGGCGCTTTTTTACGCGAACAGATCGATAAAGTAATGTTTATTATACTTCTCTGATTGGAAAATATAAATAGCCTTTTCCTGTTGCTGGGTCAGTATAATCGTGAACTGCTCCGACCAGAGAAATGCCCTCCTTATTCATTTGTCCAATGATTTTTTCAAACACCCCCCTATGGTTTTCAGCAACTATATACTCATAACTTGGTATTGTCCATTTTACCCATCCATCAGGTGCTTCTGCGCTATCAACACATTCTACCCCTGCCAGATACAAGCCTTTACGAAAGCCATCTTCCCACGGCTTAAATGAGTGAGAAATATCAGACATAGCACCCCATATTCCCACAATACTCCCATTTGCGTCTCTCTTTGCCAGATGCGCTACCTCACTAAAATTACTATTTGCATCATTCCACAATTTTTGAATAAATCCTTCGCCGTCTAATGTTGAGCCCTCTTTTCCAATGACAACAAATTTTTCCTTTATTACTTTCATCATTCTGTATCTCCTCAGATTCAAAGTTATTGGCAAAACAATTCCATCCTTTGAATATCTGCGATTTTGATTGCCTCGCAACTGATAGGAATGGAGCTATTTTCATAAAATCCATTGCGTACAGAACCATCTTTGAAATATACTCTTACAAACTTGCCATACATATCTGCATATTGCTCATGGAATGCTTAATTTCAGAAATAGATTCGCGTCCAAATAGAGGTTTATCTTTTTGGTTACTTTATCATATTTTCCTGTTTTATTCAATTCATAGTGAAATCGACGGAGTCAGGCCCCATTTGTCCAAAGGGAATAGGGATGAGAGAGCAGGCCCCTTGACAGATGGGGAGAAATCCCATATAATAGGGCCCAACAAAAGCGATGCGGAAGAGAAGTATCCGGGTAGAACGGTGCAGAGAGGGCGCGGCTGGTGAAAGCGCTCCGGGAACCCCGGTGAAGTGGCTTCCAAGCTCCGCCCCAGAACGGTAGTAAGGGGCGGCGGTCCCCGCCGTTATGGGATCGAGCGCGGGCGCTGTGCCCGAACTCAGGTGGTACCGCGGTTTTTGATCGCCCTGAGCCAACGGCTTGGGGCGTTTTTATATTCCGAAAGGAGCAGAGCTACGCATATGAAGATCACCAATGAGACTGTCTATGACTGGGGAGCTTATGTGGCCATGAACCGCATGGTGACCCGGGCCACCCACAGGGGTCAGAGCATCGCTCTCCGGGTCCTGTTCGCAGCTCTGGCCCTGCTACTCCTGTTTGCCGCACGTTTCCAGTTTACCGGCATCCTCCAGGTCCTGCTGGCCCTGCTGGGCGCTGTAATTCTGCTGTGGACACTGTTTTTGAATCAGCTGAGGGCCTTCCTCATGGTGAAACTCATCATGAAGGGAGTGAAGGTGTTCACCAACACCTTTGACCAGGAGGGGTGGACCGTCGCCGGCGTGGGCGGCGGCGAGCAGCGGATGTCTTATGACGACATCGCCTCCATCCTGGAGGGGGACCGCTACTTCATCCTCCTGGAGGACAGCCGCCGGGGCTATATCCTGGACAAGAGGACCTTCGCCGGCGGCGGGCTGGAGCGATTCCGTTCCCTGATCCAGAGCAAAACAAAAAAGACCATTCAGAATGTCTGATTTTAGAAAGTAGGAGAAACGCTATGAGTATTGAACTGCCCAAGGTCTACGAGCCCCAGGAGGCCGAAGGCCGCATCTATGAGAACTGGGAAAAGGCGGGGTGCTTTAAGGGCCGCCGGGACCCGAAAAAGAAGCCGTTTACCATCGTCATGCCGCCCCCGAACGTGACAGGACAGCTCCATATGGGGCACGCCATGGACTGCACCCTTCAGGACATCCTCATCCGCTTCAAGCGGATGCAGGGCTATGCCGCCTTGTGGGTCCCTGGCACGGACCACGCCGGCATCGCCACCCAGATCAAGGTGGAGGAGGACCTGCGGGAGAACGAGGGCCTGACCCGCTATGACCTGGGCCGGGATAAGTTCCTGGAACGGGTGTGGGACTGGAAGGAGAAGTACGGCGGCCGCATCGTAGCCCAGCAGAAGAAGATGGGCTCCTCCTGCGACTGGGACCGGGCCCGGTTCACTATGGACGAGGGCTGCTCTAAGGCTGTCAGGGAGACCTTCTGTGAACTGTATGATAAGGGCCTGATCTACAAGGGGAGCCGCATCATCAACTGGTGCCCCCACTGTACCACCGCCCTCAGTGACGCGGAGGTGGAGTACCAGGACAAGCCCGGCCACCTATGGCATATGCGTTATCCCCTCTCTGACGGGTCCGGCTATTTGGTGGTTGCCACCACTCGGCCGGAAACCATGATGGGCGACACCGGCGTGGCCGTCAACCCCAATGACGAGCGGTACAAGCATTTGGTGGGCAAGACCTGCATCCTGCCCCTGATGGACCGGGAGATCCCCATTGTAGCCGATGACTATGTGGAGATGGACTTCGGCACTGGCTGCGTGAAGATGACCCCCGCCCACGACCCCAACGACTTCGAGGTGGGCCTGCGCCACAATCTGGACACCATCCGGGTGCTGGATGACAACGGTGTGGTCAACGCCAACGGCGGCAAGTACCAGGGGATGGACCGGTACGAGGCCCGGAAGGCGGTCATCGCCGACCTGGAGGCCATGGGCCTGTTGGAAAAAGTGGAGCCTTACTCCCACAACGTGGGCACCTGCTACCGCTGCCACAACGACGTGGAGCCTATCATCTCCGCCCAGTGGTTCGTCAAGATGGCCCCCTTGGCCAAGGAGGCCCTGCGGGTAGTCAACGAGGGTGAGGTCAAGTTTGTCCCTGAGCGATTTGCCAAGACCTACACCAACTGGATGGAGAATGTGCATGACTGGTGTATCTCCCGCCAGCTGTGGTGGGGACATCAGATCCCTGTGTGGTACTGCGACGACTGCGGCCACATGACCGTCAGCCGGGAGGACCCCACCGAGTGCGAGAAGTGCCACTCTAAGAAGATCCACCGGGACCCTGATGTGTTGGATACCTGGTTCTCCTCCGCTCTATGGCCCTTCTCTACCCTGGGATGGCCGGAGAAGACCCCCGATCTGGACTACTTCTATCCCACCGACGTACTGGTCACCGGCTATGACATTATCTTCTTCTGGGTGGCCCGGATGATCTTCTCCGCCTGTGAGCAGACCCAAAAGCCCCCCTTCCACACTGTGTTTATCCACGGCCTGGTCCGGGACGACAAGGGCCGAAAGATGTCCAAATCTCTGGGTAACGGCATCGATCCTCTGGAGATCGCCGAGAAGTACGGCGCTGACGCCCTGCGCTTCAATCTGGTCACCGGCAACAGCCCAGGCAACGATATGCGCTTCTACACTGAGCGGTGCGAGGCTATGCGGAACTTCGCCAACAAGATCTGGAACGCCAGCCGCTTCCTGAAGATGAACCTGACCATTGACAAGTGCCAGCTGCCCGACAAGCTGGAGCTGGAGGACAAGTGGATCCTGTCCAAGCTCAACCGGGTCATTCCAGATATCACCGACAACATGGACCGGTATGAGCTGGGCGTGGCCGCCCAGAAGATCTACGACTTCATCTGGGACGACTACTGTGACTGGTATATCGAGCTGACCAAAACCCGCCTTCAGGGCGAGGACCAGGACAGCAAGGTCCGGGCCCAGCAGGTGCTGTGCTATGTGCTCACCCAGATGCTGAAGCTGCTTCACCCCTTCATGCCTTTTATCACCGAGGAGATCTGGCAGGCGCTGCCCCACGGAGACGAGGTGGAGGAGGGTTCCTTCCTGATGCTCCAGTCCTGGCCCGAGCACAGGGATGAGCTGGACTTCCCCGACGAGGAGAAGGCCATGGAGCTCATTATGGATGCCATCCGGGCTGTCCGTACTCGCCGCAGCGAGATGAACGTGCCCCCCTCCAAAAAGGCCCACCTTACCGTAGCGACCGATGAGGCGAAGGTATTTGAGCTGGGCGTGCCCTTCCTGAAAAAGCTGGCCTACGCGGGTGAGGTGACCATTGTTCCCGCGGGCCAGACCTCTGAGGGAGCGGGACAGGTCACCGTAGTCACCCATGCCGCCCAGCTGTCCATGCCTCTGGCCGAGCTGGTGGATATGGAGAAAGAGAAGGCCCGCATGGAGAAGGAGCGGAAGAAGAACTTTGATGAGCTTCAGAAGCTGAATGCCAAGCTGGCCAACCCCGGATTTGTCAACAAGGCTCCTGCCCATGTGGTGGAGGCGGAGAAGGAGAGGGCTGTCAAGCTCAACGAGCTGGTAGCCAAGCTGGAGGAACAGCTGAAGAATATGTGAGAAAAAGAGCCGGACAGGGATAACTGTCCGGCTCTTTCTTAGATGGTTATGGGCTGATGCTGGGCGGTTTTTCCATTCTGGGAAAGGGAGCGCCGCGGAACCGGGAACGAATCGAATAAAGATACATCTGCCAACCATATCCCAGGACTATTCCGCATATCCTCCCACATAAGAGGTGAGGATATGATCGGACAACTGGTATTCGGCTCAGGCGGACCCAGACAGGGAGAGCGGGAAAAGCTCTACGGTCTGCCGGTGCTGCGGGTGCGCGCTGATATGGACAGCTTTTGGTGGGAGCGGCGTGTCAAGAAAGCGGGAAGGGCACTGTTTCGGGGCGGAGCCCGCCGGGTGCTGGTCCCCAGAGGGTTCCCCTGTTGGCCTCTGTTGTCGGAATATGGGCTAGCTCCAGTGGACCCAGGGCCTTTCCTGCGGGCCCAGTCACCGGCGCTGGCACTGGCGCTGCTGGAGCGGAGGGGAGCGGCGCCGGATCGGTCCACCGTGGTTTTATGCGGGGCGCGGGCAGACTGGGAGATGACCCGTGTCGCCGTAACGCTCTGTTCTCAAGTCCGGAACCTGGTCATCGACGCGCCCAAAGGAGGGGAGGAGCTGGCCCGATGGCTGCGCGGGGAGTTCGGTGTGCCTATCCTGCCACGGAGAGAAGGGGGGCAGGCGGCTCTTTGCTTTCATCCAGACGGGGCCAGGGGAGAGGAGCCTACGCTGGAGCTCTACGGACATGCACCGGATCTGGCGGGCCTGTCCCTGTCAGCTCCACATCTGGGGGAGGGAGATCGGGAGGATTTGGACCTGCTCGCCGCCCTGTATGAGTTCGGACGACTGAACAAAGAAGAGCTAAAAATCACTTGACAGCGGAGAATGGAGCACTTATAATGACACATACTGCATCAGTGTGCCCATTTCTTTATTATAATGTATGGCGGCCTGATAAGTTCGGAGCCGCCATTGGAAAGGTGTGCGAGGTATCATGGCAAAAGAGTATCGTTTGAGCCCGGAGCGGCTCAAGGAGCTACAGGATGAGATGAGCTACCTGAAGACCGTCCGGGAAAAAGAGGTGGCGGAGCTCATTAAGGAGGCCCGCTCCTTTGGCGACCTGTCTGAGAACAGCGAGTATGACGAGGCCAAGAACGAGCAGGGAAAGCTGTACTCCCGCATGGCTGAACTGGACGAGATCCTGTCAAACTATGTGGTCATCGAGGAGGAGGAGGACGGCGGCGATTACATCCGCATGGGCTCCTCCGTCACCGTGCTGGATAAGGAGTTTGGGGAGGAGGAGACCTATAAGATCGTGGGCTCCCAGGAGGCTGATCCCATGAAGGGCACTATCTCCGAGGACTCCCCCTTTGGCAAGGCCCTGCTAGGCAAGAACGCCGGGGATGAGATCACTGTGGACGCCCCCGCCGGTCCGGTAGAGTATAAGATCCTGAAGGTGGAGCGGTAATTTTCCAAGATACAGAGGATAGGAGTTGGCGATATGGCCGATCAGAATAACAAGAACAACCAGAGCGCCCCCCAGGAGGAGAACCTCTCCCAGCTGCTGAAGATCCGCCGGGACAAGCTGAAGGAGCTCCAGGAGGGGGGGAACGATCCCTTCCAGATCACCCGATTCGTAGTGGATAACGACTCCGCCAACATCAAGGGCAACTTCGACGCCCTGGAGGGGCGGCAGGTGGCCATCGCCGGCCGCCTCATGTCCAAGCGGGGGATGGGCAAGGTGTCCTTCTGCGACCTGCAGGACAAGTCCGGCCGCATCCAGCTCTACGCCAGGAAGGACGAGATGGATGAGGCGGAGTATAACCGCTTTAAGAAGTATGATATCGGCGATATCGTAGGAGTCCACGGCGTAGTTTTTCGCACCCAGCGGGGAGAGATGTCCGTCCGTGTTGTGACTGTGACGCTGCTCTCTAAGTCCCTGCTGCCCCTGCCGGAGAAATTCCACGGCCTGACCAACACCGAGCTGCGCTACCGCCAACGCTATGTGGATCTGATCGTCAATCCGGAGGTGAAGCGCAACTTCATCATTCGCTCCCAGTTCATCAAGCATGTCCGGGACTTTATGGACGGCCGTGGCTATATGGAGGTGGAGACCCCGGTGCTCAACACCATCTCCGGCGGCGCCACAGCCCGGCCCTTCATTACCCACCATAATACCCTGGACATCGATATGTATATGCGCATCGCCACTGAGCTGCCCTTGAAGCGGCTCATCGTAGGCGGCATGGACCGGGTATACGAGATCGGGCGCATCTTCCGCAACGAGGGGATGGACCCCAAGCACAACCCTGAGTTTACTACCATCGAGCTGTACCAGGCTTATGCCGACTTCAACGACATGATGGACCTGTTCGAGGATCTGCTTACCTCCGCTGCCCAGAAGATCCTGGGTACTTACCAGGTGGAGTGGCAGGGAGAAAAAATCGACCTGACCCCCGGCTGGCCCCGTATGCCGATGCACGAGGCCGTCAAGAAGTATTGCGGCATCGACTTTATGGCCATTACCTCCGACGAGGAGGCCGTAGCCGCCGCCAAGGCTATCGGGGTGGAGTTGCCTGAAACGGCGGACAAGACCTGGGGTAACGCCCTGTATGAGGTCTTTGACCAGCGGGTGGAGGAGAAGCTCATCCAGCCCACTTTCATTACCATGCACCCGGTAGATGTGTCCCCTCTGGCTAAACGTTCTCTTGTCGATTCCCGACTTACCGAGCGATTTGAGCTGTTCATCTGCCACAGTGAGATGGGCAACGCCTTCTCCGAACTCAACGACCCCATCGACCAGCGCCAGCGATTCCAGAAGCAGGTGGAACTGCGGGACAAGGGGGACGACGAGGCCGGCATGATGGACGAGGATTTCCTCACCGCCCTGGAGTACGGCATGCCCCCCACGGGTGGGCTGGGCATCGGCATCGACCGCTGTGTCATGCTGCTGACGGGCTCCGATTCTATTCGTGAGGTCATCCTGTTCCCGACTATGAAGCCTTTAGAATGAAACTGCGGCCGGCATACCAATGGGATTTTCCCATTGGTATGCCTTTCTGCACCTCCCGGCGGCCATAAGGCGCGCCATAGAGAGGCGTCAACTGGGAAAAAGGAGCCGTTGTGAGTGTATATCCTGGCACAAAAAAAGCTAAACCCCACCCGATACATTGTCTTGGGCTTTGGGGGTATCATTTTGTTGGGGACGCTGCTGCTCCGGCTGCCCATCGCCGCCTGGGACGGGCAGGCCACTCCCTGGCTGGTGTGCCTGTTTACCGCCACCTCCGCCACCTGTGTTACGGGGCTGGTGCTGGTGGATACAGCGCTGCATTGGACGCCCTTCGGTCAAGGGGTGATGCTGGTGCTGGTGCAGCTGGGCGGCCTGGGCTTTGTCACCCTCATGTCCCTGGTGCCCTTCGCGCTGCACCGGAGGATCGGACTGTCCCAGCGGATGATGATGGCTTCCTCCCTCAATATGAGTGGGGTAGCCGGAGTGGTCCGGGTAGTGCGCCACGCCCTGATGGGCACCTTTCTGGCCGAGGGGCTGGGGGCGGCGCTGCTGGCCACAAGATTTGTCCCCATTTTCGGACTGGGTAGGGGGCTGTGGTTCTCTGTATTCCACAGTGTTTCTGCCTTTTGTAACGGCGGCTTTGATCTGTTCGGCGGGTACAGCGGACCTTACAGCAGCCTGGCGGCCTTCCGGGGGGACCTGCTGGTGATGGTGACCATCATGGCCCTTATCATTGTGGGGGGCCTGGGCTTTTTTGTATGGGAGGACCTGCTGGATGCTAGGTGCTGGCGTAAGCTGCGGCTGTATTCCAAAATGGTGCTGGGGATCACTGTGGCGCTGATTGGGCTTGGGACCCTGTTCTTCTGCTGTGCCGAGTGGGACAACCCAGCTACACTGGGGGCGATGCCCGTCTGGGAGCGGCCGCTGAACGCCCTCTTTCAGTCGGTGACCCTGAGAACGGCGGGGTATGCCACCTTTGACCAAGCCGGCCTGCGGGACAGCTCCGCGGTGCTGTCCATCATCCTGATGCTGATAGGCGGCTCATCGGGCTCCACGGCCGGAGGACTCAAGACGGTCACAATGGGGGTGCTGCTGCTGGCCCTGCGGGACGGCCTCCGAGGGCGGGAGGAGGTGGTGTTCCGCCACAGGACCATTCCACAGCGGCGGGTGATGGATGCCATGACCCTGGCGCTGACGGTGTTGCTGCTGTTCCTGACCGGTTCCATGGCGCTTTCTCTGATGGACCGGGTGCCCTTTGTCCAGGCGGCCTTTGAAGTGGCCTCCGGCATGGGGACGGTGGGGGTGACTATGGGAATCACCCCGTCGCTGACGGTGGGAAGCGCCCTGCTGATGGTCGCCCTGATGTTCCTGGGCCGGGTAGGAATCCTGTCCTTCTCCATCGCCTTCCTGACCAGGAAACAGGCAGAACATAAGATTTCGTACCCTGCTACTGACGTGATGATCGGGTAAGCGGGGAGGAGGGCCGCATGAAAAGTTTTCTGATTATTGGATTAGGCCGCTTCGGTGCCTCACTGGCAGTGGAGCTATGCGCTCAGGGCCACGAGGTGCTGGCGGTGGATATTCAGCCGGAACGAGTTCAGGCGGTGGCAGACCAGGTGACCCACTGTGTCGTGGGGGATGCCAGGGACCCGGAGGTGCTGCGAAGCCTGGGGGCTCGGAATTTTGACTGCGCCGTGGCAGCCGCCAGCGCGGATGTAGGGGTCAGCGCCCTCATTGTGCTGAACCTGAAGGAGCTGGGGGTCGCCCGCGTGGTGGGCAAGGCGAACAGCATGGTCCACCGCAAGGTGCTGGAGAAAATCGGGGCCGATCTGGTGATCTTCCCGGAACAAGAGATGGCCATCCGGCTGGCGCGGAGCCTGGCCAACGGTGATATTTTAAACTTTATCGAGCTGTCTGACGAGTTCTCCATTGTGGAGCGGCTGGTACCGGAGGACTGGGTGGGAAAGTCCATTCTGGAGCTGGATATCCGGGCCAAGTGGAGGGTTACCGTAATCGCGGTGCGCCGGGGAGAGCGCATGACCATCTCACCGGGCCGGGACTATGTGTTCCAGGCGCAGGATGACTGTATGGTGATCCTGGGGAGCAATGCGGATATCGACCGGTTGGAGAGAAGATGATGGAGCGGATTACGAGCCGGAAAAACCCCCTGCTGATGAAGATTCGCCGCCTAGCCTCTGGCGGGCGGCGGGAACGGCAGGCGGAGGGAGAATATCTGGGAGACGGGATCAAACTGCTGGAGGAGGCACTGCGGTGGAGCGCGCCCCTGACTGCGGCAGTGTTCGCCGACGGGGTAGAGCCCCCTGATCTGCCCAAGGAGGTCCGGGCGGTGCAGGTGCCTGGAGATGTGATGGAGAGCATCTCTCCAATGGCGGCGCCCCAGGGCGCGCTGTTTTTGGCCGCCCTGCCTCCGGCGGACCCGCCAGAGCAGCTGAAGGGGAGGCGGTATCTGGTTCTGGACGGCGTTCAGGACCCTGGTAACGTAGGCACCATCTGGAGGACCGCGGACGCCCTGGGAGCGGACGGCCTGCTGCTGGTCAACGGATGCGCGGACCCCTATGGGCCCAAAGTCGTTCGGGCCTCCATGGGGGCTTGCTTCCGTCTGCCGGTCTTTGAGGTGACCCCGGATGGGCTGGCCGGGCTGCTGAAAAAGGCGGAGCTGCCCCTGTACGCCACCGCCTTGGGAAAGGATACGGTGGACATCAAAACGGCGGACCTGAGCCGGTCCGCCGTGGTGATTGGAAGTGAGGGGCGGGGAGTGTCCCGTCCTTTG
>NZ_JAOQKF010000002.1:0-23371 GCF_025567565.1 Muriventricola aceti | reverse complement strand
CTGCAAGGATGCCGGGCAGGGGGCCAAAAAGAAGGACCCCCGCTGTATAGGACATGGTGATGGAACGCACGTACTTGCCATAAGTGCTGTCCGAGGACAGATCAGCGGCCCACACCGAGGGGGACACAGCGGAAACAGGTAGCCCCATTCCCAATAGTGTGATGGACAGAAAGGGGAGGGCGAGGCCGCCCAGAGGGGCCAGACAGCAAAGAACAAAGGCTCCCAGAAGTGAGCCGAAGGAATAGTAGTTACCCCACCGGCTGCCCATCCGGTCATAGACCTGGCCACAGAGAATCTTGCCGATACAGATGGCCAGTCCGGCATAGGACATTAGAGCGGCGATGAGGGCCTGATCGTAGCCCTCGCTGGTGTAGAGCACGGTCAGATGGGAAAAACCGGGGCCCCCAGGGCCGCCTACTAAAAAGGCGGCGAAAAGGATCAGGAGCAGATAAGACCGGCGCATCCCTCGGGGGGCCTGTCTGGGCGGGGGCGGAGGATCGTCCTCTCCCCCCAGATGATAGGGCTCCAACCCCAGTTCTGCCGGGGTGTTTCGGATCAGCTTCCAGGCCAGTAGAGCGGTGATAAGGATAAAGGCCCCCTCCCACAGAAAGGCGGCCCGCAGGCCCTGATGCTGGATGATCCAGGTGATGATGACAGGGGCAAAGATGGTGGATACCCCGCTGCCCGCGGAAGCCAGCCCCAGGGCCAGCCCACGCCGGTCTCGGAACCAGGCGCCGATGACCAGAGAGAGGGGGACCATGCCCCCATAGCAGTAGCCAAGCCCGGTCAGGGCGGCGGCCAGACAGTAAGTAAAAAAGCTGGTGGCCAGACCAAAACAGAAGTAGGACAGGGATAGCAGCACCACCCCCAGGGTCATGACCAGACGCAGTCCGAGCCGCTGACACAGCTGATTGACTGTCAGCAGAGCGGCCAGGATGAACAGACTGCGCGTGGTGGTGATCCAGGAGCCCTGCGCATTGGAAAAACCATTGGCCAGGATGATCTCGGGCTGGTAGATGGTGAAGACATTGACACCCAGTCCGATGGTGGAAAACAGGACCAGGGCGCTGCCCAGACAGACCATCCAGGCGTAATGTGGACGTTTCATGAAAAAACTCCCTCCCCTGCCTATACAATAGCGCCGGAGAGGAGATTTGTAAAGGGAAAGTTCCGGAGTGAAGGAGATGAGAGAATGTCGGCCTTGAGATACTGGATCTGGCTTACCACCCGCCATGATCTGGGCCCAGCGGGAGTGCTGGGGGTGTTGGAGCACTTCATCACTCCAGAGCGGGCCTATTACGCAGACCCGGAGGAATATGACTTTCTTCCTCTCCCCGCTGCTGCTAAAAGGAGCCTGTTGGACAAAGGCACGGACCGGGCGGAGGAAATTTTGGCGGACTGTGAGCGGCTGGGCGTACGTATTATGACGTTGCAGGACGCCGACTACCCCGGCCGCCTGCGGCAGATCGCTGACCCGCCCGTGATCCTCTACATTCGTGGGCGGTCCTTCCACTTTGATGAGGAGGCGGCCATCGGTGTGGTGGGCGCCCGGGAGGCTACCGCCTATGGGACGCTGTATGCCGAGCGGTTCGGGATGGAGCTGGCGGCGGGCGGCGCTCTGGTGGTATCCGGTATAGCTGAAGGCATAGACTGCCATGCTGTCAAGGGTGCCCTGAAGGGCGGGGGACCGGTGGTTTCCGTGCTGGCCGGCGGAGTGGATGTGCCCTTTCCGCGGGAACACCGCTATCTGTATGAGGATGTGGCGGCTGCCGGGTCCCTGATCTCTGAGCATCCTCCTGGCACACCCCACAAGGGAAGCCACTTCTCACAGCGCAACCGGATCATCAGCGGCCTCTCCCTGGGTGTGCTGGCGGTGGAGTGCAGGAAAAAGAGCGGCACCATGCTCACGATGAACCACGCCATGGAGCAGGACAGGGACATCTTTGCTGTCCCCGGCCCCCTAGATGCCCCACTCAGCGAGGGGACCAACTACCTGATCCAGCAGGGGGCCAAGCTGGTCACCTGTGGCGGCGACATTCTATCCGAGTATTGGGCCCGCTTCCCCAGGAGGCTGGCGGCCTCCGCCCCGCTGACGCCAGAGGCCGCGCAGGCCCGGCTGGACAGTCTGGCCCAGGATAGGGAGGAAAAGCGCCGCACTGATCCCGCCCTGGAGGAAGTACCCAGCCGGGAGTTTATCCCCCGGAGCGGGCAGCGGGAGCGGTTCACCGACGATGAGCTGTCCCTCCTCAACGCCCTGGAGGACAGGACCCTGTCGCCGGACCAACTGGTGGAGCTGACCCAGATCCCGGCCAAGCGGGTGCTGTCCGCCCTGACCATGCTCCAGATACAGGGGGCGCTGGAGGAGCGGCCAGGCAGGCGGTATATCTCCCTGATGCGGCTGGAGGAGTAGCCCCCACCCTGATTCCATGTGACCTTCGGGAGCGGAATGTTCCCTTGATTTTTCCATCATCTAATTTGGAGGTATTCCAATCGTGCCAAATAAAACGGATCTAGTGATCGTCGAGTCCCCGTCCAAGGCCAAGACCATCGGCAAATACCTGGGGCCGGGCTATGAGGTAAAGGCGTCTATGGGCCACGTCCGGGACCTGCCCAAGAGCAAGCTGGGCGTGGATATCGAGAAGGGCTTTGTTCCCGACTACCAGCCCATCAAGGGCAAAGAGGATGTTATCAGTGACCTGAAAAAAGCCGCCAAGAAGAGCGGCCGTGTCTACCTGGCCACCGACCCGGACCGGGAGGGGGAGGCTATCTCCTGGCATCTGAAGGAGTTGCTGGGCATCCCGGATGACAAGACCTACCGGGTTACCTTCAACGAGATCACCCGGAATGTGGTCAACCAGTCTATCGCCGCCCCACGGGCCATTGACCAGGACTTGGTGGACGCCCAGCAGGCCCGCCGCATCCTGGACCGGATCGTGGGCTATGAGCTGTCCCCCCTGCTGTGGAAGAAGATCCGCCGGGGCCTGTCCGCCGGGCGGGTCCAGTCCGTGGCCACCCGGCTGGTGGTGGAGCGGGAGGAGGAGATCCGGGCCTTCGTCCCCCAGGAGTACTGGTCCATCGAGGCCGATTTGGCCCGCGTCGCCCCCAATTTGGGCAGCTTTAAGGCCCAATTCCACGGCCGGGACAAGAAAATGGAGCTCCACAGCCGGGAGGAGGCCGAACAGGTGCTGGCCACTGTCCGGCAGGGCAGTTTCTCCGTGGCCAAGGTAAAGCGCCAGGAGAAGTCACGCCAGCCCGCCCCGCCCTTCACCACCTCCACCCTCCAGCAGGAGGCGTCCCGCAAGCTGAATATGTCCCCGGCCCGTACTATGTCCATCGCCCAGCAGCTGTATGAGGGCGTGGAACTGTCCGGACAGGGGGCCGTGGGCCTCATCACCTATATGCGTACCGACTCCCTCCGCCTGTCGGAGGAAGCTCTGGCAGCCGCCAAGGACTTTATTCTGCATCGGTACGGCGGGGAATATTACCCCGCCCAGACCCGGCGATTCAAGGCCAAGGGCAACGCCCAGGACGCCCACGAGGCCATCCGCCCCTCTGATGTCACCCTGGTCCCGGACGAGATCAAGAAGGACCTGACGAGCGAGCAGTACAAGCTGTACAAGCTGATTTGGAGCCGGTTCCTCTCCTGCCAGATGGCAAACGCCGTCTATGACAGCCTGTCTATCGACGTGGAGAACAGCGGATATATTTTCCGGGCCAGCCACTCCAGCCTGAAGTTCTCCGGCTTCACCGCCGTCTATGAGGAGGGGAAGGACGAGGACGAGGAGGAGAAGACCTCCCCCCTGCCTGACCTGAAGGAGGGGGAGCCCCTGGACTGCCGGGGGCTGAAGGAGGACCAGCACTTTACCCAGCCCCCCGCCCGCTACTCTGAGGCGTCCCTGATCCGGGCCTTGGAGGAGAAGGGCATCGGCCGGCCCTCCACCTACGCTCCCACCATCACCACCATCCTGAATCGGGAGTATGTGGTCAAGGAGGGCAAGGCCCTTCGTCCCACCCCTCTGGGGGAGGTGGTCACCGGGCTGATGAAAGACAAGTTCAACGACATTGTGGACTATGCCTTCACCGCCCAGATGGAGGAGCGGCTGGACAAGGTGGAGGAGGGCGATGTGAACTGGAAGGCCCTTCTGAATGACTTTTACGGCGATTTCTCCGCCGAGCTCCATAAGGCCGAGCAGGAGCTGGACGGGGAGCGGATCAAGGTGCCTGACGAGGTGTCGGAGGAGATTTGTCCCCAGTGCGGCCGGAACCTGGTGGTCAAATCCGGCCGCTTCGGTCGATTCCTGGCCTGTCCCGGCTGGCCGGAGTGTGACTTTACAATGCCTCTGGTGGTGGAGATGCCCGGCAAGTGCCCCAAATGCGGCGGCCGCCTGCTCAAGCGGACGGGAAAGAGCAAAAAGACAGGCAAGCAGTACACCTACTACTGCTGTGAGTGGGTGAACAGCAAGGACGAGGCCCGCAAGTGTGACTTCATGACCTGGGATGTGCCGGTGAAGGACAACTGCCCAGTCTGTGGCTGGACCATGTTCAAAAAGCCAGGCAAGGGCGCCAAAAAGCCCTATTGCATCAACGAGGTGTGCTCCAACTTTACCCCGGAGGAGAAGCGGGGAGGCTGGAAGCCCAAGCCGGCCGACTCCGCCGACACCGGGGAGGAGAAGGCGGAGAAGAAGCCGGCGGCCAAAAAGACAGCGGCTAAGAAGACCGCCGCCACAAAAACGGCCACTGCCAAAAAGACAGCCGCGAAGAAAACAACGACAGCGAAGAAGTCTACGGCCAAGAAATCTGGGGCTGAAAAAGCCGAAGGATAGGCGTAGAAGTGCCCCCCTCAGCCGGCATAGCCATGACGGAGGGGGGCAGCACACCGCTATCGAAAGGATAGACAAGCACCCAGGAGGTACCCATGGAATCTGTTATTGTGATCGGCGCCGGGCTGGCGGGGAGCGAGGCGGCCTGGCAGCTGGCCCGGCGGGGCATCCCCGTGGAGCTGCGGGAAATGAAGCCCCAAAAAATGACCCCCGCCCACCATACGGAGTATTTTGGGGAGCTGGTGTGTTCCAACTCTCTGCGTTCCGACCAGATGGAAAACGCGGTGGGTCTGCTGAAGGAGGAGCTGCGCCGGTGCTCCTCGCTCATCATGGCCTGCGCCGACGAGCATCGGGTGGAGGCGGGGGGCGCCTTGGCGGTGGACCGTCACGCCTTTGCCCAGGCCATCACCGAGAGGATCAAGAGCCATCCCAACATCACAGTGGTGGAAGGGGAGGTCACAGAGATCCCGGAGGCGGGGAACGTCATCCTCGCCTCCGGCCCATTGACATCAGAGGCCTTATCGGAGGCCATTTCCCGGCTGTTTCCCGGCAGCAGATACCTGAATTTCTTTGATGCCGCCGCCCCCCTGGTCACCTTCGAGAGCGTGGATATGGACAGCGCCTGGTTTGCCTCCCGGTATGACCGGGGGACCCCGGACTATATCAACTGCCCCCTGACGGAAGAGGAGTACGACGTCTTCTGGCGGGAGCTGATCCACGCCCAGGAGGCGGAGGTCCACGGGTTTGAGGATGCGGGCGTGTTCGAGGGCTGTATGCCCGTGGAAGTTATGGCCCGGCGGGGGAGGGATACCCTGTGCTACGGTCCGCTGAAGCCTGTGGGGCTGAAAGACCCTAAAACGGGGAAGGAGCCCTTTGCCGTGGTCCAGCTGCGCAAGGACAATGCCCAGGGGACCATTTATAACATCGTGGGCTTCCAGACCCATTTGAAGTGGGGAGAGCAGAAGCGGGTGTTCTCCATGATCCCTGCCTTGAAAGACGCCGAGTATGTCCGCTATGGCGTGATGCATCGGAACACCTTTTTGGACTCGCCCCGGCTGTTGGACCGCTACTACCGGGTCCGGGGTCAGGAGCGGCTGATGTTTGCCGGACAGATCACCGGGGTGGAAGGCTATGTAGAATCCACCGCCTCCGGAGCCCTGGCAGCCATCGAGCTGGCCCGCCGGCTGGAGGGCAAGGAGCCTGTCAACTTCCCCCGTGAGACGGCCATAGGCGCTCTGGCTCTTTACATCAGCGACCAAAGTGTGGTAAACTTTCAACCAATGAATATCAACTTCGGACTGATCCCCCAGTTGGGCTACCGGGTAAAGGGGAAACGGAACAAAAACGCTGAAATTTCCAAACGGGCTCTGGAGGCACTGGGGAAATTGAATTTAGAGCCGTGACCGCTTGTCCTGCAAGCGATCAGCGCACCGAAGGGGCTCGTCTCGCCGCCCATCGAAGGCTGCGTCATACCCGGCGGACGGCCAAAGTGTTTCCGCTTGGGCGAGGGAGGACTGATACTCCCCATCGCGGCCAAAATTCAGATGGGCCTGGTCAGTTTCCCAATTATAGAGATTCTCCAAGTATTGATTCATAATGATGCCGCCATTAAAATGCTGATAGAAATATAATAATGCTAAAAGATATATTTTGCCAAGTGGGGAGCCCATGCTTCATAAGGACATTTTTTGCATAAGAGTGAAGAAGCTGAGAAAAGGCCGTGGAGAACAGCAAAAGGATCTGGCAGAGGCAATCGGAGCGACACAGGCTTCCATCAGCGATATAGAAAATGGCCGTAAGGCGACCTCCTTTGACAAACTGGCCGCCATTTGCAGGCATTACAATGTGTCCGCGGACTATCTGCCGGGCCTTACCGACGAGGCCAGACCACTGGACCCGGAAAAGAAAGAAGGTACTGTATGAAGATCATCGTAGACGCCATGGGCGGCGACAACGCCCCCAAGGCCCCTGTGCTGGGCGCCATCCAGGCCAACCAGGAATACGGCGTGGATATTATCCTGGTGGGCCGCGGGGAGGAGATTCTGAAGGTGATGGAGGAGAGCGGGATCAAGGACCTGCCCGCCGGGGTGGAGATCGCCCACGCCAGCGAGGTGGTGGAGATGTGCGACAACCCGGCCACCGCCTTCCGGGAGAAGAAGGACTCCTCTCTGACCCAGGGGCTGAACCTGCTGAAAAACGGAGAAGGAGACGCCTTCGTGTCCGCCGGCTCCACCGGCGCCCTGCTGGCTGGAGCCACTTTGGTGGTCAAGCGCATCAAGGGTATCCGCCGGGCGGCCCTAGCTCCCGTGGTACCCACCGGAAACGGGGGAGCTGTCCTTATCGACTGCGGGGCCAACGCCGAGTGTCCCCCGGAGTACCTGCTCCAGTTCGCCTACATGGGCTCCTATTACGCCGAGCATGTGCTAGGCCGTCCAGAGCCCAAAGTGGGTCTGCTGAACATCGGAGCGGAGCCCTCAAAGGGCACCTCCCTTCAAACCACGGTCTATCCCATGCTGGAGGAGGCGTCCAAGGCCGGCCGCATCAACTTCGTAGGCAATGTGGAGGCTCGGGAGGCAGTGGAGGGCGCGGTGGATGTCATCGTGTCCGACGGCTACTCGGGCAACATCTTCCTCAAGACCATGGAGGGCACCGGCCTGTTCCTGGCCAGGGAGATGAAGCGGATGTTTAAGAAGAACCTGGTCACCAAGCTGGCTGCCCTGTTGGTCTCCGGAGGGCTGAAGGAGTTTAAGAAGATTATGAGCTCCGACGAGGTAGGGGGCACCGCCCTGCTGGGCATCTCCCGGCCCGTTATCAAGGCCCACGGCTCCTCCGACGCCTACGCCATTAAAAACGCCGTCCGCCAGGCCCGGCAGTGCGTATCCTCCGGCATCGTAGACAACATTTCCGCCAACGTGGATGTGATGCGTCTGGAGGCACCGGCGGTCCACGGAGAAGAATGATTTTACACAAAGACGCACAAAATGGGAAAACCCTATTGACAGTAAGGAAGTTTCTGCATATAGTAAGGACAGAAAAAGTGCCTGGGGCACGAACAAAAGGAGCACCGAGATATGATCTTTGAAAAACTGTGCGCGCTCATTGCGGAGCAATTCAATGTGGATGCGGACACTATCACGATGGAGACCTCTTTTGCCGACGATTTGAACGCCGATTCGGTAGATATCGTGGATCTGTCCATGGCCATGGAGGAAGAATTCGGCATCGACGAGCTGGGGGAGGAGGAAGCTGCCTCCATCACCACGGTTGGAGATCTGGTTCGGTTCCTGCAGAACAAGGTCGACTGATCGAGAAAACGCGAAACTCCGCCGAAGGCGGAGTTTTGCCTTGTAACGGGCCAGAAGGACTGGCCCCCTTGAAGGAGTTTGGAATGAAAAGTTTGGAGGAAAAGCTGGGCTATACCTTTCAGGACCGGGGACTGCTGGACAACGCCCTGACCCACAGCTCCTGCGCCAATGAGAGCCGGGGAAAGCTCCAGAGCAACGAGCGGCTGGAGTTTTTGGGGGATTCCATCCTGGGGATGGTGGTGGCTGACCACCTGTACCGCAACCACCCGGACCTGCCGGAAGGGGAGCTGACCCGGACACGGGCCGCCCTGGTATGCGAGGAGAGCCTGGTAGAGGTAGCACAGGAGTTGGGCCTGGGGGAGTATCTCCGCCTGGGTCGGGGGGAGGAGAGCGGCGGAGGCCGCCGCCGGCCGTCTATCCAGGCCGACGCTGTGGAGGCGGTGCTGGCCGCCGTCTATTTGGACGGAGGCATCGGATCGGCCCGTAAGATCATCCAAAAGTATATCCTAAGCCGGGAGGTGGCCGGGCTGACCAAGCCCAGGGACTACAAGACCGCCCTCCAGGAGCTGGTCCAGCGGGAGAGTGGACAGGTCCTACAGTATCGGCTGACCGGCCAGGAGGGCCCTGACCATGACAAGCGGTTCTTCGTGGAGGTGGATCTGAACGGCGCCCCTCTGGGCGCCGGCACCGGCCGGAGCAAGAAAGAGGCAGAGCAGATGGCGGCCCACGCCGCCATCCAGGCCTTAAAAAAAGAATGAGAAACGAGGCAGCGAGAGCTGCCTCGTTTTTCTATTGTTTCCAATTCCGATGAAAAAATGGAAGCTCATTTTTTGAACAGCTTGAGGGCCTTTTTCAATAGGCCCTTCTCCTGTTTAGGAGCCTCCTGTCCAGAGGTCCCCTTGGCAGAGTGGCCTTTTTCCAGCCGCTCCTTGGCGTCCTTACTTCCACCGTCCGCGGCCTGGTGATACAGCTCCATGGCCCGGGACAAGTCCTTGGCCACGCCCTGACCATGCTCGTAGCACTGGCCCAACAGATACTGGGCCCTAGCGTTGTCCTGGTCTGCGGCCTGTTGAAACAGCTCCGCGGCCTTGGCATAATCCTGCTTGACAGAGATGCCGTGGTAGTAGAAGAAGCCCAGGTTGCACTGGGCCCGCGCGTTGCCGTGGTTGGCGGCCTGGCGGTAGAGCTGGGCGGCCCTTCCCTTGTCCTCCTCTACGCCTCGGCCTAATTCGTAACACAGGCCAAGAGAACAGGTGGCGGCTGCGTTTCCTCGCTCATGGGCGCTGGTATACAGCTCCACCGCCTTGGTAATATCCCGCTCTACCCCGTAGCCATTTTCATAGCACTCGCCTAGCAGCATTTGGGCTCTTGGGTAGTCCTGGTCCGCGGCCTTTTGGAACCACTGGGCGGCCTGGCTGTCATCGACCGACACGGAGATGCCATGGTAGTAGAAGAAGCCCAGATTACACTGTGCCCTGGCATCTCCGCGGTCAGCGGCCTGGCGGTAGAGCTGGGCGGCTTTGGCCTTGTCCTGCTCCACGCCCCGGCCCATCTCATAGCACAGGCCCAGAGAGCAGGTGGCTGGAGGATAGCCTCCCTCATGAGCCTTGGTATACAGCTCCACAGCCTGGGCCATGTCCCGTTCGATACCATAGCCGTTTTCCCGGCACTCTCCTAACAGCATGACCGCCCGAAGGTAATTTTGCTCGGCAGCCTTCTGGAACCATACAACAGCCTGGCTGTCGTCCATCTCTATGCCAATGCCTTGATAATAGCAGAAGCCCAGGTTGCACTGTGCTCTGGCGTCCCCCTGTTCAGCGGCCTGGCGGTAGAGCTGAACAGCCTTGGCCTTATCCATCTCCACGCCGGTGCCCAGCTCGTAGCACAGGCCCAGGGAACAGGCGGCGGAGGGATAGCCCGCCTGCTGTGCCCTGGTGTACAGCGCTACGGCCTGTTGCTCGTCCCTGTCCAGGCCATAGCCGTACTCATAACACTCTCCCAGCAGGTAGACGGCCCGGAGGTAGTCCTGGTCGGCGGCCTTCTGGAACCACTCCGCTGCCTGCTTGTCGTCCGCCTCCACGCCGATGCCCTGGTAATAGCAGAAGCCCAGGTTGCACTGTGCCCTGGCGTCCCCCTGCTGGGCGGCCTGACGGTAGAGCTCTACCGCCTTGACCTTGTCTATCTCCACGCCTGTCCCTATCTCATAGCACAGGCCCAGGGAGCAGGCGGCGGGGGGATAGCCGGCCTCGTGGGCCTTGGTGTATAGCTCTATGGCCCGATTCACGTCCTTCTCCAGACCATAGCCGTATTCATAGCACTCGCCCAGCAGGTAGATGGCCCGGCGGTAGTTCTGGTCGGCGGCCTTTTGGAACCACTCCGCCGCCTGCTTGTCGTCCGCCTCTACCCCGATGCCCCGATAGTAGCAGAAGCCCAGGTTGCACTGGGCGCGGGCGTCCTCCTCCTCGGCGGCCTGGCGATAGAGCTGGACGGCCTTGGTCTTGTCCACCTCTACGCCTGTCCCTATCTCGTAGCACAGTCCCAGGGAACAGGTGGCGGGAGGGTGTCCGGCCTCATGGGCCTTGGTATACAGCGCCACCGCTTTCGCGGCATCCCTATCTATTCCATAGCCATTCTCATAGCACTCACCCAGCAGCATCATTGCCCGCGGATACTCCTGATCGGCGGCCTTTTGGAACCACTCCACCGCTGTTTTGTCGTCCGTCTCTACGCCGATGCCCTGGTAGTAGCAGAAGCCCAGGTTGCACTGGGCGCGGGCGTTGTCCTGCTGGGCGGCCTGGCGGTACAGCTCCACCGCCTTGGCCTTGTCCTGTTCCACGCCGGTGCCCAGCTCGTAACATAGGCCAAGGGCACAGGTGCCGTCACTGTAAGAACGATGGTGGGCGGCCTGATAGAGGGCCGCCGCCTTTTCCAAGGACTTCTCAACGCCATAGCCAAATTCGTAACAGTGTCCCAATAGGTACTGGGCCCGGGGATACTGTTGCTCCGCGGAGCGGGAGAACCAGAGGACTGCCTGTGCCAGGTCCTTCTCTACCCCGATGCCCCAGTAGTAGAAGAAGCCCAGATTGCATTGTGCCCTGGGGTCCTCCTCCTCGGCGGACTGAAGATAGAGGCGCGCGGCGCGCTCCTTGTCCTCCTCTACGCCTTTGCCCAGCTCATAGCACAGGCCAAGAGAGCAGGTGGCGGGGGGATACCCTCCATCGTGGGCTTTGGTATACAGCTCCACAGCATGGGCCATGTCCGCCTCCACACCAAAGCCCAGGTCATAGCATTCGCCCAGCAGGAACTGGGCCCTTGGATACTCCTGTTCAGCGGCCTGGGAGAACCAGTAGACCGCCTCGCTGTCGCTTTCCTCCACACCGATGCCCCGGTAGTAGAAGAAGCCCAGGTTGCACTGTGCCCTGGCGTCCCCCTGCTGGGCGGCCTGACGGTAGAGCTCGGCGGCGCGCTCCTTGCTCTCCTCCACCCCGGTACCCATCTCGTAGCACAGACCAAGTTCACAGACGGAAGGGAGGTAGTCCTGATCTGCGGTAGAAGTGATCAGCTCCAGTCCCCTGGGGATATCCGCTTCCGTTCCGATGCCCCGCAAGAAGCACACCCCCAACTGGTATTGGGCGGCGATGTGGTCACCGTCTGCGGCACGTTGGAACCACTGAAAGGCAAGCTCCGAATCCTTGGAGGTGCCACGGCCATTGGCGTAGCTGAGGGCCACCTGATAGGCGGATTCCAAATCGCCCTCCTGGGCGGCGGACAGCAGCTCCTGAAAGTTGGCCGCCTTTTGGGCGGCTACGTCCGCTAGCCCCTGCATCAGATGGGGATCTATGTATACCATGACAGCATCCTGGTCAAAGGACTGCCGGTCCTCATTTTTTTCTTCTATCATTTCCATTCCCCCTCTATGAAAGATTTTAGTGAAAAAAAGCCATGAGGACGCCTGTGGGCGCCCTCATGGAACCACAATCATCGAAATGAGCCTTGGCTCAACGCGGCTGCCAGCACCAGGAGGACCTGGGAGGGGCTGCGGGACGGTGCACTTCATCCCAGCTTTGGAGCGGAGCGGCGAAAGCGCTTTTTCCAATCTTACAATGAAATGGAGGTTTTGTCAAACACAGATATCGGGACGCCGTTTTACCCTTTAGACCGATTTAGGATAAAACAACCTCCCTTCGCCAAAATAGCGGAGGGAGGTGCGCCTTCATGCGGACAGCCCAATAAATTAGAAGTTAGCTTTCTAAACAGCTTATGATTTCTTCTATTTCCATACAAGCGTCCTCAACCCTGATCTCTGTTTCTTCGTTAAAGAAGCGACTCCCTCCTGCTAATTGGTCAATCAGACTAATTAACGCTTCAACATCACAATTCAAAACAAACCCTTGTGTTTTCCATTTTGGTGTTTCAATTAAAATTTCATTTTTAATATCTAAATATTTCTCTTCATCAAAGGTGTTTTCACATCTTAACCTTACAAGAAACCCATCTTCTGCATTGATTAAGTCACTTAATTTTGACATCATAAACTCCCGTCAAATTCCAGTTTAACTTTTTGTTCACTTTATCATATTTTTCTGTTTCATTCAGTGCACAGCGAAATTAACAGAGTTGAAAATAATCAGTCAAAAAGTAAAAAGGAAATGGCGGGGCGCCTCCACTCACGCGCCCCGCCGATGGTGTTTTAAGGACCGCTGAAAACCGGTCAGTTTAAAAAGTCCTTCAGCTTCTTGCTCCTGCTGGGATGGCGCAGCTTTCGGAGGGCCTTGGCCTCAATCTGGCGGATGCGCTCCCGGGTGACGTTGAATTCCTTGCCGACTTCCTCCAACGTGCGGGTCCGTCCATCTTCAATGCCGAAGCGCAGTTTGAGCACTTTTTCCTCCCGGGGGGTGAGGGTGGACAGCACCTCTACCAGCTGTTCCTTCAGTAGGGTGAAGGAGGCGGCCTCGGCGGGCTCGGAGGCGTCCTCATCGGGGATGAAGTCGCCCAGATGACTGTCCTCCTCCTCTCCGATGGGGGTTTCCAGGCTGACAGGTTCCTGAGCGATTTTCAAGATCTCACGAACCCGCTCCACAGGCATATTCATCTCGGCCGCGATCTCCTCAGGGGTGGGGTCGTGGCCCAGTTCCTGGAGGAGCTGGCGGGACACCCGGATGACCTTGTTGATAGTTTCCACCATATGAACCGGGATGCGGATGGTCCGGGCCTGGTCGGCGATGGCACGAGTGATGGCCTGGCGGATCCACCAGGTGGCGTAAGTGGAGAACTTGAAGCCCTTAGTGAAGTCAAACTTCTCCACAGCTTTGATAAGACCCAGATTACCCTCCTGAATCAGGTCCAGGAATTGCATCCCACGGCCCACATACCGCTTGGCGATAGAGACCACAAGACGCAGGTTGGCCTCAGCCAGCCGCTGCTTGGCCCGCTCCCCCTTCTTGATGGCCTGAGTCAACTCCACCCGGACCTCGTCGGGGATATCCTCACCAGCTTTCTCTAACTCAGCCAGCTGCTCAGAGGCCGCGTTTCCCGCCTCCATGATCTGGGCCAGCTCGATCTCCTCGTCGGAGGTGAGCAGATTCACCTTGCCGATCTCCTTCAGATACATCCGCACTGGATCGTCGGTGCCAAGGGAGTCGGCCATGGAGTTGGGGTCTACGATCTCCTCCTCGGGCAGATCCTCGATGGCCTCAATGGTTGGCTCGACGTCATCGGGCAGGTCGGGGATGTAGTCCTCGCCCACAGTGTCAATACCCAGGTTTTCCAGGGTGTCGTAGATCTTGTCCATCTGCTCGGCGCCCAAGTCCATATCCTCCAGCACATCCATCAGCTCGGAGGAGGAAAGATTGCCTTTTTTCTTGCCCCGCTCGATCAGCTCTCCCAGCTTTTCCGCGCCGGGTATGCCGCCCACGACCTTCATGACCTCGACCTTGCCCGCCTCCATGCGGGACTGAATGTCGGGCTGGGAAACGGCAGCTTCCTGATTCTCCACCGCTTCAGCGGTCTTGGGGCTCACATTCTTGTTGGTGTTCATGGTTTCTCCTCCATATATGCTTTCTTTTCCTGATACTTTCTCTGTGCCGCCAGCAGCAGGGAGTCCTCCTGTCCGGCGCCGCGCCGGAGGGCCTCCCGCTGGATGACGGATATGTAGTCCCGGATGGACTGTTGAGAGTGGGCCAAGGACTCCGGCTGACTGACCACATAGGCCAAATGGTCCATCTCCTCCCCAGTCAGATGGCCGGAGAGGGCGGAGAGCTGGGTGGACAGCCCCTCATTAGCTCGGCGGAGGAGCAGGTCAAAGACCTTGCCCAGCAGGGGGGAGGAAAATCCCTCCCCCGTGATCCCGCCCATCTGTCCCGCCAGGGATGGGTCCAGCAGCAGCAGGCGGACAAGGCCCTCCTCCGCGCGGGCGGAGCGGATATTGTCATATCGGAGCGATCTGGCCTGGGGCTGGAGCTGGCTGGCCGGAGACAGGTCTATACGCTCCTGGCGCTTTTTCTCCTTGCGGAGCCGAGCTGAGAAGGCACGCTTGATTTCCTGAGCCATGGCTTCCGGGGTGATTCCGGCGGTCTGGGCGGCGTGGCCGCCGTAGATCTCCCGCTCTACGGCGCTGGACAGAGAAGCGATAAGCTGGGCCGCCTCCTGAAGAAAAGCCACCTTCTGCCCATCGTCGGTCAAATCATATTTTTTTTGGATCTGAGCCAGGCGGTAGTCCACCTGGTTCTCGCTGCGCTCCAGCAGCTTGGCGAAGGCCTCCCTGCCAAAACGCTTGATAAACTCGTCCGGGTCCTTGGCGCCCTGCATCCGCAGTACCTTTACTTTCAGGCCGGCCTTTTCCAGCAGGGGGATAGCCCGCTGGGCGGCCGCCACTCCGGCCCCATCGCCGTCATAGGAGATGATGGCCTCCTGAAAATACCGGGCCAGCAGTTGGGCGTGCTCACTGGTGAGAGAGGTGCCCAGAGAGGCCACGGCACAGTCAAAGCCTGCCTGGTGAAGGGAGATAGTGTCCATATACCCTTCGGTGAGAATGACCCGCCCGGCCTTGGAGGTCTTGGCAATATTCAGGGCAAAGACGTTCCGGCTTTTGTTGTATACCGGTGTGTCCGGGGAGTTGAGGTATTTAGGGGTGGAATCGTCCATTACCCGGCCGCCAAAGCCAATGACGTTTCCACGGACGTCAATGATGGGGAACATGACCCGATTGCGGAATCGGTCATAGATGCGGCCGTCCTTGTTGTTGACGGCCAGACCGGCGTCCAGCAAATCCCGCTTGTCATAGCCCTGATCGGCCAGGGCCTGGATCAGGGCGTCCCAGCTGTTGGGAGCGAAGCCCAGCCCGAAGTTGGTCAGGGTGGAGCGGGACAGCCCACGCTTTTGCAGATAGGCCAGTCCCTCCGCCCCCTCGGGAGCGTACAGCCACTTGTGGAAGGTCCGGGCGGCCTGCTTGTTGAGTTCCAGCAGTTTTTCCCGCCGCTCCCGCATCCCGGCGGAGGGGCCGCTGTCTGGCACCTCCATTCCGACCCGCTTGGCCAACACCTCCACCGCTTCTCGAAAGGAGAGGTTGTCCAGCTCCATCACAAAATTGATGGCGCCGCCTCCCTTGCCGCATCCAAAGCACTTGAAGATGCGCTTGTCAGCGGATACGGAGAAGGAGGGAGTCTTTTCACTGTGGAAGGGGCACAGGCCCCAGTAGTTCCGGCCCTTTTGTGTCAGCCGGACGGACTCGGACACCAGATCTACAATATCGGTGCGGTCCAGAAGCTCGTCCAAGAATGGTTCTGGAATGGCCAATGCGCTCCTCCTCTCTCGAAAAATAGGGGAATCCCTCTATTTTTAACCCCTTTTTATCAGAATTATCCCTCTGGAGGCCCAGACAGAGAGCAAGCCCTAGAGAACAGTCCAGCCTTTTGGAATGAAGAGCTCCTTATACTTCTCTACCGCGAAAGGATCGGTCATTCCGGCGATATAGTCGCATACGGCCCGGTCTACCCCATCCTCCAGGCGGATGGTCTGGAAGTCGGAGGGCAGTTCATCTGGATTTCCCTGGTAATACTGGAACAGGGCCTGAAGCATATTCTGGGCCTTTCCTTCCTCCCCCTTGGCCAGGGGATTGGTGTATACGCTGGCGAACATAAAATCTTTCAGAGCCAGCATGGCCTCCTCCACCGGATGGGACTGGACAATATGATCCTGTCCCTGGCTGGCGGTGATAGCGTCATGAACTAGGGTGTTGATCCGGTCGCCGTGGGTGAAGCCCAGAACGTTGGATACCTCCAGGGGGATGTCCATGGGAAAGATGACACCACCGCGGAGGGCGTCCTCGATGTCGTGATTGATATAGGCGATGTGGTCGGCCAGACGGACCACCTGGCCCTCCAGCGTAGCGGCCGGGGTGCCCTTGGTGTGGCAGAGGATGCCGTTGCGGACCTCCCAGGTTAGGTTTAGTCCCTGGCCATTTTTTTCCAGCCGGTCCACCACACGCACGGACTGCTGGTAGTGGGCAAAGCCCTCCGGCATCAGCTGGGCCAGCATTCGCTCCCCAGCATGGCCAAAGGGGGTGTGGCCCAGATCATGCCCTAGGGCAATGGCCTCGGTCAGATCTTCGTTGAGATCCAGGGCACGGGCAATGGTCCGGGCGATACGGGATACCTCCAGGGTGTGGGTCATCCGGGTCCGGTAGTGGTCTCCCTCCGGCTGAAGAAAGACCTGGGTCTTATGCTTCAGACGGCGGAATGCCTTGGAATAGACGATCCGGTCGATGTCTCGTTGGAAGGGAGTGCGGATATCGCACTCCTTCTCCTGCCGTGCCCGTCCACGGGACTGGGCGGAGCGGCAGGCAAAAGGGGAGAGGAGGCTGTCCTCCCGGCGCTGTGTCTGTTCACGCAAGGTCATCCCACGGCCCTCCTTTTTCTCTCTCTTTCTGGTCGATGGAGCTGATGGGTGTACGGGGACATGAAACCCCTTATATATAAATACGAAATTTCTCCTTAAATTCCTTCTAAAAGGTCAAAAAAATTTCAAATATTTTTTCAATAGGCAAAAAAGCAGCCGCAGCCAGAGCTACGGCAGCTTTTTTTCAGTATGATGCAGCGGGAGAAGATCAACCCTTTGCATTCTTGCCGGCCCCCACCAGGATGTAGACGATTGAAGCTACAGCCAGCAGATAGGGGTAGAACAGGTTGGGAATGATCTCAAAAGCGGAGATGCCGGAGGCGGACACCGCAATCAGCATCTGGGCGCCATAGGGAATGATGCCCTGGAAGATGCAGGAGAAGGTGTCCAAAAGAGAGGCCGACTCCTTGGGGCTGATGCCATATTCCTCACTGATCTCCTTGGCAATGGGGCCAGCCATAACAATCGCTACAGTGTTGTTGGCGGTAGAGATATCCATGGCACCCACCAGCAGGCCTACGCCCAGCCGGCCGCCCACACGGCCCTTGAATACCCGGCGGATAAAGGCCAGCAGGGCCTCAAAGCCGCCATTCTCCCGGATGAGGGCACACATAGCGGACACTAAAACGGTGACCAGGATCGTTTCGAACATACCAGAAGCGCCATCCCGCATGGCTTTCAGCAGCTCCAGCACATCCGCGCCGGTAGCGATGGTGCCAGCGGCCAGACCGGTGCCTACGGTGATGGTCAGGCCGGATATGATGCCTATAATAAGTACCACAAATACGTTGACGCCCAGAAGGCCGCCAACCAGAACCAGCACATAGGGGATGAGGAGCAGCAGATTGATTTCCGGAATCTCGATCTGTCCCACGCCGGAGTTGAAGGATACCGCCAGAATGACCGCCAGGGTGGCGATGGCGGCGGGAAGGGCAATCTTCACATTGGCACGGAACTTGTCACGCATCTCACAGCCTTGGGTGGAACAGGCGGCGATGGTGGTGTCGGAGATGAAGGACAGGTTATCCCCGAACATGGCGCCTCCCATGACTGTGCCTACACACAGGGGCAGGGAGAACCCGGACACCTGGGATACGGCCACGGCAATGGGGGTGATCAGGGTGATGGTGCCGGTAGAGGTGCCCATAGCAGTGGACACAAAGCAGGCGGCGACGAACAGAACCGCCACAGAGGCCCAGGCAGGGGCGATGGACAGCAGAAAATAGGCCACGGCCTCGGCGCTGTTCCGCCCGGTCACGCCCACAAACACACCGGCGACCAGGAAGATGAGGATCATAGTGATAATATTTTTGTCGCCTACGCCCCGGCCCATCAGAACCAGCTTCTCGTCAAAAGAGAGCTTTTTGTTCTGTAAGCACGCCACCAACAGGGCAACCATGAAGGTGACTACGATGGGGATATCATAGAATGCCATGTTGATGCCGATGCCGTATTCAAAAATCAGTCCCATACCCAGATAAAGTACCAGAAATATCAGGATGGGCAGCAACGCGCTGGGGTTGCTGTTCAACTTTTTCTCCCTCAGTTCCACAAAATGACCTCCTTTTATACACAAGCCTTATTGTAAAAGATATTTCGCTCTGTGTCAACGATGTTTCTATGCGGGGGCACCCGGAAACGGCCCGGAGCATAGGATGGAGCGTCCCCGGTTGGGGACGCAGAAGCGAAGGAGGGCATATGGAACTTGATCTGACCCAACAGTTTTTGACAGAGAATGACTGCTATCAGGCAGGGCGGACCATTGTGCCCAAAGGAATTATGGTCCACTCCACCGGGGTAGCCCAGCCGGACCCGGAGGTGTTCATCCGCCGGTGGAACAAGCCGGGCGTAGAAAAGTGCGTCCACGCGTTCGTGGCACGGGACAGAGCCATTCAGACACTGCCCTGGATCATCCGGGGCTGGCATGCGGGTACAGGCACCTCCGGCAGGAGCGCGAACAACACTCATATTTCTTTTGAGTGCTGTGAGCCTGCCGGACACACCTACCGTGGCGACGAGATGGTGGGGTATGATGTAGCGGCCAATCAGGCCTATTTTGATGACATCTATCACAACGCGGTCCAGCTCACTGCCCTGCTGTGTCGCCAGTATTCTCTGGACCCCCTGGAGCCCGGCGTGGTCATCTGCCACGCCGAGGGCTACGACCTGGGTATTGCCAGCCAGCACGGCGACGTGCTCCAGTGGTGGCCCAAACACGGGGTAACTATGGACCAGTTCCGCCAGGACGTGGCCGAGGCCATGCTGACTGACGGCGAGCATGAGGAGGAGCCTATGACGCAGGAGCAATTTGACCGTATGATGGACGCCTATCTGGCTAAACGGGCCAGATGGTCTCCTAGCGACTGGTCGGCCCAAGCCCGGAAATGGGCGGAGGAATCCGGCATCGTGGCTGGAGACGGAGAGGGCAACCAGCGATACCAGTCCTTCACCACCCGGGAGGAAACCGTACAGATGCTGTACCGCCTGGACCAGATATGGTCCGGGGCAGGCGGCCAACCTGAAGCGGAGTAAACACAGGGACCGGCCCGCAGCGGGCCGGTCCCTCCTGTTTATGTGTAAAAATTTGTTGGACGAGGCAGAAAAGATATTGATAATAGTTGCGGTTTTCCTGCTTCTATTATATAATAATCTCAAAACAGGACGAAAGCGGGACCCGCTTTCTGTTTGTCCCCCAAAAGGGGACAAACATTTCCCTTGCCCCGGGGGAGCGGACCCGCCTCCGACTGTATTTTTAGGTAAAGGAGAATCGGATGTGAAGCGAAAAATTTTATCCTCGATTATGGCTTTAGTGATGATAGTGTCGATGCTTCCCTTCTCTGTGTTTGCGGAAGAGGGGGACACATGGGCGGAGAGCGCCAGCACGGAGTGGTATACAGGAGATGGGGACGAGTATACTATCACCTCTGCCGCCGACCTGGCGGGTCTGGCCCAACTGGTCAATGGGGGGACTTCCTTCCAAAAAAAGACTATCAAGTTGGGGGAGAATATCGACCTGGAGGGGAAGGAATGGACGCCCATCGGGAGGAATGGGAAGCCATTTCAGGGGACCTTTGACGGCCAGGGGAACACTATCTCCAATTTGAAAATCACAGGAAATAGCAGTGATGTCGGCCTGTTCGGATTTACAACAGGCGGCGAAATCAAAGACTTTACGCTGAACAACGCACAGGTAGAGGGTTACCTGGATGTTGGCGCTGTGGCCGGAACGCCCTACACCTCAAAATACACCAATATCAACGTGACCGGCCTGATCCAGGTAGACGGCTATGCCTATGTGGGCGGCGCGTTCGGGAAGAATGCCTATGCGAATATCACCAATGTGGATGTGACTGGCGGCGATGGCAGCTATGTAAAAGCGGAATCCGAGGAATACCGCACCTATGTAGGCGGCCTCGTCGGCTTCATGGGTGAGGGTAACATTACGATCAGCGGTTGTGATGTGAAGATCGACGTCATCGGCTCCACCTCTGACGTGGGCGGGCTCCTGGGCATCCTCCACTACGGCAACACGATGACGAACTGCACCTACGAAGGAAACCTGACCATAACAAACCCGGACAGCGAGGTTGGCGATGAATTTGGCGCGCTGGTCGGTACGGCTATGAATAGCGCTGCGGGAAAGACTACGATTAGCGATTGTACAGCGACTGTGAATCAGGCCCTTTCAGGCGGCAGGGATGTCACAGATTCGATTACCCCTCATGGCGATTTTTACAATGATGTTACGACCAATAATGCCGGTACAGTTGATATCCAGGCGACTGTCAATGATAAGGAAGTTACTGTTGACAACAGCGTGGCGTATGTGGGCGACGACAAATATGTGTCCCTCGCAAAGGCGCTGGAGGCTGTCACCGCCGAAAGCGACAACAAAACGGTCACCATTACCCGCTCCGGTACATATGAGCCCTTCTCCATTGCGGTGAGCGGCGTTACCGTCCAGACTGCCGATGGCGTGACCGCCACAGTCAAGACCGACAAAGACAGCAAGGTGGCTGTGACGGCGGCGGATGTTACCCTGAAGGGCCTCGACTTTGTGTCCGAGGACGGGACCGCGGTCATCAGCGGCGGAGCCTGCGATGGACTTACCCTGGACAACTGTTCTTTTGAAAATAAAAAGGACGATTTGAAGGATACGATTGCCTTATACATCCATCAGCCCAGCATCACAGTTCAAAACTGTGACTTCACCAACTGGGAGCGGGGCTATTACACCTGTGGCGACAACAGCGCGGCGGGAGCCATCACCTTTGAAGGAAACACCTTCACCAATGTCCGTGTGCCCTTCGACGGCTACTGGGGCAAACCCGCCACAGAGGAGACTGATATTCAGATCACCGGCAATACCTTTGATTCCGGCGACTGGGACGCCGCCTATATCCAGCTGTGGGACTATGCCCAGTATCAGTACTGGCTGGACGGCGAAAATTCCAAGCTGAACCCCGAGGGGAAGTCGGCCCTGAAGGCCACGATCAGCGGCAATACATATAAGGGCAATGTGGTCATCTACAAGACCCACTGTGACTGGAATACCGCAAGCGCTGTGACCATCGAAGATACTGACGTAAAGGTGGTCAACCGCAACTTGATCGTGCTGGACGGCCTGACCGAGAATGACAAGGTCACCGTGACCAAGGCGGACGGCAGCCCCATTACTGCGTTCAACGATTTTGATACAGCGGTCAAGAAGGGCGAAAAATATGTCATTTATTCCCTGTCCGAAGGGGATTATACCTTCCATGTATCCCAAAAGGCGGACAACTCTAGTGATACCATTGTAACAGAGATTCCCGTAACTGTTGCCCCTCCTAAGGTTGGCGAGGTACAGGAAGTTGAAATTGTCCCCCTTGCTGAGGAAGAGAAATTTGTTGCCCAGGTAGAGGGTGGGGAGAAGTACACTTCTGTGAAGGCCGCCATCGATGCTGTTGGTGAGGAAGGTACTGTGAAATTACTGCGGAGTGTGACCCTCGGTGATTCGCTCTCTGTCGGAAAAACCATGACCTTGGATTTGAACGGCCAGACCATCACGGCCCCCGAAGGAAGCCATATCCTGCTGGTCACGGCAAATACCTTTACCCTGAAAGACAGCAGCGGCAGCAATGCCGGTAAGCTCACTGGAGGTGTTGGCAGCAATGCCCGCGGCGGCGGTGTGACGATACAAGGCGGCGCTACCTTTGTTATGGAGGGCGGCACGATCACTGGAAATAAAGGTAGAGATCAGAGTGCCGGCGGCGTCCATCTCCACAGAAATGCCGCGTTTATTATGACTGGTGGCGTGATTACTGAGAATACCTCCGAATACCTGTATGGCGGTGTCTATGCCGGTATTGGTATTAAGAGCGTTCAAGTATCCGGTACGGCCACCATCCTCGGCAACAAAGGAACCAATGGAGGGAAAGAGATCGATTCCGACCTCTGGCTCAATACACTCAACAATGTCCTGCTGAACATTGGAGAAGGGGGACTGTCGCAAGATGCAAAAATCGGCATCTATATCAACTCCTCGCCCGAACTCAGTAAAGAATTTACCGCTCCCTATGAGAGCGGAAGAGCGTCTGTCAACAACTTTGTTGATAACCAGGCGAAATATCAGATTGTAGAACAGGATGCAGAAGACGGACAAAAACAACTGGTTATGATGCTGCAAAAGGCCGCGGCTCCCGTTGCATCTCCGGCGGCGGGCACCTATATTGGTACTCAGACCGTAGAGTTGTCTACTACAACTCTGCCTGAATTTTCCAAGATTTATTATACTCTGGACGGCTCTGATCCCACCGCATCTGACACGAGTCAGGAATATACCGGAGCCTTGACGATTAGCTCCAGCACTACTGTAAAAGCCTATACCAAGGGCCTGTATAAAGACTCTCTTGACAGCGATGTGGCGGAGTTCGTCTATACGATCAATAGCGCTGGCGGCGGTGGAGGCGGCGGCTCCAGCAGCTACTCCATCAGCGTGGACAAGAACATTGACAACGGCAGTGTGACCGTGTCCCCCAAGAGCGCCTCCAGCGGCCGGACGGTGACCATCACCGTCAAGCCCGACGAGGGCTATGAGCTGGACGAGCTGACCGTCACCGACAAGAATGGGGACGAGATCAAGCTGACCGACAAGGGCGATGGCAAGTATACCTTCAAGATGCCCCGGTCCAAGGTGACCATTGAGGCCTCCTTCGTGGAGATCGACCACCAGGATACCTGCCCCGCCGCCGGCTTCCGGGATGTGGATGAGGACGCCTGGTACCATGAGGCGGTGGACTACGCTCTGGACAACGGCCTGATGTCCGGTGTGTCCGACCGGGAGTTCGCCCCCGGCAGCACCCTGACCCG
>NZ_JAOQKF010000019.1:0-30940 GCF_025567565.1 Muriventricola aceti | reverse complement strand
CCGGATGCGGTGAAAGTCGCATGTCCGGTGTGAAGCGGGGGAAAAGCTGGAGATAACTTCAAAGGCTTACCTATCGCTATTCCCGTCCGACCTTGCCACCTTTGGCAGCGAAGCAAAGAACTTGTTGCAGGACTTACAGAGCCGCAACGAGCGAATGTTTCTCCTTACGTTCCTTGTGGTAAACATGGCAGACACGAAGCGGAAACTGGAAAATGATATTTTCGCTGCGGCGGGTATCGCACAGAAATACAACTGCCGCCTGACACGCCTTGACTATCAGCAGGAAGCAGGGCTTTTATCCAGTGTGCCGATTGGGGAAAACCTTATCCCGATACAACGGGGGCTTACCACATCAAGCACCGCTATTTTCATTCCCTTTATCACGCAGGAGCTTTTTCAGACGGGGCAAGCCCTGTACTATGGCTTGAACGCCCTTTCTAACAACATGATACTCTGCGACAGAAAGCAGCTCAAAAATCCCAACGGGCTTATATTGGGAACGCCGGGAAGCGGAAAATCTTTTGCGGCAAAAAGGGAAATGACAAATGCTTTCCTCATTACCGACGACGACATTATCATCTGCGACCCGGAAGCCGAGTATTTTTCCCTTGTGCAGCGTCTTAATGGGCAAGTGATACGTCTTTCCCCTACGGGCAGGGGCATTGACGGCAAGCCCCAGTATGTAAACCCTATGGACATAAACCTTAATTACAGCGAGGACGACAACCCCCTTGCGCTGAAAAGTGATTTTATCCTTTCCCTTTGCGAGCTTGTTATCGGAGGCAAGGAGGGTTTGCAGCCTGTCGATAAGACCGTCATTGACAGGGCTGTAAGAAATGTGTACCGCCCGTTCCTTGCAGACCCCGACCCGGCAAAAATGCCTATCTTGGGCGACCTTTACGACGAGCTGTTAAGACAGCCGGAGCCGGAAGCTGCCCGTATCGCGGCGGCATTGGAGCTGTATGTTTCCGGCAGCCTTAACGTATTCAACCACAGAACCAACGTGGAACTTTCTAACCGCCTTGTCTGCTTTGATATAAAGCAGCTTGGAAAGCAGCTTAAAAAGTTAGGTATGCTCATTGTGCAAGACCAGACATGGAACAGGGTAACGATAAACCGGGCAGAGAAAAAGGCGACCCGCTACTATATGGACGAATTTCACTTGCTCTTAAAAGAGGAACAGACCGCCGCTTACAGCGTGGAGATTTGGAAGCGTTTCCGTAAATGGGGCGGTATCCCAACAGCCATTACGCAGAACGTCAAAGACCTTTTGGCAAGCCGCGAGGTGGAAAATATCTTTGAGAACAGCGATTTTGTCCTCATGCTCAATCAAGCGCAGGGCGACCGTACTATCCTTGCAAAGCAGCTTAATATTTCCCCGCAGCAGATGAAGTATGTTACCCACACCGAAGCGGGCGAGGGGCTTATCTTCTATGGAAATGTGGTGCTGCCTTTTGTAGACCGCTTCCCGAAAGATACCGAGCTTTACAGGGTAATGACAACGAAGCCGGAGGAAGTTTCCGAAAGCGGAAAGTGAGGTGCAGACCATGAAGCAATATAAATCCCGCGATAAAATCACACAGAAAATGACCCGCGACGGGCTTATTGAGGTAAACGAAACACAGCAGACCGCCGAGCGTATCAGTAAACGGGAACAGGACGCGGATTTTCAAAAGTCCCCGGAGCAGCAAGCGGCGCAGGACGGGACGCAGCTTCAAGGTGTAGCGTCCCAAACTTCCCCGTTACCCCACGCACCGGGAGCTTCCCCCGCAAGGGACACCGCCACAGCAGAGCGCGTTATGGAGCATATCGAAGCAGCACAGACCCGCAGAGCCAGTAAAAAAGCGGTACATAAAGCACAGGAGGAAGTTACCGTACAAACAACATCTTCCCGCTTGCAGTTTACCGAGGAAGAACTTGCCGTCCCGGAACTGGAATGCTATATTGAGAAATCAAACAAAGCCGCTGACCGACTGGACGCAGCAAAGGCAGCTATCCCGAAGCAAAAGAAACTGGTTAAGGAGCGCACCTTTGACGAAGCCGCAGGAAAGGCAAAGACCCGACTTCACTTTGAAGAACAGGAAAAACCGATACCCGGCGGCAAAAAAGGAAACCCGCTGTCCCGCCCCGCACAGGAAGCAGGGATTTTCGTCCACAACAAGATACATTCCGTTGAAAAGGACAATTCCGGCGTTGAGGGGGCGCATAAATCGGAGGAACTTGCCGAGCGCGGCGCGAAATACGGGGCGCGGAAGTTAAAACAGGGCTACCGCAGCCATAAGCTGAAACCTTACCGGGAAGCGGCAAAGGCAGAAAAGGCAGCATTTAAGGCAAACGTCAACTTCCAGTATCACAAAACCCTGCACGACAACCCGCAGCTTACTTCTAACCCGCTTTCCCGTTTCATGCAGAAACAGCAGATAAAACGCCAGTATGCAAAGGCGGCAAAGAAAGGAGGGGCAAAAGCCGCAGCGGAAGCCACAAGAAAGACGGCGAAGAAAACCGCCGAGGAAACGAGGAAAGCCGCCGCATTTGCGGCAAGACACCCGGCGGGCATTTTGATTGCAGTTGCCGCGCTGCTTCTCTTTATTATGATTTCCGCAGGGCTGTCCTCTTGCGGGGCTATGTTTTCGGGCTTGACAAACGGGGTGCTTGGCACTTCCTACACATCCGAGGACAGCGACCTTGTGGCAGTTGAAAACAACTATGCCGCATTGGAAAACGGGCTGCAAAGTGAGATTGACAATATCGAAAGCACCCACCCCGGCTATGATGAATACCGCTACGACCTTGACAGTATCGGGCATAACCCCCACGAACTTGCGTCTTACTTGACCGCCCTCTTGCAGAGCTACACCCCGCAGAGCGCACAGGCAGAGCTTGAACGTATCTTTTCCATGCAGTACACCTTGACGCTGACCGAGGAAGTGGAAATACGCTACCGCACCGAAACAAGCACCGACCCGGAAACCGGGGAAACCACCACCGAGGAAGTCCCTTATGAGTATCACATCTTAAATGTGAAACTGACAAACAAGCCGATTTCAGAGCTTGCGGAGGAACTTCTTACGCCACAGCAGCTTGAAATGTACCGGGTGTATTTGGAAACAAGCGGCAACAAACCGCTGATTTTTGGCGGCGGTTCTCCCGACGGAAGCCCGTCTGAGGATTTAAGCGGTGTGGAGTTTGTAAACGGTACGCGCCCCGGAAATCAAGAGCTTATGGAGCTTGCAAAGCAGCAAGTCGGAAATGTGGGCGGCTACCCTTACTGGTCTTGGTACGGCTTTAACAGCCGCGTGGAATGGTGCGCCTGTTTTGTATCATGGTGCTACAATCAAGCCGGAAAAAGCGAACCGCGCTTTGCGGGCTGCGAATGGCAGGGTGTCCCTTGGTTTCAGTCAAGGGGACAATGGGGCGCACGCGGCTATGAGAATATCGCACCGGGCGACGCTATCTTTTTCGATTGGGATTTAGACGGCGTTGCCGACCATGTGGGGCTTGTGCTTGGCAGGGACGGCAGCCGCGTCTATACCGTTGAGGGCAATTCCGGCGACGCCTGCAAGATAAAGAGCTATGACCTTAACTATCAATGTATCAAAGGCTACGGGCTGATGAACTGGTAAAGCAACCCCAAAAAGAAAGGAGAAATGACCTATGGCAAACAATAAAATTGACCGTATCAATAAGGAAATCGCAAAGACCCGCGAGAAAATCACAGAGTATCAGAACAAGTTAAAAGGACTGGAAGTGCAGAAAACCGAAGCGGAAAACCTTGAAATCGTGCAGCTTGTACGAGCTATGCGTCTGACCCCGCAGGAACTGAACGCTATGCTGTCCGGCGGCGGTATTCCCGGCATGACTGCCGCACCCGCAGAAGAAAACGAACAGGAGGAAAATGCAGATGAAGAATAAACTGAAAAAGACCATGACTGCCCTTTGTGCCGCCCTTATCCTTATGGGCGGTTTTTCTGTCCCTGCCTATGCACAGGGCGCAGCCACAGAGCCGCCCGCCGGGGACGCGACCAACGACAGTAATGTAGTTGTGGAGGAAAAAGAGGAAACGCCGCCCCTTACCCCAAAGGGAAACGCTACACTGGTTGACGATTACGGCGGCAATAAGCAACTTATCACTGTTACCACCAAAGGCGGCAACTATTTCTATATCCTCATTGACCGCGCCGCCGAGGGCGAACAGACCGTACATTTCCTAAATCAAGTGGACGAAGCCGACCTTATGGCACTGACCGAAAACGGCGAAGCTGCCAAAAAGCCGGAAATCTGTAACTGTACGGAAAAATGCGAAGTCGGAAAGGTAAACACGTCCTGCCCGGTATGTGTTACCAGTATGACAGGCTGCACAGGCAAAGAACCTACCCCAACACCAACGGAGCAGCCGGAAGAACTGAAAGAAAAAGGCGGCAATCCCGGTGTGGTGCTTGCCTTAGTCCTCTTTGCCCTGCTTGGTGGCGGCGCAGCGTTCTACTACTTTAAGTTTCTAAAGCCGAAGCAGAATGTAAAGGGCGATACCGACCTTGAAGATTTTGAATTTGAGGACTACGACGAGGACGAGCCGGAAGCAGATACCGGGGAAACTCCCGAAGATGAAGAAACGGAGGAAGAAACCCTATGACCCTGTTTACCAACAATCCCTTTGAAAAGATGATGATACAGAAACCGAACGGGCGGCGTGATAATGCGCCGCCTGTTCCTTATCCCCCTGCTTGTGCTTCCTGCCCTTACAAGGGACAGTCCCCTTGTGTGGGGTACTGTCTGAAACAGGTACAGGAGAAAAAGAAAACCGAGCCGGAACGCTGAAAGGAGGAACTTATATTTGATTTTAGTTATCGCAGAAAAGCCCAGTGTGGCACAGACAATCGCTGCCGTACTGGGGGCAAAGGAAAAGAAAGACGGATTTCTCACAGGAAGCGGCTATATCGTTTCTTGGTGCGTGGGACATTTGGTAGGGCTTGCGGAAGCTGCCACCTACGGGGAACAATATAAAAAGTGGAGCTATGACAGCTTACCGATTTTGCCGCAGGAATGGAAGTACACCGTTGCTTCTGACAAGGAAAAGCAATTCAAAACCCTAAAAGAGCTTATGCACCGGGCAGACGTTTCCGAAGTCGTCAATGCCTGCGACGCGGGGCGCGAGGGCGAACTCATTTTCCGCTTTGTCTATGAAATGGCGGGCTGCAAGAAACCTATGCGCCGCCTTTGGATTTCTTCTATGGAGGACAGCGCAATCAAAGAGGGCTTTTCCCGTCTGAAGAACGGCGAGGAATACGACGCGCTCTTTGCTTCCGCATTGTGCAGGGCAAAGGCTGACTGGTTAATCGGTATCAATGCCACCCGCCTTTTCTCTGTCCTTTACAATCATACCTTGAACGTGGGACGCGTACAGACCCCGACCTTAAAAATGCTTGTTGACCGGGACGCAGCGATTACCACATTTAAGAAAGAAAAATACTACCATGTGCGCCTTGTCTTATCCGGCGCGGAAGCTGCAAGCGAAAAACTATCTGACCGTTCCGAAGCTGACAAGCTGAAAGCTGCTTGCGAAGTGTCAAAAGCAGTCTGTGCTTCCCTTGTGAAAGAGAAAAAGACCGCAGCCCCGCCGAAGCTCTTTGACCTTACTTCTTTACAGAGGGAAGCAAACCGCCTGTTCGGTTATACCGCAAAGCAGACCCTTGACCTTGCACAATCTCTGTATGAAAAAAGACTTCTTACTTATCCGAGAACAGACAGCGCATTTCTGACCGACGACATGAGCGACACAGCGGCGGGCATTATCAAGCTGCTTTGTGGGAAATTTTCTTTTATGGCGGGAAAAGACTTCACGCCGGAGCTTGGAAAGGTGCTGAACAGTAAAAAGGTATCAGACCACCATGCCATTATCCCGACTATGGAGCTTGCAAAGACCGACCTTGCCACGCTGCCGGAAAGCGAAAGGAATATCCTTACCCTTGCCGGGGCGCGTCTGCTCATGGCGACCGCTGCACCGCATACCTTTGAAGCGGTTACAGCAGTTTTTGAATGTGCCGGACAGTCTTTTATCGCAAGGGGAAAAACGGTGCTGTCCGACGGGTGGAAAGAGATTGACCGAAGATACAGGGCAGCCTTAAAGAACAAGCCCGAAACGGACGACGCAGACAGTGACACAGAAAAGACCCTGCCGCCATTTACCGAGGGACAGACCTTTGAAAATCCGACGGCAAAGGTAACGGAGCATGACACAACACCGCCAAAACCTCACAACGAAGCGTCGCTGCTCTCTGCTATGGAGCGCGCCGGAAGTGAGGACACCGACCCGGACGCAGAACGCAAAGGGCTTGGAACTCCCGCCACCCGCGCCGCCGTCATTGAAAAACTGGTAAAGGGCGGCTTTGTGGAGCGAAAAGGCAAGCAGCTACTTCCCACAAAGGACGGTATCAATCTTGTGTGTGTCCTGCCGGACACCTTGACAAGCCCGCAGCTTACCGCAGAATGGGAAAACAATCTGACGCAGATTGCCAAAGGCAAGGCAGACCCCGCCGCATTTATGGAGGGTATCGAGGATATGGCGCGGGAACTGGTAAAGACCTATCCGTTTCTTTCTGATGATAAAGCGCAGATGTTCAAGCCGGAACGGGAAGCGTTGGGAAGCTGCCCCCGCTGCGGTTCTCCTGTCTATGAGGGAAAGAAAAACTACTATTGCAGCAATAAGGAATGTAGCTTTACCATGTGGAAAAATGACCGTTTCTTTGAAGAACGAAAAGTAACCTTTACCCCCAAAATTGCCGCTGCACTCTTACAATCCGGCAAAGTAAATGTGAAAAAGCTCTATTCCCCAAAGACGGGCAAAACCTACGACGGAACTATCGTATTGGCTGATACAGGCGGGAAATATGTCAACTACCGCATTGAACTGTCGAAGAAGAAATAACTGAATAGCAAGCATAGGAAAAGAGTACCCTTTTCCGTAAAATCCCTGCTTTCTCTACCGAGAACGGCGGGGATTTTTGCTTGTTGGGAAGTTTCCCAAACCCTCTGTTTTATGGAGGGTTTTACCCTCTGAAACCGAAGAAAGGAGGTTACACATGGCAAGTTTACGGGACACCGTAAAGGACTATCAAGAAGAATTAAGGGACGGTATCGCTTGGGTGGCGTTTTGGAAAACGGGACGTTCTTGGAACGCCGAATATTTCCACCTTGAAATGAGCGACTACATTTACCCGGAGGACAGAAGCCGCATGGAAGAAATCAAACAGGCTGACCCTGCCGCCGTTGTGGTAAACGGCTATTATTCCGGCTATCTTGGCGAGGATATGAACCTTGACGAGCTGACCGCCGGGGTGCGCCGCCACTACGAAAACGGATATAGCAATATCGGGGAATTTATCGAAGCCCACGACGACAGGCTGCCGCCGGAGCTTATCGAGGAAGCAAGAGCCGCCGCCCACGCTGCGGGGCTTCCTTTCTCTGAAAAAGCCTACCGGGACGGCGAAGAACCCGACCCCTATATTTTTGACGGGAGCATGAGCATGGAGGACTACGAACTTATGCACCGTATGATTGAAAACGAAAGGAGCGAACGCATGGTAGAAACGATTTTAAGCGGGTATCTTTCTAATCTTGGAAAGTACACCGAGGGCAGACCTGCGGGCGAATGGGTATCATTCCCCACGACTGCCGAGCATTTGAAAGAAGTCTTTGACCGTATCGGGATAGACGGCAAAAACTACGGGGAGCTGCATATCACAGAATACCAGTCCTCTATTGCAGGACTGGCAGGAAAATTGACCGAGCTTGAAAGCCTTGACGAACTGAACTATTTGAGCGAACTTTTGAAAATGCAGTTTGACGACGACCGGGAAAAATTTGTTGCAGCTATGGAATACGGCGACCATACAAGGGACTTGCAGGATATTATCAACCTTGCACAAAACCTTGATTGTTACTGGCTTTACCCGTCCGTACAGAGTGAGGAAGATTACGGGCATTATCTGATTGAAGAACTGGACGAGTTGGAGCTGCCCGAAGAAGCAAAAAAATATTTCATGTATGAGGAATACGGGCGGGACGCTGCTATCAATGACGGGGGCAGCTTTACCGAGCAGGGCTATATCTACAATAACCGCAACACCTTTACACAGTGGTACGACGGGCGCGACGTGCCGGAGGAATACCGGGTAACGCCGCAGCCGCCAGTACAGGAAAAGGAACAGGCAGACCTTGACGCTTCCGCAGCCATACAAACCGCCGCCACAGAGCAGCCCCCGGTTCTCCCGATTATCCTATCTTCTGAAAAGCCCGCCGATAAAATGAAAGAGATTACCGACCGACTGGAACAGGGAATTTTAGGACTGTATGAAAGCGACCGTTACGCCGATTATCTGCGTACCATGTCAAAATTCCATGATTACAGCCTTAACAATACAATCCTTATCGCCATGCAGGGCGGCAATCTTGTGAAAGGCTATAAACAATGGGAAAAGGAATTTGACCGCCATGTAAAGCCCGGAGAAAAAGCTATCAAGATACTTGCACCGTCCCCGTTTACCGTCAAGAAGCAGGTGGAAAAAATCGACCCGGACACCCAAAAGCCTGTTTTCGATAAGGACGGAAAACCTGTTACCGAAGAAAAAGAAATCAAGATACCCGCTTTTCGTGTAGTATCTGTCTTTGATATTTCACAGACCGAGGGAAAAGAACTTCCTGCCCTTACCTATGAGCTTACGGGCAACGTGGAACAATACAAGGATTTTTTCGCTGCCCTTGAAAAGACTTCCCCGTTTGCTATGGGATTTGAAGCACTAAGCGGCGGCGTAAAAGGACGCTGCAATTATGAGGAAAAGCGTATCTTCATCAACGAGGGCATGGACGAATTGCAGAATATCAAGACCGCAATCCATGAAATCGCCCACGCCACGCTGCATGATACCGCCCTTGCCATGCCGGAACGCCCCGACCGCCGCACCCGCGAGGTACAGGCGGAAAGCGTCGCCTATGCGGTCTGCCAACATTACGGGCTTGATACGTCGGACTATTCTTTTGGGTATATCGCCGGGTGGAGCAGCGGAAAAGAACTTGCAGAACTGAAAGGCTCTCTTGAAACAATCCGCAGCACCGCCGCAAATCTGATTGATACCATAGACGGACATTTTGCAGAAATCCAAAAGGCACAGGATAAGGAACAGACCACCGAACAGGCACAGCCCGCACAGGAAGCCGCCAAACAGCCCGAAACAAAAGCAGCCGCGCCGGAGCTTCCCGAAGAAACAGCCCCGGTACAGGAAAAAGAAGCACAGCCGGAACAGGCTGCACCCGCCGCCCCTTATTATACTATCAATGAAGCTGCCGCCAAACGTGCAAAGGATATGAACAGTTTTTCCGATTATAAGCAAGGCAGCGCGACGGCTGAATACAGGCACTATGTAGATGAAGCCGTACAACTTGCAGAAAGGCAGAAACAGCGGGTAGACCCGATGTACCATGAGAAAATCGACAGCCTGCTTGACACCTATGCCCGGAAACTGGCGGCGAACATGAATAAAGGCTATGAGATTGACGCGCGTGTTCCCTCTATCCTGATTGCGGGCGGCTCTAACTTCCCCACAAGGAAGAAAGAAAAGCAGAACGCAGCCCGCGACAGCAATTACCGGGAATGGCAGGACATACAAGGGCTTCTTGATAAAATCCGCAGTACCGGCATGGGCGGTATCAGCGCAGACGACCCGCAGGCAGTACAGAAGTTAGAAAAGAAACTGGAAAGCCTTGAAAAATCACAGGAAACCATGAAAGCCGTAAACGCCTACTACCGCAAGCATAAGACCCTTGACGGCTGCCCGCATTTACCGCCGGAGGAACTGGAAAAATTGAAAGCAGACATGGCGAGCAGTTGGCATTTGGAGGACAAGCCCTTTGCGACTTGGGCGTTATCCAACAACAGCGCAGAAATCCGGCGCGTGAAAGACCGTATCAAATCCCTTTCACAGCAAAAAGAAATCGGTTTTGTAGGTTGGGAATTTGACGGCGGCAAGGTGGAAGCAAACACCGAAGCGAACCGACTGCAAATCTTCTTTGAGGATAAGCCGGACGAAGCCACGCGGGAAGCCTTAAAAAGTAATGGCTTCCGTTGGTCGCCAAAAGCCGGGGCATGGCAGCGGCAGCTTACCAGTAACGCCTACTATGCGGCTGATTATGTGAAAGCGATTGCTCCCCTTACCGGGGAAAAGCCTACCGAGTTACAGCGGGCGCATATCCGGCAGCAAAAGGTAGCTGCACAGGAACAACCCGCACAGGAGCAGCCGGAGCAGGAAGCCCCACAGGACAAAGACACCTTTTCCATTTATCAGATAAAAGGCGGGGACGAAACAAGGGACTTGCGTTTTGAGCCTTACGACCGTCTGATTGCCGCCGGACACCGGGTAGACCCGAAAAACTATGCCCTTGTCTATTCCGCACCTCTTACGCCGGGGACTTCCCTTGAAGATATTTACACCCGCTTTAATATCGACCACCCGAAAGATTTTAAGGGACACAGCCTTTCTGTTTCCGACGTAGTGGTGCTTCATCAGAACGGGCAGGACACCGCCCACTATGTAGACAGCTTCGGTTATAAGAAAGTGCCGGAATTTTTGCAGCCGGAAAACTATCTGAAAACTGCCGAGCAGACCACCGAGCAAAACTACAACATGATTGACGGGCAGATAAACAACACCCCGACCGTCGCAGAATTGGAAGCAAAGGTAAAGACAGGAGAAACCATTTCCCTTGTTGACCTTGCGGAAACTGTCAAGGCTGACAAGGAACGTGGCAAGGCAGCAAAAACGGAAAAGAAGCCCTCTATCCGGGCGCAGCTTAAAGCAGCGAAAGAACAGACACCGAAGAAACAGGCAAAACAGAAAACACAGGATTTGGAAAGGAGCTGACGCATGAATAAGTTTGAAAACGTGGATATTTTCGCTTCTCTTGACGCTATCATGCGGCAGAATACAGGATTTTTCCAAAGTGATTTTGACATTGACAAGGAGATTATCGCAAAAGCAGCGGCAAGCCCTAACAGAGAGGATAAGACGCTGCTATGGTTTTGCCGCCCGTCCGGGACGCATTGTTTTAAGGAGCGCGACGTGTTCCTAAAGGATACCGCCGCCCACAATACATGGTGTTTTTACAAAGAGCAGACCTGCGACCGCGTTCTTGCCTATGCCGTCGAGCTGACGGGCAGGGAGCGCGGGAAAATCAAAGGCAATCTTTATGAGCTTGACTATGCAAGGCAGTATGAGCGCGTTAAGGACAATGCGCTTGCCGCCGACACAGTCAAGTTGATTTATGAGCATGGGACAAGGGAGATACCCGCCGGACAGCATTTTAACGGAAATCCCGATACTTCTTTAGGGAAGTTTGAACACTTTGAAGCAGTACCCAACGACCCGGACGCGCTACAATTCCTTTTACGGGAAGAAAAGCAAAAACGGGATAAACTGACACCGGGCGACTTCAAGGAACATACCGCCGCCCTGCGTGCTGGGCTGATTGAAGCCGAAGCGCGGCGCATTGTGCAGGAAATGAAGCGCAGGGACACGCCCAATAGCCCTAATAGGACACATTTCATGGTGGAGCTGTCCCCGACATTTATGCAGCTTGCGTCCTCTAAGGACACCGACCGTCTGTTTTCCATGTTGCCCTATAAGACACTTTCCTTTTCCAAAATCGAGGGCAGACATGGAACATACGCCTTGATTGATAAAAATGAAAACCGGGGCACAGATATTCGCAGGGTGCGCCCCTCAATCCGGGCGCAGCTTGCCGCTGACAAAAGAAAAGCCGCCCCGAAAAAGGCGGCTGTAAAATCAAAAAATCACGAATTGGAGGTATGAGCATGATTAGACTGACAGTTGAAGAAACAAACCTGTTGAGCATTTACAATGAGGACGGCAAACGTGGGCTTACAGAAAACATCAACGCTGCGCTGCCGTTCATGGACGAGGATATGCGGGAACTGGCGAAACGCACCCTTGCGAAAATCGCACCTCTGACAGAAAATGAGTATGCGGAGCTTGCTATTTTCGCCGCTGATGAGGTATGACCGGGATAAAGCGGCTTACACCACCCCAAAGCCGGAAAGTCAACAGCCTTATAAAAAAGGAGTGCTGCAACTGCGATAACGGACACTGTATTTTACTGGACGACGGGGAGGAATGTGTCTGCCCGCAGCTTATTTCCTATTCGCTTCTTTGCAAATGGTTTCAGACCGCCGTATTGCCCCTTGATAAGCTGCTGTATGCAGAGCTTTTCAAGACCGAGGATAAAAAGCGTTGTACCGAGTGCGGAACTTCTTTTGCGTCCACCTCTAACAGCGTCAAATACTGCCCGGACTGCCGGAAGCGTATTACCCGCAGACAGGCAGCGGAGCGCATGAGAAAACGGCGCGCCCTTGTTACGTAGTAGGGGCAAAAAAAGCCTTGATTTACGGGGCTTTCAGTGCTTGAAAATGACGCGGCAAGGGTTTTATACCTTATCCCCTAAAAATGACGTTCTATTGCGTAACAGATACCAAAAACGCACCTACATAAAACAGGGCGCGGACAGTCTTTTGTTGGCTGTCTGCGCCCTGTTCTTTTACTTTATTCGTGCAGTTCTTCTATATCCTTTATTCGGTTTTCCAATAGGATATACAGCTCTCCATTCTCTCCCCTTATAACCAGAGTATCATTTTCATCGGAATAAGTTCCATATTCCACACATTCTATATATCCGATAAGTGTATTTCCGTCCTCAAAAGTAATTTGGATTTTACTGTCTGCGTTAATATAAGTTTCTACGCCATAACTGCCATTTTCTAATGTTATTCTGTAACATGGTGTAATACCAACCATTTTCATAATTATTCCCGTTCCTTTCCTTTCTTCCGTTCCGGCTCTTTGCCTTGCCGCAAAATATTGTCTATGTTCTGTTTGATAACGTCGTATTCCTTGACCTGTTTTTTCAGCTTGCCATAATCAGCGTAAAGGGCTTCTTTTTGCGCTTGTAGTTTCCCGTATTCTTCCTGCATGGCGGCAAGATTGGGGAGTTTAGTAACGCCCGCCGCTTTCAGTGTCTTTACTGCCGCTTCATGGAGTATCAGACTGCTTTCCTGCTTTGCCCGGTATGCGTCCTTATCCTTTGCCCTGCGGTATGCTTCATAGACAGGTTTTGTCTTTTGGTAGGTAGTAACGTGCTTCATCAGCACCGCCATATCTGCAAGACGCTTTTCCACGCTCTTTAATGCGTCTGCTGTCTTTTCATTTTCCGCATTTACTTCCTCAATCCGGCTGACTAAATCTGCGTACTGCTCAATCTTATGTTCTGTCAAGAAATTCATAGTCTTTGCAGCCAGTTTCAGATTATGGATTTTCGCCCACTGTTCATAGCCCCGGCTCTCTTGTGCCTTGATACTGTTTTCAATGTCAATAAGCAGCGATACGCCGCGCTGCTCTTTGGGAGCTTTCGCTGCCTTTGTGCGTTTGCCCTCTATCCGTTCTCTTATGGCTTCCTCTGTATAATCTGTACCGAGAGTTTTCAGACGGGTAAAGCGTTCCTGTCCGGGAGCGCGGCAGGAGATATATTTTCCCGGCTTTATCTCATAACCCGCTGCCTGTAACCGCTGCAACAATTCTTCAAAACTTGCTACTTGGGGGATAAGCGTATCAACGGCAATTTTCAACTTGCCTTTCCAACTTGTACCGACCTTTTCCGCTTGATATTCTGCATAGCTTTTTCCCTTGCTGCCTTTGCCCGGAACGACAACAGACAGCCCGTTTTCCCGGCACAGCTTATCGCTCATGTTCCGTATGCCGTAGTAACTGCGCTTATTGGAATTGTACTTATGGTAGTCAACAAAATTGACCGCACAAAAAATGATATGGTTATGGATATGCCCTTTGTCTATGTGGGTAGTTAAGACGTATTCATGCTGTCCCTTTGTTACCGCGTCGGCAAGCTGCTTTCCGATTTCGTGGGCTTTCTCATAATCTACTTCTCCCGGCTCAAAGGACTGTATCAAATGGTGGGCGAGATTGTTTCTCTTATCTATGGCTTGTGCAAGCGTAAATCCAAACTCAATATCTGCCGTTTCATAGCTGCACCCAAAGGAGGACACAAGCATTTTCCCGTCTGTTTTATCCGGGTTTTGGATATAGTCAAGGGCTTTGCTCAACGTGCTTTTAATAGGCTTAATCTTTGTAACCGCCATATCTCCGCAAGCACCCCCTTTATTTCCTCTATGTCCTCTTGGTAAACGCTGCCTGTCGCATTGACACGCTTTGCAATCTGATTGATGTTGACCCCGATTTTCTGTATCTCTGCTGTCATGCCTTTTATATCGCTATGGTCTGTCTGAATGATATACCCGTCAATGGCAATCTTGCGAAGATACGCCGCCATGTTCCGGGTAGGGACAAGCTTCATTTTCTGTTCAATCAATGCCCTTTCTTCCTCTGTTACATAGAATTTGATTTGTATTTTTCTTTTGCGTCCGTTCATGCAATCGCTCCTTTCCATTCCGAGGGTTTGGGACACTTCCCAACAAGCAATTTTCAACCGACGCACCGCAGGACGGGAGGGCGAAAATACGGAAAAGGGTACTCTTTTCCTATGCTTGCTACGAAACTTTATCCCTTACTACCTACAACACCGGGAACGGCAAATTTGACGAACTTTCCCAAAAGAAAAACGCCGCAATCTGCGACGTTTCAATCACTCTATATAAACAAAAACGAGAGAACTTTATTCCCCCGTTTCGTCGTTGTTGGCTTCCTCTATTCCTTTTGCAGTAGCAGACAGGATTTTCAAATCTTTTTCGCTCATACCGTCAAGCATAGTATCGAGCTGACGGCGGCGCGTGGATTTCTCCTGTTCCCGTTCCGGGAAAAAGAACTGGTCTACTGATACATCAAGCAGGGTTACAAGCTCATATAAAATCTGTAAACTTGGGTGCTGCCCGCTGTTCTCAATGGACGCGATATATCGGGGCGCAATATTCAGCGTATCGGCTAACTGATTGCGTGATATTCCCTTTGCTTTTCTTGCTGCTTTAATGGCTTGCCCGAAAGCCTTAAAATCAAATTTTTCTTTGTTCTGCTTCATAGTCATTTCACCCAACTACATTGTATATTTCATCTTCCTTTCGAGATATGATTACACACAGCACATTATTGACTGAAATAGAGCATATCATATACTTGATATTATTCGGCTATCCGAGTATAATTATACTGGTAAAATTTGAGGAAAGGGCGTTTTGATTATGGAATATATGTCTTGTCCCGAAGCGGCAAAGAAATGGGGAATTTCTGAAAGACGAGTACAGATACTTTGTAGCGAAAATCGCATACCGGGCGTTTCAAAACTGGGGTATATGTGGCTGATACCAAAAAACGCGGAAAAACCTTTTGATATGAGAAAGAAACAACATAAAATGCAGATACAATAAACAAACAAATAAACCTTACAACAACTGTAAGTGGTGTGGTTGCTTCTTATGCAGTAAAATTATATTCGTAAGATAAGCGTAAGCAAAAAATGTGAGGTGTGAGATATGAATGATACAAAAAAACTATTAGAAGTACGCGACTTGCACAAAGCATATTCCAAAGAGGGGGTTCCAACAAAAGCACTAAACGGAATTACCTTTGATGTTCTGAATGGCGAATATTTGGGAATTATGGGAGCCAGCGGTTCTGGAAAAACAACATTGTTGAATTGTATTGCTACGGTCATTAAACCAACCTCTGGACAAATTTTACTTTCAGGTGCCAATATAAGCTCTTTTGATGGCACGAAGTTGGCTGAATATCGTGGCAACAAGATTGGTTATCTATTTCAAGATTTTGCTTTACTTGATAATCTAACTGGTAAAGAAAATATTATATTGCCTTTATCAATTCATAATATTGACATTGTTACAGCGGAAAAAAAGCTAAAAGATATAGCAGATTTTCTTGGAATTACAGACGTTCTTTCTAAATTTCCGTCACAAATGTCGGGCGGTCAAAAACAACGCGTAGCTGCTGCACGTAGTTTGATTTCTGACCCCGATATTATTTTGGCTGATGAACCTACAGGTGCATTAGATACAAAATCAGCACGTTTACTCATGGAGAAGTTACAGGAAATCAATCTTAGGCGTGGACGCACAATCCTAATGGTCACGCATGACCCTAACGCCGCGAGTTTCTGTTCTCGTATTTTGTTCATTCAAGACGGTGTTATTTTCCATGAGTTACGTCGTAAAATTCCAAATGAAACACAGGAAGATTTTTATGCACGTATTTTACAAGTGATGGCTCAAATGGGGGGAGGAAGTGCAAATGTTCTTTAATCTCACATGGCGAAACGCCAAACGGAGCCGTAGCGAAAACCTAATTTATTTTCTGACAATGATAACAGCCGTAGCAATGTTTTATATAGTGCTTTCTCTTGGACAACAGGACGTAATACGTTTTTTAAGTGAAATTGAGAGCGACGCAGTAGAACGGTTGCTTACTAATCTTTTACCGACGGTTTATCTTTGTGCTTTATTATTTGTGTTCTTTCTCGTAGTATTTGCAAACAAATATCAACTTGAATGTCGTAGTCGAGAACTGGGGCTTTATTTGATGTTTGGAATGACAAAGATTAAATTATTTATTCAAATAATGACAGAGGGGCTAATCACGTCGTTTTTAGCTCTTTTAGGAGGGCTTGTATGCGGTGGCTTTTTATCCGAAGCTATAAGTCTTACAACCGCGCGTTTAGTAGGGCATGGTATCATTACACACCAATTAAGTTTTTCTGTAAGTGCCGCTATTTTCACATCGTTAGGCTTCTTGATTATTCAGTTTGTAGCATTGTTTGTTCTATGCGGAAAGCTGTTCCGTAAAGAGCTACATCAACTTGTTTATGGAGAGATGGCGAAAAAGCAACGCACAGGGAATCCATATGTAAGTTTCGTATCGTTTGCTATAGGCACCGTAATTTTGCTTGTCGCGTACTGGATTGTTGTAGAGCATTTTATGGCTGCGAGTGGGGCAATGCTGCTTATTGCCGTTTTACTTGGAATTATCGGAACAATTCTATTTATTCGAGGACTTGCAAGAATTTTGAGTATATGGGCAGCTTCTATAAAACACAAAGCCACAAGAGGACTTTATGTATTTACTTTACGGCAGTTGCATGAAAATGTCGTTAATAAATATATTTCAATCAGCGTAGCGTCCATTCTGATGATGCTTACTATTATGTTAATTACCGACGGCTCAGTGCGCATAATGTCATATGGAAGTGAATTGACACGAGGTACTTCTGTTTATGACTTTACTGTAATGGGCAACGACCAAATTGTTGAGAAGTATCTTTCCAACGAACAAATTCGTCCTTATGTATCAAATCTGAACCGTATGGAAATAGGAAATATAAAATCCACTGCTTCGGATGGGATAAGTTCTCCTGTTGATTGGTCGAAATTTAGGAAACAAATCGTGCAGCATTTACCTCAAGATGTAGTAGACCCTGCCACACAAGAAGATGGTATGTATAGTTTTGGCTCCGACCAACCTGCTGCCTTAAACCTTTTAGGTCTTATTGATACTGGTAGTTCTTCTCCTTATTTGCTTCCTGTATCTTCCTATAATCGGTTATTGGATGCCGCGGGAGAAAAACAGATTAGCCTTGGGAACAATGAAGTTGTCTATTATCTCAACCCAGATTTTTTAGGTAATGCTCAAGATGAAACGGTTACACTGTTAAATCAAATTGCAGCAGACGCACAGGCGAATAATGAAGCGTTGCTTTCTATCAACGAAAGACCATTTTATCTTGTTCCCTCTGTACCGATGAAAGGGTTGACCGCAGATGAAAATATCAAGATTATAACTGCATTGATTGTTTCAGATGAGATATATTCAGAATTTGTAAATTCAGACACTTGTATGGTTTATTGGAACTTTTGTATTCCTAATGAACTTGTTGAAACAAAAGGTTTAATGTTACCGATTATGGAAGCTCGTGATTTGTTAAAACCATCTGGTCTATATTACGAAAGCTATCTTAATAATTTTGGGCGACAATTATTTTATGTTATTTCCGGAAGTTATACAACACTATACATGGGATTTATGTTTTTGATTATTGCGTGTGCATTACTTGCCCTGCAATTCTTGACGCAAATGCAAACTACAAAATCAAGGTATCTAACACTCTCTATTTTAGGAGCACGACGTGAACAAATTAAGCGTTCTATCAACCAACAAGTATTATGGTATTTCCTGCTTCCTCTTATATTAGCGTGTATCAGCGGAGCAGTAGGGATATATGCCATGCAGCTATATTTATATTCAGGAGCGGCACACCTTGAACAGTCCTATCCTCTTTTAATTGCTATGGCTGTTATTGTTGTTCTTGTTATGGTAATTTACGGTGTGGCTGTTGCTCGAACAGCTAATCGTGAAATAGGAAAGCTCAATTACAAGCCCAATTCTTAACAGGCTTATAAATATTATGGGAAAGGAGGCGGACATATTGGCAAAGATAGTTGTGGTTGAAGATGATGTTTATATGCGAGAAGAACTGTTGAACTTATTAGAAAAATCGGGATATGATACGATTGGATTATCGGATTTTGAAAACGCAGTATCAGAAATAGCAGCATATTTTCCCGACTTAATTTTGCTTGACATCAATCTTCCCTTTCGTTCGGGTTTTGAAATATGTAAAGAGTTGAAAGCTAAACAGATTGGTACGGTACTCGTATTGACTGCAAGAGATAAATTGCAGGACGAACTGCACGCATTAGACTTGGGGGCTGATGACTATTTAACAAAACCTTGTAATATGTCACGTTTACTTGCCCGAATTAAAAATCTTCTTCGACGTAAAGAAGAACAGGTACAGCAAGGGTTACTTGATGGAGGTGGTTTTTTACTTGACCCGAATACCTTTACAATTTATGTAGGGAATAGCTCTTACCTTATGCCACCGAACGAAGGAAAAATATTACTTGCTCTCTTGAAAAATAGCCCTAAGATTGTTTCTAAAAAAGAATTATGCATTAGACTATGGGGAACAGAAGAATTTATAGACGAAAATGCATTACAAGTAAATTTTACTCGGCTGCGAAAAACGCTTCGTGAATTTGGTCTTGAAGAACGTATAGAAACAGTACGCGGTCAAGGCTACCGCTTGAAAGAGCAGGTGCGCTTATGAATAAGTTGAAAATACTTTTAATCTATATTTCCTCTAACCGGGTATGGATTATTACACTTGCCTGTTTGGACTTGTTCTTTATATTTCTTGCTTGGTTGGCTAACCCTGATTATTTTATAAATTATGCTGCATTGATAATTTTTGTGTCATTTGCCGCACTTGCTATTCCTCTTGCTATATCAATCAGAAAACGTAACAAGGCAGACGCTATTTTTCGGCGTTTTCTATTAGAGCCGGACGATACCAACGAATACTTACTGTGTGAAGCTGTTCCCGCTGTAATACGCCCTCTTATCTGTGAATTGGGAAAACATTTGAGGACGCAGCAAGAATATATCAACGAACAGAAAATTACAGTTACAGACTATGAACACTATGTTGAAAATTGGGTGCATGAAATCAAAAAACCACTATCCCTTATGACCTTGCTACTGGATAATCGAAAAGATGAAATGTCCCCTTTGGTTCATACTCGTATGCTTTATGTACGCGACCATACCCGACAGGATATAGAACAAATTCTATACTTTTCAAGGCTTGGGGCTACACATAAGGATTACTCTTTTGAGTCGCTTTCAATTCTTGGAACTTGCCGTGAAGCAGTTGAAGATAATTTAACGCTTCTTGAAGAAGCCGGATTTTCTATTGAATATACCGAAAACGATTATCAAGTGATTTCTGACAAAAAAGGTCTGATGTTCATTTTAGGACAGATAATCAGTAATAGTGTGAAATATGTGGGAAACAACCTTGCCCCACGGCTCATATTTTCCATAGCTGATAGTATGAACAGTGAACAGATTTCTTTATCTATCAAAGACAACGGCACAAGCATACCATTGTCTGACTTACCCTTTGTTTTCGACAAGGGGTTTACCGGAGATACGGGCAGTTACCTTAGTCGTTCTACAGGTATGGGCTTATACCTTGTTCAGAAAATGGCAACTGACTTATTTATCACGGTGGAGCTTAAAAACAATTCATACGGTGGAACAACCGTAACCTTGACGTTTCCAAAAGTGTAACGTCTATTTGGGAGGTAGTGAAATGCAGTTACAGAATGAAATAGTAAAAAAGCACACGCCAATAAAAAGCTTGCTCATTGATTGGTTAATTATATTTGGAACGTATCTTTTTATCCGCATATTCTTTGCCCTCTTTGGGCTTCATCAGAATATTGTCCTCTTGGGCTGTTGCCTTGCGATATTGCCCTATCTTTTTGGGGCGTTATATTTACAGAAATCCCACAAGCAATGTCAATTATGGCTTGCTGCATTGGCTATTTTAATACCGTCGGTCGTTGAAAAAGCAGCAATATATTTATTTGGTGCGTACTTATACAATTTAAGACCGATAAATGTTGTAGGAGTTATGGAAGCGATTAAGAGTAACGCACCATATACAAACTTCATTAAAAATCAATCAGCACAGAATTTAATAAATCTATCATATTTTAATTGGACATATATTCTATGCAGTATAGCTATTTCTGTTTTGGTTATCCTGCTTTTACATAAGACAAAACAAAAAAGTAATAAAGGATAATGAGAAATTTTTGAAATTGACATAGTATAGAACATCTGCCGGACGACGGCAAAGAAAAAAAGCCGTCGCAACGCAGACAGGTTTTCACGCGCCTATTCTATTTCGGCGGCTTTGATTTTCAGAGCCGCCGTTTCTTTTTATCTATCTAAATTCTAACGATAACTCTCCTACTAGATAAAGACATGGCGGTATCAAGGAGGTATCGTCATGTCCTTTTTCCTATGCCCTAATAGACTGTTATCAAAAAAAGCCATTACCCGCCAACGGGTTATTCTGGCTACATAGATGAACTCACAAATCATACATATACTTTTGATAATTCCTTTGCGCCTGTCTGCAATTTGCAGACGGGCGCATTTTGTATTTTATCAAAAAACTTTTTCAAAAAATTTCTAAAACCAACGTCCATTTTGAAGTGCGTTGGTTTGAGGGTTTACGAAAGGGGACATTTCAAACTCCACCGCTTTCGCGGCAGCGAAAGGAGGTGAGAACATGAACGAGCCTATTCGTACCCAATGGCAAATCCGTTGTGCTTTTAACGGCTTTTGCAAACTGGCGTTGAAGCGAGAAGCTATGAATGCCCACAGGGACACAAAGCAGCGACAATTACGCGAGGTTACTTTTTCTGACCTGTCGCCACTGGAAGAAAAACAGCTCTACGTCTGCGACGAGTATTTTGCAGATGATGAAGCAGAACAGTCTTTCGTTGTCGGCGGCAAAGAAATTACTGCGAAGCTGCTTGCCGAAGCCCTGCACAGTTTGCCGGAAGAAAAGCGGGAAACCGTACTGCTGTATTATTTCTTTGACATGAGCGAACGCGAGATTGCAAAGTTTTGTAATCTGTCAAGGACAACGGTACAGTCCCGCCGGACAAGCTCAATGAAGCTGTTAAAACGCTATTTGGAGGAAAAAGCCTATGACTGCACAGATTAGTAAATCAGAACAGGACGAACGCGGCTTGTTGCCTTACCCGGTAATCATAGCCGCTACTAAGGGCGACCCGGAAGCTATGAACATTGTCGTACAGCATTACGAAAGCTACATAGCGTCCCTGTCTATGCGAAAGCTGCGTGATGAGCGCGGAAATATCTATTGGGGCATAGATGAGGATATACGCGACCGCTTGCGTTCGCGTCTTATGCGGGCTGTCCTTTCATTCAAGGTTTGAGATAACCACAAGCAGCGTCCCCCTTTCCGCTGCCTGTTGACTTGACCTTACTTGCTCTTTGACAAAGAAAGCGACGCAAGATAACGGCGACGCAGTATAGGGCAAATCGGATACGTCCTTTTTGCGTTGAGCCATACGGCAGGTGCGCCATGACGCTTTTCTTCTATTGGAGAAAGTCGAGCGACCACCACCACGCCGGGGAACAAGTGTAGCGGCTTGTGGGCGACGACACGCACTAAGGGTAGACAAGCCTTTATAGCCATAGTCCGAGCGTTAAAAGCGTCGCAGGCATTGGGTAGAGCTGCCTTAACGGGCAGGGGTGGAACTCCCGCGAGGTTGTGCTAACAGCCGTCCGATTAAAGCCCCTTTTACTATTCACTTTTCCTAATATTGAAAGGGGGACGATACTATGAGTAACGCCGACGTGCCTATTTGGGAAAAATACACGCTTACGATAGATGAAGCAGCTAAATACTTCCGTATCGGAGAAAACAAGCTGCGTAAATTAGCCGAGGAAAATCCTGCCGCCGGGTGGGTTATTATGAACGGCAACCGTATTCAAATCAAGCGCAAACAGTTTGAAAAAATGATTGATACCATAGACACAATCTGATAGTGAAATTGAGCCTTGAATGTGCTATAATGGGATAAGCATATCAAGGCTCTTTCCGTCTTGGAAAGGAGCATTGAAAAATGTCAAAGAAAAGACGTGACAGCAAAAATCGAGTTTTGCGGTCGGGAGAGAGCCAGAGAAAAGACGGAAGATATGCTTACAAATATATAGATACCTTTGGTAATCCGCAGTTTGTGTATGCGTGGAAGTTAGTACCTACGGACAAGACCCCTGCCGGAAAGCGTGAGGATATATCCCTACGAGAAAAGGTAAAAGAGATACAGAAAGACCTTGACGACGGGATAGACACCATAGGCAAGAAAATGACGGTCTGCCAACTTTATGCAAAGCAGATACGCCACCGGGGAAATGTAAGGTACAATACGAAAAACGGACGCAAGCGGCTGATGAAGCTACTGGAAGAAGATAAACTTGGGGGCTGCCCGATTGACAGCGTGAAGCTGTCCGACGCGAAAGAATGGGCAATCCGCATGAAAGAAAAAGGAATTTCCTATAAGACTATCAGTAATGACAAGCGTTCCTTGAAAGCTGCCTTTTACACAGCGATACAGGACGATTGCATAAGGAAAAATCCTTTTGACTTCCAGTTAAACACTGTCATTGAAGATGATACAGAACCAAAGGTTCCGCTAACACCAGCGCAGGAAGAAAGTTTTTTGTCCTTTGCTCAAAATGACAAAGTTTATCAGAAGTATTATGATGAGCTTATTATTTTGCTTGGGACAGGGCTTCGTATCTCTGAACTTTGCGGGCTGACCGATACTGACATTAACTTTGAGAATAGGATAATCAATGTAGACCACCAACTTTTAAGAAGTGCGGAAACAGGATATTACATTGAAACACCAAAAACGAAAAGCGGTATTCGTCAAATTCCAATGAGCGAAAAAGTATATGAAGCATTTAACCGAGTGCTGAAACGGCGCAGGGGTGCAAAAGCTGTTACTATTGACGGTTACAGCAACTTCCTTTTCCTCAACCGGGACGGCTACCCGAAAACAGCTACCAATTATGACGGTATGTTTAGGGGGCTTGCAAAGAAGTACAACAAGTACCATGAGGAAGCTCTACCGAAAGTAATGACACCGCACACCTTACGTCATACGTTCTGTACCAACATGGCAAATGCCGGAATGAACCCGAAAGCATTACAGTACATTATGGGACATTCCAACATTACTATGACGCTGAACTATTACGCACACGCTACTTTCGACAGCGCAAAAGCTGAAATGCTGCGGATAGCAGCTTAGTAGTAAATCAAGGTTTTACTACTTCTTTACTACTTTTGAAAGCAAAAACCTAAGCGGATATAAAATTATATGTGAGTTTCTTCCGATACGAAAAATGCCGGAAAAGCCTGTAAATACGGGCTATACCGGCATATAAGAACTTCTAAAAAGATAATCAAAATTCATATCTAATTTTATCTAAAAAATGTGAAGTTTGCCATAGGGGATATCGATTTTGACTTGCATACCCATTGACATTTTATCGAGTGTTGTGTATCATTGTCTAGTATCAGTTTCTTATATGCGGGCATGATGGAATTGGTAGACATGTGAGATTTAGGTTCTCATGGAGCGATCCGTCGGGGTTCGAGTCCCCGTGCCCGCACCACGTCGGAGCAAACGTCATATCGTTTGCTCCGACTTTTTATAAAAGTCAGAGCGCACTCATTTTGTTGCTCCTCCTTTCCAAACCGGACCCGCTTCGTTGGGCTCCGGTTTGGGGCCGCCCTGCGGGCGGCTTTTTCATTTTATTCCAAAGTTCACCGCGCGCATTCTGCTGCTCCTCGCTTCCGAACCAGACCCGCTGTCGCTGGACTCCGATTTGGTGCTGCCCTATGGACGGTTGTTTTTCGTTTCTGTCCTAAATATCGATTTTGCCCATCCTTTGCACGTGGGAGCACACTTATTTTGTTGCTCCCCCTCTCCAAATTACAACCGCTGCGCTGGGGCGTGATTTGGTATCGCCGCTTCGTGGCGCTTTTATTGGGTACATGGAGATATCGAGTTTAACCGTCCTTTACGCATCGGGGCAAGCTGTATATAGCTTGCTCCAACTTTCCTGAGAAAAATCAGAGCGTACGCACATTGATAGATAAGATGGTCAAAACAGTAAATTTCAAAAAGTCTTAGATATGGAGTTTCACCCGTTACAAAAGTTTACAAAAATTTTATGGACGATATCGTCTATAAATGCTATAATCCAAACTTGCGGACGATGCCGTCTATAAATCTCAAGAACAAAAGGGGATACCGCCAATGGAACTTCTGCTGGATGTATTGAGGCTGCTTGTTTCGATATTGATTGCGTTTTTAGCTGGAAATCTGATCGCAAAGGGAAAACTGCCTTCTATTTTGGGCTGGTTAATTGCTGGGATGTTACTTGGACCTTACGCTCTGGGTTTACTGGGAAACGGTATCCTGGATGCGCGGTGGTTTGAGATGTTAAAGAGTGTTTTTGAGTGTACCTTTGGCCTGATGATCGGCACAGAGCTCATCTGGAAAAAGATGAGAAAAGCTGGCTCTCAGATTGTTATTACTACAGTGACTGAATCTCTTGGTACTTTCCTGGTGGTCAGTTTGGTATTTGGAGTTATTTTTTTGGTGGTGGATATCCCGCTGTATTTGGCGTTTGTGTTCGGCGGGATCGCGTTAGCTACAGCTCCAGCCCCCTCTTTATCTGTTGTGCGGGACATGAAGGCGGATGGACCTGTGACTAGGACACTGATTCCTATGGCAGCTCTAGATGATCTGGTGGGTGCCTTAGTTTTCTTTCTAGTCATCGCTTTTGTGTCTGCCCATATTTCCACCCAGGGGATTCCAGTGCCCGTGGTACTCTTTTTAGTGTTCCTCCCAGTGCTGCTTGGAATGATTACCGGGTTTATCACTGGAGAGCTGTTGAGAATGACCCACACTCAGAACAGCACGTTGTCTGTCGTAATCCTGATGCTCCTGGTCTCTGTGGGGATAGGGGCTGCCTTAAACAGCCTGCTGCCAGCCCCGGTGATTAACTTTATGCTGATCGGAATGTCTTTTTCCACTGTTTTCGCCAATATGGTCTCGGAGGAAAAGCTGAAAGGGATCATGAAGGCGATGGATCCTATCATCGGGGTTGCCATGATAGTGGTCATTCTGAGTTTGGGCGCACCTCTGGACTACCATTTGATTTTCGGCGCCGGAATTTATACAGCGGTCTATATTGTGGCCCGTGCCATCGGAAAGTATCTCGGCGCCTATTTTGGCGCTTCGGTCACCCATGCCCCCAAACCGGTGAGAAAATACCTGGGCTTTACACTGTTGCCGCACTCTGGAGTGTCACTGGTGTTTACTGGTATCGCAGTGTCTGTGTTGGCAGGACCGGCACCAGATTGCGCGGCTATTGTGCAGGGGACTATTGCGGCCGCGGCGGTTATCAATGAACTGATCGCGGTGTTTATGGCCAAAAAAGGCTTTGAGTGGGCAGGTGAGTTGGGCAGAGCGAAGAAAACGGTGTCTCCAGTGGAAGGGGGAGCTGGAGCATGACTCAAAAGGAAAGGCAAGAACGGAGTAGGCGGGAAATACTCCGTGCGGCACGAGAAGAATTTGGGAGCCATGACTACGGTCAGGTGACCATGGAAAGCATTTGCTCTAGACATGGGATATCCAAGGGGATGATGTATCACTACTACGCAAACAAAGACGAATTGTTTCTGCTTTGTGTCCAGGATACATTTTTATCGCTGAGAGACTATGTAGAACGAGAGGCTGAGAAATTGGCCGGGCAGAAAAATTTTGACGCGATAAAAAAATATTTTATGATCCGGGAATACTTTTTTCAACTGGAGCCCAAGCACAAGCGCGTTTTTGAAAACGCCATGCTTCGTCCACCGGAACAGCTTAGAGAACAAATACAGATTCTACATAGACCGCTGGAGGAGATGAATCGGCGTTTTTTGAGAGTAGTCGTGTCTGGGATGAGGCGGCGCCCAGAGCTGAAGGAGGAGCAGGTAAATCGTTATCTGGAGAGTATTGTCTATACCTTCAGTGATATGCTGCTGCGAGGCCGCACTTTGGAGGATATCCATGCTATGCTGGAAGCCACAGAGGAGCTGCTGGATATGATCTTATTTGGTGTGTTTCAGCAGGCGGATGCCCCAAGCAGGGAGCAAAAGACAGAGCAATGATACGCGGTTAAATGGGAACCGGTTTATATATAGATAGGGGGGCGACAGAGTAGGTCTGTCGCCCCTTAGGATGTCAAATGAAAAATGGAAAAAGATTATAATAGCCCTAAACCTTTAAAGTCGTTTAGGAGTGCATTATATACCAGGAGCAGCTCTTTCTGTGGACTATCAGCAAGGTATGAAAGCTGGGCTAGAGCGATAGGGTGGAATATACTGGTTTGTACCTCTTGAGTGTCCAAAGAAATAGTATTGCAAATCAAATCCAGTTGATTTTCTCCCTCTGTAGGTTGGAGGAAAAGAAAAAAGTAGTCGTATACTAAATTTCCGTCAACGATCAGAGATTCTGCCGGCATAGTAACATCTACTGTACAGCCCTCCCATCTATCTAAAATAGGAAGGTCAGACAACTCATGGAAGGCTGATCCATCAAAAGAAATAGCAGTAATAGAGCTCAAGCTGCCATGGGTAACATGTAGGCGGAGGGAGGGTGCGGGAATGGACATGGCGACTCCCTCTTGCTGAATATCATATTGATAATGTGTGTTGACAGCTTCTAAAGTATAGGAAAGTGGCTCTGCACGGCGAGATCGATCGTCTTCATTTTGAGAAATGCGAAGTTGGCTCCAGGTAAATACAAGACCGAGAATTGTCCCCAAAATAGCCACATAGGTCTCTAATATAGTGATATAAGTCCTATGCTTTGAAGCTGCCCTTGAATCTGACGATATAGATGTTTCCTTGATACTCATATACGCAAATACTCCTCCATCTTTTCCCGAAGATCATTGTAAATAAAATGAGTGTGGTCATAGTCCCAGCGGAGATAGGATTGGATTTCCTCTATGGTATCCCCATGAATCAGGCCATAGGCCATAAGGCGGGTATCAGGACCTAGGTGTGCCAAATAGTCATGGAAACAGACACTGTTTTGGAAGTCGCCATGGCGGGAATGCTGCAATTCAATGAGGGGAGTAGGGATATCATACCGTGCCGGTTGGTCTGCAGAGGTATATTTATAGCGCCAAATATTGGTACACTTTTGTTCTTTTGCAAGCGCGTCCCAGATGATATGATAGGCCCGCATCCATCCAGGGGAATTGGTACGGGAAAAGGAAAGAGGTCGTTCCTGGTAGGCGGAGAGAAAGGCGACCCAAGCGCACTGATACAAATCTTTGTTTTGATGAGGGAGATGGAAGAAATCGAAGATCTCCCAGATGAAACCGTCGATGAATCGATATCCACGGAGAGAAAAACTCTTTTTTTTACGCTTCATACTTTCCTCCTAGTTTTAGAGGCTCTTGGAGGAGGACTTAGTTTAGAAATGGATGGGGGTTGAGGTAACTCATCACAGCAGCCAACCCAGGCTTGCTGCTCGGTGTTCCACTCTAACGTATACAAAACAGGTAGTGATAGACCGAGCTGCTCCAGATGCTCAACGAGAGCTGGCTGCATGATGTGCCCACCTTTAGGAGAAAAACGGATATTAGGCGATTCGTTGGGATAAAGCGCAAACAGACAGCCATCAGGGCTAAGTTTCGCCCGAAACGCTCTCTGTTCTCCTACTGCTTTTTTCAGAGCTCCGTTCATAGAAACGCTCCCTTTTGCGGAGATGGAGATTCGCGGGGTGTCATAATAGGGGTGGGATATTGGTATATCCCGCAGGGTCGTGAAATCAAAGCTTGAGAAGTTCATAAATATTCACCTATAAGAAAGAGTATAAAGATGATATACCTCTTTTAAACGGATTTAAAGTGTGAAAAATGAAGAATATTTTTTAGAAAAACGGCGAAAATGTATCATAATTGGAAGTTTAATTAGACAAAAAAGAGGTATATAATAAAGCTTTATTTGTGAATAAAATGGATAAAAATGGATGGAAGAAGGCGCATTCAAATCATGGAGCGTAAGTGCGGCTCTGTACGGCCAGACAGAGTCCAAATGGACCGTATAACAGATGGAGACATAGATTGACAATTTCTAGTTGCCATGTTATTCAACAAAAATGCTGAATAAAGGAAAGACTACCTTCTATTTTGGTGCTGGCTGCTTACTGGAATTTTGATTGCCCCGCACACTCTCTGCTTATTGATAAGAGGTACCATGGATACGCAGTGGTAAGGTATCAAAGAGTGTTTTATCTTTGTCTCGATGATGGGTACAGAGATCATCTGGAAACAGACGAAAAAACGGCCTCTCAAATTATGGTTACTACGGTAACGGAGTCCCTTGGCACTTTCCTGATGGTCAGCCTGACATTATTAGTTTTTGACGGCGGATGCCTAACAAGGATTCCCGGAATAACAGAGCGTCTTCGACAAAAAGTATGACATTTCTGTAAAAACGGAGGTTTTCCCCTTGCGGGATATATGGTTTGTTGATATAGTACTGTCTACATCCCAGGAGAAAGATAGTAGCTTAAAGTGGCTTGGAGAAAGGAACTAGTATGGTGAAAAGCTCCGTATTGCGTTGTTGTCTAAAAGCGCTTCCGTTTCTGCTGATTCTGCTGTATATACTGGCCGTGGTGGTGCCGTACATAGAGCATAAGGAGGTTTCACCAGAGTATCGAGCTGCTTTTGAAGACCGCCGATTTTATGGGACAGGCGTCGGCCCGGAGCGGGCGGCCTATATTGACAACAATAAGGATGCACTGTTCTGCCGGATGAATCTGATTGGAAACGCGGAGGAGGAGATCATCCTCTCGACCTTCGATTTCAATGGGGACAGCAGCGGGACAGACATGGTCTCGGCCCTTTTCTGTGCCGCGGAAAGAGGAGTTCAGGTCCGTGTGCTGGTGGACGGCGCCAGCGGTTTTTTGGATGTGAAGAAGAATCCGGTATTCAAGGCGCTGGCCGGCCACAAAAACGTGGAACTGAAAATTTATAATCCGATTGACTTGCTCCAGCCCTGGAAGCTGCAGGCGCGGCTCCACGATAAATATTTGATCGTAGATCGAAAGGTCTACCTTCTGGGCGGCAGAAATACAACGGATCTGTTTTTGGGAGAGCAGCCCTCTGTCAAGCCGAACATCGACCGGGAGCTTCTTGTGATGCGGTCTGGACAGGATCCAGAGGCCTCGCTGTATCAGCTGGTGAACTATTTTGAGTCGGTTTGGGCGCTTCCGGACAGCAGACTGTTTCAGGGCCGCCTTGGAGAAGAAGACCGGCAGCGAGAGGAGGAGTCGTTACGCAGCCGGGAGCGGGCTATGAGGGCGGCAGAGCCAGAATTATTTGTCCCCGTGGACTGGAGGGAGCGTACATTTGAAACCGGGCGGATCAGCCTTTTGACAAATCCGATCCAGGCGGAAAATAAGGAGCCCTGGATGTGGTATTCTCTCAACCGGCTGATGTCTCAGGGGAAACAGGTGATCGTTTATACCCCTTATATTATTTGTGGGCGGGAGATGTATCATGATCTGGAGCGGCTGACCTCGGGGGGCACAGAGATTCAGATTATTACAAACGATGTAGCCAGTGGCGCAAATCCCTGGGGATGTACCGACTATCTGAACCAACGGCGGAAAATCTGGGATACGGGCGTACAGGTCTATGAGTATATGGGGGAACATTCCTGCCATACAAAGGCTATGGTAATTGACGATAGACTCAGCGTAGTCGGGTCGTACAATATGGATATGAGAAGCACCTATCAGGATACGGAGCTGATGCTGGTGGTGGATTCTCCCAAATTGAACCGGATGATTCGGGAAGAGGCCGAGCACGATCAGACGTACAGTAAGACAATGGGAGAGGACGGAGAGTATCAGTATGGGGAAAAGTATGTGCCGAAGGAGTTGAGCTTTGGGAAAAAGGCGTTCTATCTGGTCCTGCGGGTACTTACTATCCCGTTGCGGAGATTTTTGTAAAATAATAGTCCGGGCAAAGAGGCAGAACGGAATTCGGATTGACAAGGACGGAACATCATTTTATAATGACAAAAAAAGCATCATGACCTCGTGTCTGCTTTGGGCAGAGGCGGGGATGAGGGAATCCGGTGAGAACCCGGAGCAATACCCGTTGCCGTATGCGGGGGAGGCTGTCGTTCATGGCGTGAGCCGGTCATTGGGAGCGATCCTGAGAAGGCGGAGCGACAGGCGCGGAGCGGTGCTCCACACCCCACAAGCCGGAAGACCTATGGTGTTTATATGACAGGGCATTGGTATGCCCAAATGCACCGCGGGAAAAGTCGGCCGCGGCAGGCCTGTTATGGCCTGCCGCGGCCGTTT